>NZ_CP051627.1:0-303611 GCF_023208015.1 Thermobifida alba | reverse complement strand
ACCGCCGCGGCGTAGGCGGCGTACTCCGCCTCGTCCGCGGCCAGGACCGCCAGGTCGGCGTCGCACAGCACCTCGGCGTCGGCGTCGCCCGGGGCCGGGGCGTGGTCGGCGGTGGTCCGCACCAGCCGGGCCACCTCGGCGACCCGGTCCGCGTCCAGTCCGCACGAGGGCAGCAGCAGTTCCGCGAGCTGGGCGCTGTTCTCCTCGTCCGCGCCGGGCTCCCCCCGGTACACCGCGTCGTGGAACCAGGCGGCGTAGCGCACCAGGTCGACGTCGCGGGCGGCGTCGGCGAGCTC
Source organism: Thermobifida alba (assembly GCF_023208015.1). Classification (NCBI taxonomy): domain Bacteria; kingdom Bacillati; phylum Actinomycetota; class Actinomycetes; order Streptosporangiales; family Nocardiopsidaceae; genus Thermobifida; species Thermobifida alba. The sequence goes on along the minus strand of NZ_CP051627.1, from coordinate 303,315 downwards.
CGCCACGGCGGCCAGCACCGCCTTGAGGTGGTCGAGCGTGTGGTAGCGGCGGTGCGGCTCGGCCCACCGGGCGAGCAGTTCGGCGCCCACCGACGCGGCCCCCTCTCCCGGCCCGGCCAGCCGCTTCCACTCCCCGGCCAGCTCGAACAGCAGTCGGGCCATCGGCGTCTCCTCCTCCTGCCGCGTGTCCCCGCCCCTCCGGCGGCACCCCGAGGATGCCCGTTCCTGCGCGAATCTACCCGTCCGGCGGCCCCCGGCCGGGGACCCACGCCCGTCCCGCCGGCCGCCCTCCCTGCCGAAAGTCAGGGGCCGCTCCTGCCGGTCGCCGGATGCGGCGCCCGGCCCGCGCTCCGTAGCGTCGGGACCGCACACCCGAGGACGGAGGAGAGCACGTGATCAGCCTGCGCGGACTGACCAAGCGCTACGGCGCCAAGACCGTCGTGGACGACCTGACCCTGGACGTCCTGCCCGGCAGGGTCACCGGGTTCCTCGGCCCCAACGGGGCGGGCAAGAGCACCACGATGCGGATGGTCCTGGGACTGGACCGCCCCACCAGCGGCAGCGCCCTGGTGGGCGGCCGCCCCTACGCCGCCCTGCGCCACCCGCTGCGCGAGGTGGGCGCGCTGCTGGACGCCAGGGCCGTGCACCCGGGCCTCACCGCCCGCACCCACCTCACGGCGCTCGCGCGCAGCAACGGCCTGCCCGTCTCCCGGGTGGCCGAGGTGCTGGAGACCGTGGGCCTGACCGAGGTGGCCGACCGCCGCACCGGCTCCTTCTCCCTGGGGATGGGGCAGCGCCTGGGCATCGCCGCCGCGCTGCTGGGCGATCCGGCCGTGCTGCTGTTCGACGAGCCGGTCAACGGCCTGGACCCGGACGGGGTGCGCTGGGTGCGGCGCCTCATGCGGTCGCTGGCCGCCGAGGGGCGCACCGTGTTCGTCTCCAGCCACCTGATGAGCGAGATGCAGGCCACCGCCGACCAGCTGGTGGTGCTCGGCCGGGGGCGGCTGATCGCCGACGCCCCCGTCGCCGAGGTGGTCGCGGCCGGTTCGGGCCACGCGGTGCGGGTGCGCAGCCCGCAGGCGTCCCTGCTGGGCGGGCGGCTGGCCGCCGAGGGCGCCCTGGTGGAGCAGGGCGCCGCCGACGAGCTGCTCGTCACCGGGCTGAGCGCCGAGCACATCGGCGGGCTGGCCCACCGGGAGGGGGTCGTGCTGCACGAGCTGAGCCCCCGGCCGGTGTCCCTGGAGGAGGCGTACCTGGAGCTGACCGCCTCCAGCGTCGAGTACTCCGCCGCCACGGCGGACCGGAACGGAACGGGAGTCTGACATGGCGAACACGACGGCGCGGACCGGGACGGCGCGCGCGGGCGGCGGTCTCCCCGGCGCCCTGGCCGCCGAGTGGACCAAGCTGTGGGGCCTGCGGTCCACCTGGACGTGCCTGGCCGCGGCGCTGGTCCTGGCGGCGGGCACCTGCGTGATGGGCGCGGAGTCCATCCTGCACTCCGGGGGCGCGACGCGGATCGACGCCCAGGCCCTGACCCAGATGGCGACCCTGCTGCCCCAGTTCGCCCTGGTCGCCCTGGCCTCGCTGGTCGTCACCGGAGAGTACGCCGCCGGCGCGGCCCGCACCACGCTGACCGCCGTGCCGCGCCGGGGCGTCCTGCTGGCGGCCAAGGCCGTGGTGACCGCGGTGGTGGCCCTGCTGGCCGGGGTCCTGATCGGCCTGGTCTCCCTCGCGGTGACCGCCTGGTACTTCGGCGACGCGCTGGAGGTGAGCGCCTCCGGCCTGTTCCACGCCCTGCTGGGGCCCGGCCTGTTCCTCGCTCCGCTGGCGCTGCTGGTCCTGGGGGCCGGTGCGGCGCTGCGCAGCACCGCGGGCACGGTGACGGGCGCCATCGGCCTGCTGGTGGGCGTCCCCCTGCTCGCGCAGATCATCGGCAGCCGGAGGCTGCTGGAGGTCGTCGACTACACCCCCACCCCGCTGGGGCAGGTCCTCACCTCGGGGGTGGACGTCCCGCACTCCCCCGCGCTGTCGGCCCTGTTCATGGTCTGCTGGGCCGCGGGCGGGCTGGCCGTGGGGTACGCGGCGCTGCGCGGCCGGGACGCCTGAGCGGCTGCCGCCCCCGCGACCGCGTCGCGGGGGCGGCAGCCGCTAGCGTCGAGGGGGCAGCCGCTGCCGGGACGGGAGGACGGAGGAGCCGGGTGATCCGAGTACTGCTGGCCGACGACGAGGCGACGGTCCGGGCCGGGGTGCGCGCCATCCTCAGCGCGGACCCCGGCATCGAGGTGGTCGCCGAGGCCGCCGACGGGCACGAGGCCGTCGCGCTGGCCCGGTCGCACCGGCCCCACGTGGCGCTGCTCGACATCCGCATGCCCCGGCTGGACGGCCTGGCCGCGGTCGCCGAGATCCGCAGGGCCGTGCCCCGGACCGCGGTGGCCGTCCTCACCACCTTCGGGGAGGACGCCTACATCGCCCGCGCCCTGGCCGACGGCGCGTCCGGCTTCCTGCTCAAGTCGGGGGACCCGCACGAGCTGATCGCGGGGGTGCGCGCGATCGCCGACGGCGCGGCGTTCCTGTCGCCCCGGGTGGCCCAGCGGGTCATCACCGAGCTCAGCGGCGACCGGCTGGCGCGCGCCGACCGGGCGCGCCGCCGCGTCGCGGCGCTCACCGGCCGGGAGCGCGAGGTGCTGGCTCTGGTGGGGGCCGGGCTGTCCAACGCCGAGATCGCCCGCCGCCTGTTCCTGACGGAGGGCACGGTCAAGAGCTACGTCAGCACGATCCTGAACCGCCTGGACGTCCGCAACCGGGTGCAGGCCGCGATCCTGGCCCACGAGGCGGGGCTGGCCGACGGGCGCTAGGCCCCGGACCGCCGCACGTCCGCGCCGGGGCGGTTCACAGGCTGTCCAGCAGGACGATGGCCGCGAGCACCGCGGCCCCGGCGCAGGGCAGCGCCACGAACGCGACGAGTCCCCCGCGCACCCGGTCGCGGACCTGGCGGTAGTAGCGGGAGGTGCGGCTGCGTTCGGCCGGCTCGGCGGGCGGCTGCTCCCGCCGGCCGTCGAGGTCCCTGCCCAGGGCGGGCAGGCGGGCCTCGACCCGCCATCCTCCCGCGTGCTCGCCGGCCCGCAGGACCCCGCCGGCCAGGCGGACCCGCTCGCGCAGTCCGATCAGCCCGTGTCCGCCGCCGGCCGGCGCCGCCGCGGGCCCGGGCGGCGGGTCGTTGACCACCCGCACCTCCACCCGGTCGGGGGCGTGGTCCAGCCGGACGGTGACCGCCGCCCCGGGGGCGTGCCTGCCGGCGTTGGTCAGGGCCTCCTGGACGACCCGGTACACGGCGCGGTCGGCCATCTCCGACAGCGGCGGGACGGGTCCCCGGCGCAGGAGGGTCACGGCCATGCCGGCGGCGCGGGCGCGGTCCACCAGGGCGGCCACGTCCTCGCCCGCGGGCCGCACCGGGGCGGGGTCGGCGTCGTCGCGCAGCACCCCGATGATCTCGCGCAGCCGCTCGGTGGCCGCGGCGGCGTTCTCCCGCAGGTCCCGCGCGGCCTGCCGGACGTGCGCGTCCGCGCCGGGGGCGACCTCCAGCGCGGCCGCGCGCAGGGCGATCAGGCTCAGCTCGTGGCCGAGGGAGTCGTGCATGTCCTGGGCGATGCGGGAGCGTTCGCGCAGCCGGGCCCGGTCGGCGACGATGCGCTGCTCCCGTTCCAGGTGCTCGGCCAGTTCCCAGCCCGCGGTGGCCAGTGCCGCGCGCTGGCGCCGGTACTTGCCGACCACCCACGGGAACAGGAGGTGGAACGTGAGGAGCGTGACCGCCCGGAACCAGCCCGTCGCCGCGGCGGGGTGGGCCAGGACGACCTGCAGGACGACGCCCGCGCCGATCAGCGCGAAGACGACCGTGGTGGCCCGCGAGTGCGGGGTGCGGCTGCCCACCAGGTAGGCGGTGACCACGGTGAGCAGTGCGAAGACGGGCAGCCACGCCAGTCCCAGGAACGCGGCGGCGAGCGCGGCCAGCGGGTAGGGGCGGGCCAGCAGCACGATGCCGAGCAGGGCCAGGACCGCCGCGGCGGCCTCGGCGACGACCGGGGCGGTCTGTGCCTGCTGCCACAGCTCCCAGCGCGCGCCGACGGCCGCCAGGGCGAACACCGGGGCCAGGACGAGGACGAGCAGGGCGTCCTCGATCCGCGCGCGCCGGGTGGACCAGTCCCCGGCGGGGCGGAGGGCCTTTCTGACGTCGCGCAGTCCCGTGGTCGACAACCTCATGGAGGCGACGCTAGTCCGGGGTACGGGGGGCCGACCACCGCCGAAAGTCAGCTGTCGAAACCCGAAAAGATCGGGCAAAAACTACACAACCACCCGTCACTTTACGTCACAGATGTCCGACCCTCTGCGATGTTTCCTGTGTGGCATCGGCGACCCGTCAGCGAGGGAGCGGAACATGAGAGTGCGGACAGCGTTCGCGATCGCGGCCGTGGCCGTGGTCCTGGCCGCGGGGACCGGACCGGCGTCCGCCGACGACGCCGTCACGGTGTTCCCGCCGAAGGCGGAACCGGGGTCCACGGTCGCCGTGCGGGCCTCCTGCGCCGGCGGGGCCCAGTGGGTGGAGTACACCTCGCCCGCGTTCTCGGAGGTCTCGCGGGTCGCGCTGGACGGGGCCGCGGACTCCGAGGAGCACTTCGCCCTGGACGCGGACCTGGAGCCCGGCCAGTACCAGGTGAGGGCGGAGTGCGGGTCCGCCGACTCCAGCCGGATGCTGTACTCCGGCGTCACCGTGGTCGCGCCGGACGGCGCCCCGGACGGCGCGCCGGACGCGTCGGCGGACCTCGCCGGCCCGCCGGCGGGGCCCACCCCGAGCGGCGCGCCGGACTCGGGGGGCGGCGGCCTGCACCGCACGGCCGACCCGGCCGGCTCCGCCGCGCTGCCCACGGCGCTGGCGGTCGGCGTCCTGGCGGCCTGCGCCCTCGTCCTGGCCTCCGGCCGGCGGGGGGTGCGCCGTGGCCGCTAGACGACGAAGAAGCACCGGCGCCGGGGCCCTGGCGGCCGTGGTCCTGGGGGTGGCGTTCGCGCTGGCCGACGGCGGGATCGGCGCCGCCGTGCCGGAGCGGGCGCTGGAGCGCTCGGCGCCGGTCCGGTTGACGATCGAGGCGATCGGGGTGGACGCGCCCCTGATGGAACTGGGGCTGAAGCCCGACGGCACGCTGGAGGACCCGCCGCTGGAGGAGGGCAACCTGGCGGGCTGGTACTCGCTGGGCGCCTCCCCGGGGGAGCGGGGGCCCGCCGTCATCACCGGGCATCTGGACACCCGGACCGGGCCGTCGGTCTTCGCCCGCCTGGCGGAACTGCGTCCCGGGGACACCGTCCGCGTCCTGCGCGCCGACGGGTCCCGGCCGGTCTTCGTGGTGGAGCGGGTGGAGCAGGTGGCCAAGGAGGACTTCCCGACCGAACGGGTCTACGGCCCGCTCGACCGCCCGGAGCTGCGCCTGATCACCTGCGGCGGGACGTTCGACCCCGCCACCGGCCACTACTCGGACAACACCGTGGTCTACGCCCGCCTGGCGGCCCCGGACTCCTGACCCGGCGCGGGCCGCCGGGCGTCGCGCAGGATCTGCCAGCCCAGCACGGCCAGCGGCACGGCGGTGAGCACGGCGCTGCCGATCCACCAGGCCGCGCTGTCGGCGAGGAGCGTCGCGCCGACCAGCACCGCCACCGTGTACAGGCCGGCGGAGGTCAAAAACGCCGTGAGGTAGCGTCGGTGGAAGCCGCGGGGGGTCGTGGTGAGCCGCGCGCCGACGACGGCGCTGCCCACCCCGACCGAGAGGCCGACGACGGCGCTGCCGACCGCGAGGACCACCGGGTCCAGCGGGACGAAGCCGAGGACGAGCAGGACCGCGGGGAAGAACAGGGCCAGGGCCAGCACGAAGACGCCGTATCCGCGGGTCCGGGCCCGCATCCGGCGGTCGACGGCCGCGGCCTCGGCCAGTGCGTCGCGCGCCGTCTGCTCCGCTGAGGCGCGGTTGTCCATCGCTTTCCTCCCGCATCCGACCGCTTTCCACCGCGACGGCCGCGCGTCGCCCCGCCGGCACGCGGCCGGCAGGGCGCCACACTACCCGACGGCGGCACGCGGTGCTTGCCCCACCACGTGCCGCCGTCTCCCTCCGGTCCCGGAAAGCCCGCTTCCTCACCCCTCCGGGACCGGCTCGGCGCTGGTCAGCCCCGCGCCCCCGCCGCCCGGGCACAGCGCAGCGCGTCGTTGACGGTGCGCAGCACGGGCGGTTCGACCACCCGTCGGGGGTCGAGGCGGGCGCCGCCGCGCACCGTGAAGGTGTGCGACTCGCCCGGGAGCAGGGTGACCAGCATGTCGTCCGCCTCGGCCCCCGGGTCGAGGCGGTCCGCGAACAGCGCGAGGTCGCGCAGCAGGCTCTGCGCGGTCACGGTGACGCGCAGGTCGTCGCCGTCGGGCACGACGCGGGTGGCGTAGGCCGGCTCGGGGTAGGCGATGTCGCGGTCCTCGGCGAAGAACCAGTACGCCCGGCGCGCCCCGGTGTCCGCGGTGACCAGTTCCGCGGCCGCGTCGCCGGGGCGGGCCACCCGGCGGGGCAGCGGCACCCGGGCCGCGCCGCGGGCGGGCACGGTGAAGGGCGTCTCGGTGTGGGCCAGCACCGTGCCGTCGAGGGCGCGCCGCGCCACGTGCGCGGTGGCCGCCCACTCCTCGTCGGTGTCGTTGGCCAGGACCAGGACCAGGCCGTCGCCGTCGGGCTGCACCGTGGCCAGGCGGTCGGCGTAGACCGCGCGCAGGGCGTACCAGAGGGGTTTGCGCCGTCCCCCGCCGTCCACGGCCGACCACGAGGTGACCGGCCAGCAGTCGTTGAGCTGCCAGACGACGCTTCCGGTGCAGTCGGGCCACTGGGCGCGGAAGTGCTCGATGCCCAGGGTGATCGCCCTGGCCTGGTTGACCTGGGTCAGGTAGTGCCAGTCGTCGAAGTCGGCGGGCTCGCCGAAGTGCGGGGCCAGGCCGCGGGCGAGTTTGCCGTTGCCGTCGGCGGCCTTCTGGTGGTGCAGCATGCCGGGCGAGTCCGGGCGCAGCTCCTCGTCGGGCAGCGCCGAGCGCAGGGTGGCGTGGGTGGGCGGCGCCTGGAACCCGAACTCGGCGACGAAGCGGGGCCGGTAGTCGCGGTAGGCGGTGTAGTCCACCTCGTTCCACACGTCCCAGATGTGCACGGTGGCGTGCCGGGGGTCGTTGGGGTGCACGTCCGGCGTGCCCGAGTAGGGGCTGCCCGGCCAGTAGGGGCGGGTGGGGTCGACCTCGGCGACGACGCGCGGCAGCAGGTCCAGGTAGTAGCCCTCGCCCCAGCTGCGGCCGGCCAGCGGCTCCTGCCAGCCCCAGTCCCAAAAACCCCAGATGTTCTCGTTGTTGCCGTTCCACAGCACCAGGCTGGGGTGGGGCGCGAGGCGGGCCACCGCCTCGCGGGCCTCCGCCTCGACCTCCTCGGCCAGCGGCGGCTCCTCGGGGTAGGCCGCGCAGGCGAACAGGAAGTCCTGCCAGACGAGGACGCCGCGTTCGTCGCACAGCTCGTAGAAGTCCTCGCTCTCGTAGCGGCCGCCGCCCCAGATCCGCAGCAGGTTCATGTTGGCCGCGACCGCCTGGTCGATGCGTTCGGCGTAGCGGTCGCGTCCCACCCGGGTCACGAAGCAGTCGTCGGGGATCCAGTTGGCCCCCTTGACGAGCACGGGGACGCCGTTGACGACGATGGCGAAGCGGCGGCCGCCCTCGTCGACGCCGGTGTCCAGTTCGACGCTGCGGAAGCCGACGCGGCGCTGCCAGGAGTCCAGTTCCGCGCCGTTCCCGGCGAGTCCGACCCGCAGGTCGTACAGCGGCTGGTCGCCGTAGCCGCGGGGCCACCACAGCCCGGGGTCGGCGACGGTCACCTCGACCTCGGCGCGGCACACCCCGCCGGGCAGCACGACGGTGTGCTCCCGGCCGGCGACGCGGGCGCTCAGCGCCAGTTCGGCGTCCTCGCCCGCCTCGCTGCGCTCCACCTCGACGCGGACCAGGACGCGGCCCTCCACGGTGCCGTCGTGGGCGGTGGCCACGGTGACCTGCGGCACCACCCGGGCCAGGCGGGCGGTGCTCCAGGCGTGCAGCCGGATGGGCCGCCAGATGCCGGAGGTGACCAGGGTGGGCCCCCAGTCCCAGCCGAAGTTGCAGGCCATCTTGCGGATGAACGGGAACGGCTCGGGGTAGGCGTTGGGCCGCTCGCCGAGCTCGTCGCGCAGCGCCTCGGCGTAGCCGTAGGGGGAGGCGAAGTCGACCCGCAGCTCGTTGCCGCCCGGGCGCAGCGCGCCGCGCAGGTCGAAGCGGTAGGAGCGGTGCATGTTGCGGCTCTCGCCGACCGGTTCGCCGTTGAGGAGCACCGTGGCCACGGTGTCCAGCCCCTCGCACTCCAGGTCCACCCGTTCGGCCCCGGCCAGGGCCGCGGCGTCGAAGGCGGTGGTGTAGCTCCACCCGGTGCGGCCGATCCAGCCGAGTCCGGTCTCGTTGCGGCCCTGGTAGGGGTCGGGGATGAGGCCGGCCGCCATGAGGTCGGTGTGCACGCATCCCGGCACGGTCGCCGGTATCCCCGCGGGGCCGATCCGCACCGGGACCCGCCCGGGGTCCTCGGCTCGCAGGGTCCAGTTCTCGCGCAGTTCGATGCGCACGGCCATGGCGTCTCCACACGTGAGGCGAGTGTGTTGCACGTCGGGGGTGCGACCCGGGCGCCTGGAGGAGGGAGGGGGCGTAACCCGGTGCCGGGCCGCACCCGACTCGCGCGGCGGCCGTGGTCGGGCCACCGCGATTTCCATGAGACTACTAAACCGGTTCAGGGTCAAGAGGCCGAGATCAAAATGAATCGGTTCAGCAATAGCCGAAAAAAAGAGGTTTCCCCGTTGCCGGGCATGCGTGGGAGCCGGTCGGCGGCCTGCGCCGACCGGCTCGTCGAAGCGTCCTCAGACCGCGGCCCGGGGCCGGAAGGGCTGCACGTAGTGCCCTTCCGAGACCTCCACCAGCTCGCTGGGGACCTCCTGGCCCTCGGCCAGGTGGTAGGGCTGGGCCGAGGAGTCGGCGGCCTCGCGGGCGCGCAGCTCCTCCTCGACCTCCTCCCACTTCTTGTGGAACTGCGGCACCGAGGCGAACAGCTTCTTGGTGTAGGGGTGCCGCGGGTCGCCGAACACCTTCCCGGTGAGTCCGCGCTCCACGATCTCCCCCTTGTGGAGGATCACGGTCTGGTCGCTGATGTAGTTGCCCAGCGCCAGGTCGTGCGTGACGAACAGGATGCCCATGCCCCGCGCCTTCAGGTCGGCCAGCAGGTTGAGCACGTCGATCCGGGTGGAGGCGTCCAGCATGCTGATCACCTCGTCCGCCACCAGGTAGTCGATGTCCAGCAGCAGGGCGCGGGCCAGCAGCATGCGCTGCAACTGGCCGCCGCTGAGCTGGTGCGGGTACTTGCCCAGGACCTGGTCCGGGTCGAGCCGCACCACCTTCAGCGCCTCGGCCACGCGGTCGCGCCACTCGGCGTCGGAGACGCCCGGGTGGTACTCCGAGCGGATCATCGCGAAGACCCGGTCGGCCTTGAAGACGGGGTTGTAGCTGCTGAAGGGGTCCTGGAAGACGCCCTGGACCCTGCGGTAGTAGTCCTTGAGCTGCCGGTGGCCGCGCAGCGTGGACACGTCGACGCCGTCGCAGGTGATCGTCCCGGAGCTCGCCGAGGCGATCCGCAGCGCCATCTTGCCCAGGGTGCTCTTGCCGCTGCCGCTCTCCCCGATCAGGGACACCACCTCGCCGGGACGCACCTCGAAGGTGGCCTCCCGCACGGCCGTGAACTCGCCCCCGCCGAAGGCGCCCACCTTGTAGACCTTGGTGACGCGGTCGAATTTCAGCATCTGCTCACTCGGCCTTCCAACAGGCGACGTGGTGGTCGCTCTCCACTTCCACGAACGGCGGCTGCTCCAGGCACTGCTCGTCGGCCAGCGGGCAGCGGTCCCGGAACCGGCAGCCCTGCGGGGGGTTGAGCAGGCCGGGCGGGCTGCCCGGGATGCCGCTCAGCCGCCTGTCCTCGTACTTGACGCCCACCTCGGGAAGGGAGTCCAGCAGCATCTTGGTGTAGGGATGCCTGGGCATCTCGATGATGGTCTTGGCCGGCGCCTTCTCCGCGAGCCGTCCCGCGTACATCACCATGATGCTGTCGGCGATCTGGTAGACCAGCGAGATGTCGTGGGTGACCACGATCATGCTCTTGACGAACTCGCGGTCGCGGAACTCCACCAGGGTCTCGGCGACCGCCCGCTGGGTGGAGACGTCCAGCGCCGAGGTCACCTCGTCGGCGATCAGCAGCGACGGGTTGAGCAGGGTCGAGATGACCATGACGGTGCGCTGCTTCATGCCGCCCGACAGTTCGAGCGGGTAGCGGTCCAGCACGTCCCGCTCCAGCCCGACCAGTTCCAGGCGGCGGTGCAGCTCGTCGCGGATCTCCCGGAAGCGGACCCCCCGCGACTCCAGCAGTTCGGCGATCATCCTGCCGATCTTGCGCGTGGGGTTCATCGCGCTCATCGCGTACTGCGGGATGATCGAGATCCGCTTGTAGCGGAAGTCGTTCATGGCCCGGTCGTCCCAGACCGGCACCGTGTCGCCGTCCAGGACGACGTCGCCGCCGATGTAGCGCATCCGGCCGTCCAGCCGGATCAGGCTCTTGCTGAGTGTGGACTTGCCGCTGCCCGACTCGCCCGCCAGGCCCATGATCTCGCCGTCGGCGAGGGTGAAGGTGGGGCCGTCGAGGGCGCGGACGTCGCCGCGCAGGGTGCGGTAGTAGACCCGCAGGTCCGAGACTTCGAGGGTCACCTGCTCACATCTCCCTCAGCTTGGGGTTGAAGACCTCGTCCAGACCCACGTTCATGATGTACATCGCTCCGACGATCGCGGTGATGCCCAGGCCCGGGGGCACGAACCACCACCACACGCCCAGTTGCAGGGCGCCCCACTTGACGGCCTGGTGCATGATCAGGCCCAGCGACATGCCGTCGCTGGGGCCCAGCCCCACGAAGTCCAGTCCCGCGGCGGCCAGCACGGCCCCGCCGAAGAGCAGGATGAACGTCATGAACAGGTAGGAGCTCATGTTCGGCGCGATGTCGCGGACGATGATCTTCCAGGGCCGCACCCCGCTGAGGCGGGCCAGGTCGACGAAGTCGCGGGAGCTGAGCGACAGCGCCTGGGAGCGGACGGCGCGCGCGGCCCACGGCCAGGAGGTCATGCCGATGAAGAAGGACTGCGTCGCCACGCTGTAGGAGTCCACGTAGGCGGCGATGATGAACAGCACCGCCAGGGTGGGCAGCACCAGGACGACGTTGGTCAGCATGTTGAGGACCTCGTCGATCCAGCCGCCCTTGTACCCGGCGACGAAGCCGATCGTCATGCCGATGACGGCCGCGATGCCGCCGCCGAGGAGGCCCACCAGGAAGGTCGCCCGGACGCCGTAGGCGAACTGGGTGAACAGGTCCTGGCCGAACTGCGTGGTGCCGAACCAGTGCTCGCCCGAGGGCGGCAGCAGCGGCGGCGCGTACCGGTCGCCGGGGCCGTGCTCCAGAAACGGCGGGACGACCAGTCCGACCAGCAGGAACAGCAGCACGATGGTCAGGCCGACGATCAGCTTGGGGTTGCGCAGCGCGAAGTACAGGGCCTCGCGCCGGGGGGCCTCCGGCGCGGCGGCCGCGGGTTCCTCCGGCGCCGTGGTCGGGTCGGGCAGCGGCTGCGCGGCGGTCATTTGGCCCCTCCCTGCATCTGGACGCGGACCCGCGGGTCGACCAGGACGTAGACGACGTCGATGATGAAGTTGGCGATCAGCACGCCGATGACGATGAACAGGAAGGCTCCCTGCAGCAGGAAGAAGTCCTGGTTCTGGATCGCCTGGAGGATGAGGTAGCCCAGGCCCTGGTAGGAGAAGACGATCTCGGTGAGCAGCGCGCCCGCCACGACCGTGCCCAGCTGCACGGCCAGGCCGGTGATCTGGGGCAGCATGGCGTTGCGGAAGGCGTACCGGCGGACCAGTCGGCGCGGCGCGCCCAGGGCCTGCAGGTAGTTGGAGTACTCCGATTCCAGCTCGTAGATGATCATGTTGCGCATGCCGATGGCCCAGCCGCCCAGGGCGACCAGGAACAGCGACAGGAACGGCAGGAACCAGTGCTCCAGCAGGCTGGCGATGAACGTCCAGGTGAAGGCGGGCTGGAGGGAGAGGCCGTAGGAGCCGGCGGCGGGGAACCAGCCCGCGACGATGCCCAGGCTCCAGGCCAGCAGCAGCGCCAGCCACATGTAGGGGGTGGCGGTCAGCACGTAGCCCAGCGGCAGGATGGTGTTGTCCAGCCACTTGCTGCGCGCGGCGTAGGCGCCGAACCAGTTGCCGACGAACCAGCTGATGACGATGGAGGGGAGCAGCAGCCCCAGGCTGTATGGGACCGCTCCCATGATGAGGTCGGTGACCGGTGTGGGGAAGTTCCAGATGCTGATCCCCAGGTCCCCCTGGAGCAGCGACACCCAGAAGTTGAGGTACTGCTGCCAGAGCGGCTGGTCCAGGCCGAACATCTTGTTGAAGTAGTCGTAGAGCGCCTCGGCCGCCGCGGAGTCGCTCAGGGAGGCGCGGGCGAGGCGGCTCTTGATGGGGTCCCCGGGCATGAGCCGCGGGATCATCCAGTTGATGGTGACGGCTGCGAAGAAGGTCAGAACGTAGACGAAGATCTTGCGGCCGAAGTATCTGCGCAACGGGCCCTCCTGGGCTCGGTGGTCGCACGGGCCCCCGCCCCGCCGCCCGGCGCGGTGGGCCGGGCGGCGGGGCGGGGGCGGTTCAGCGGACCACGTCTCGGGAAAACTCTCCGCCTACTCTTCTTCCGGAGCGGGCTCCAGCTCGGTCAGCATCAGGATGCCGCCCAGCTGGAAGTAGCCGCGCCAGGTCGAGGGCAGGTAGTTGTTGTCGGTCTCGCTGGAGGGCCAGTTGGTCCACACCGAGGTGTTGGTCTGCGACCACAGGCCGTTGTACCAGAGCGGGATGATGGGCAGCTCCTCGAGGTGGATCCGCTGGATCTTGCCGGCGACCTCGCGGATCTTCTCGGTGTCCTCGACGGGGATGCTGTCGAGTTCGCCCACCAGCTCCCAGATCTCCTCGTTCTCGTAGCGGCCGAAGTTGGTCGTGCCCTGCTGCTCCTGGATCGGCAGCCGGAACATGTAGTCGTAGTAGGTCCACGGCGTGTTGCTGATCTGGCGCTCGTTGTTGATCACCAGGTCGAACTCGCCGCTGTTGCGCTGGTCCACCAGGGCGTTGAACTCGGGGAAGTCGGCGGTGACCTTGATGCCGACCTCGGCCGCGCTCTCGCTGATGACCCGGGCGGCCTCCATCCAGTCGGTCCAGCCGCTGGGGACGATGAGGCTCAGGTCGATCGGGTCGCCGTCGGGCGTCTCGACGAAGCCGTCGTCGTCGGTGTCCTCGTAGCCGGCCTCCTTGAGGAGGTCCTTGGCGACCTTGGGGTCGCGCGGGGTGGCGTACTCCTCGACGACCCCGGTGTCGATGTACTCCTCCCACACGGGCAGCAGGCCGGTGGGGTCGGCCTCGGTGACCAGGCCGCCGTAGACGTTGTTGACGATCTCGTCCATGTCGATGGAGGCCGAGAGCGCCTTGCGGAACTCGGGGTCGTCCATCGGCGCCTTGGTGGTGTTGGGCACCAGCCAGGCGGTGTTGGCCGGGATCATGTAGGGCTCTTCGGGGTAGTAGGTCTGGACCTGGTACCCGCCCTGGACCAGCTGGGCGATGCCCGGCAGGAAGTTGTTGTTCATGTCGATGTTGCCCTGCAGCACCTGGCTCAGCGCGGCCTCGTTGCTGGTGTTGACCACATCGACGATGTAGGTGGGGGCGACCTCGTGGCCGAGCGCCTCGATGGCCCACCAGTCCTCGTTCTTCTTCCAGACCTGGCGGTCCTGGTCGTGCGTCTCGTAGAGGTAGGCGCCGGTGCCGACGGGGTCCTCGTTGGCGCCGGTGAGGATCTCCTCCTCGGAGCGCTCCGACCACAGGTGCTCGGGCACGATGGCGTTGGAGTACAGCCAGTTCGCCCACTGCGCGTAGTTGGCCTGGGAGAAGGTGAACCTGACCGTGTGGTCGTCGACCGCCTCGGCGCTCTCCAGCCACTCCCACAGGTTGTGGTAGGTGGAGGCCTCGTACTTGCCGACCTCGACGGTGAAGACCACGTCGTCGGCGGTGAAGTCCTCGCCGTCGCTCCACGTGACGCCCTGGCGGAGCTTCAGCTCGTAGGTCGTGTCGTCGACCCACTCGCCGCTCTCGGCGAGCCAGGGGATGTACTCGCGGGACTGCGGCTCGTAGAGGAACAGGGTCTCGTAGACCAGGCCCACCGTGCCGGTGGCGTGTCCGCCGGTGTCGAGGGGGTTCCAGGTGCTCGGCGGCCCCCACTGGGTGCCGCCGGTGTAGAGGGTCTCCGCACGGGGGTAGTCGCCTGCCGCGCCACCGTCGCCTTCCGTGTCACCCGCGCAGGACGTGGCCAGCAGGCTGACCAGCGCGAGGGGGATCAGAAACCTGTAGCGGTTTCGCATCGTCCTTCTTCTCTCCTCCATCTGTCGCCGGCGGCGTGTCCTCCGGCGACAGCCGACTGGGAGCGTTCCCAAACCCCGGCCCCCCGTAGCCGGTCCATCTGGGTACGCGGATGCCGCCCGAGGCGGCTGCTTCTCTCTCCCTCCCCGTCCGCAGCATGACGTGGGTCACGGACGGGAGTGAACGAAAGAACATCAATAAACCGGTTCAGCGTCAAGACACCGTTATGAAAACTAAACCGGTTTACGCGAATCAGCGCAGGTCAACGGCCATTTTAGCCGCTCCGTGCCACGGGCCCGGACGAAGGACGCGGGTCCTCCTTGCGGAGGAGTGCGGGGCCGGCGGGCGGGTCAGGACGGGGCCGGGCCGGTGCTGGCCCGCGGCACCAGGCGGCTGGGCGGGGTCTGCCGGGAGCGGGGCGCTCCCCCCTCGATGACCTCCATCAGCAGGGACGCGGCGATCCGGCCGTGCTGGGTCACCGCGCGCCCGACCGCGGTCAGCGCGGGCCGGATGACCTGGCAGATCCTGGAGTCGTCCCAGGCGACGATGGACAGCTGCCCGGGGACCGGCACGCCCATCTCCTGGGCCGCGCCCAGCGCCGCCACCGCCATCAGGTCGTTGTCGAAGACGAGGGCGCTGGGCGGGTGCGGACCGGACAGCAGCTCCCGGGTGAGGTCGGCGGCCCGGGAGTCGGAGTAGTCGGCGTGGACCACCTCGGCCAGGGTCAGCCCGGCCTCCCGGGCCGTCCGGGCGAAGGCCCGCGAGCGCACCTCGGTGTGCACGAACTCCGCCGGTCCGGCCACCCGGACGATCCGCCGGTGGCCCAGCCCGGCCAGGTAGCGGACCACCTCGCTCATGGCGTCGGCGTCGTCGGTCCACGCGCACGGCAGCCCCTGGGTGTGCTCGGGGCCGCCGATCACCACCGCCGGCAGCCCCAGCTCCTTGACGTAGGGCAGCCGGGGGTCGTCGCGGCGCAGGTCCACCAGCAGGACGCCGTCGACCCGGCGCTCGGCGTGCCAGCGCTGGTAGGTGGCCGTCTCCACCTCCCGGTCCTCCGCCGAGCGCATCATCAGGGAGAACGGGCTGCCGTCCAGTTCGATCTGGATGCCCCCGATCAGCTGCATGAAGAACGGTTCGGCGGCCAGCGTCCGGGCGGGCCGGTCCACGACCATGCCGATCGCCCAGGCCCGGCCGTCCGACAGCGACCGCGCCGCGCTGCTGGGCGCCCACCCCAGCTGCTCGGCGATGTCGAGGATGCGGCGGCGGGTGGCGTCGGAGACCCCGGGGCGGCCGTTGAGCGCGTAGGAGACCGCTCCCTTGGACACTCCCGCGGCTTTGGCGATGTCAACGATCGTCGGGCGCCTCATCCGTCTCCCCCGTGGCTGATGAACCGGTTCATCTGGGGTGAGGTTACCAACGGCCGTTTCCCCGCGAGCGCGCCGCAGGAGTGGTCCGACCACGCGCCCCGCGGGGTGCGCGGCGCCGCGGGGCGGTCCCGCCGCCCCTTCCGTCCGCCCGCCGGTGTGCGGAAACGTGCCGCGGCCCCGGGGGCGCACCATTTTCCACCATTGCCCCCGCCGTGTTCCCTTCTCCGGGGCCGCGGCGTACGCTGGGCGTTCGTGCCTGCCTTGTTCTCCCCGCGCGGACGGCGGTCGCCGTACCGCCGAAGAGAGGGACCCGTGCCCGTCCTGACCGGGATCGCGCACGTCACCCTGTCCGTGCGCGACCGCGACGACAGCGTCGAGTTCTACCGTGACGTCCTGGGCTTCCGCGAGTACGAGACCACCGACGACGCCCGGTGGCTGCGCACCACCTGCCGCCACCCCAGCGGGCTGCTGCTGTGCCTGACCCAGCACCGGGACCACTTCAACGCGCGCTTCGACCCCCGGCACGCCGGCCTGGACCACCTGGCCTTCAGCGTCTCCTCCCCCGAGGAGCTGGAGCAGTGGGAGCGGCGCCTCGACCTGCTGGAGGTGGAGCACACCCCGATCCTGCGCCGCGACCACGGGTCGCTGCTGGTGTTCGAGGACCCCGACGGCATCCAGCTGGAGCTGTACTGCCCGGCCCGGCCCGCGGACTGAGCCGCCTGCCCCTCCCCGCGGCGCCGGGGGCGGGGGCCTCCGCCCCCGCACGGGGACCGCGCCGGCGCGGTCCGGTCACTCCACGGGGACCAGCTGCACGCGGATGTCGCGCTCCCGCAGCTGCTGCACCGCACTGTCGGGGAGCCGGTCGTCGGTGATGATGAGGTCGAACTCCGCCAGGTGGGCGACCGTGAAGGTGCCGAACTTGCCGTACTTGGTGCTGTCCACCGTCAGCACGCTCTTGGAGGCGACGCGCAGCAGCTCCTGCTTGGCCACGACCTTGGCCTCCGAGGGCGTGGTGGAGCCCCGGTCGAGGTCCCAGGAGCTGCTGGCCACGAACGCGATGTCCACGTTGACCCTGCGGAGGAACTCGGCGGTGAACTGCCCGACGGAGGAGTGGTCGGCGTGCGAGACCACGCCGCCGGTGTGGATGAGCTCGATGTTGGGGTACTCCATGAGGTGGCCGACCACGTTGAAGTCGTTGGTCACCACGGTCAGCCCGGCCTTGTCGGTGAGCAGCGGCACCATCTGGAGCGTGGTCGTCCCCGCGTCCAGGTAGATCGTGAAGTTCTCCCGGACCAGCTCGGCGGCGGCCCGGGCGATGGCGCGCTTGGCCGGCACCTCCAGCTGCGCCTTGGCGAGGTAGGACGGCTCGCTCTTGAGCCGCGCGGCCAGCCGGACTCCGCCGGTCACGGACAGGACCTTGCCCTCGTTCTCCAGGGCCTGGATGTCCCTGCGCACCGTCATGTGCGAGACGGACAGCATCGACGTGAGTTCACTGATGCTGAGGACGTGGCGTTCCTGCAGCAGCTTGAGGATGTGTTCGCGACGCTGGTCGGGGATCATCTTCTGGCCTTCGTTCGGTTCTGCTCGGTGCGGGGGGCGCTGTGGGGCGCGCATCTCTTTCTTAGCAGTTCCGCCCGCCCAGGCCGCGCCCGTCCCCGCCCTCTCCGGCCGCCGGGGAGGACGGCGCGGGGCGGGTCCCGGGAGCGGGTGCGGCGGCCCCGGGGCCGCCGCGCGCCCCCGTTTCGCGGAAAATGGCGCGCATCCCGGAATTCATATCACTTCGAAGGAAATTCGTAACAGGAGGAAATATCTCTTCAGAAGTCTTCCCGCCTGGGGAAACGAAAAACTCACGGCTTTCTCACCCGGGCGGCGCTATCCTCTGACCTCTAACCCCGCTCGTAACCGAAAACCGCAGACCCCCCGAGGGGGACCAACCCCCGCCCCGCACAGGCTCCCCGCGGACACGGTTCGCAGGTGCCGGGGTTGAGTGACGACGATGACCACTGACCTCTCAGCGCAGGACGCCCCGTTCACCCGACACGTTCTCGACACCGCCGGCCGCCTCTTCGCCGCGCACGGCCCCGAGGCCGTCAGCCTGGACGCCGTCGCCGCCCGGGCCGGCGTCGACCCGGCCGACATGCGCCGCGCCTTCCCCAGCAAGCTCGCCCTGGTCCACCGGCTCGTGCTCGACCGCGTCCGCGCGCTCGTGGAGCACGGGCCGGCCGCCGAGGCGTCTGCTCCGCCGGTGGAGCAGATGCGCCAGCTCATCCGCCGCCACATCGAGTTCAACTGCCGCTACCGCACCGAACTGGAGCTGTGCCGGGTGCTGCTGCCCACCCTGCGGACGATGTCCCCGGTCCGCTACCGGGAGCTGTCCCGGCTGCTGCGCGCCTACCAGGACCGGATCCACCGCATCCTCGAACGGGGCCGCACCGACGGCGTGTTCTCCCCCGGCGGCGGCTCCCGCGAACCGGTGACGGCCGCGACCGTGCTGAGCACCCTGGAGTCCAGCCTGAACTGGTACGAGCCGGACGCGCGGATGACCCCCGAGCAGCTCGGCGACGTCTACGAGGACCTGGTGCTGCACCACCTGCTCGGCGTCGCGCGCGACTGACCCGGCGGCGCCCCGTGCGCGGGGCCCGCCGGGCGGTCTACCGGAAGACCAGTTCGGCGTCCCGGATGAAGTGCGCGACCTTCTCCGCGGACAGCGCCGAGCCGTCGGCCGTGACGTGGTTCGCGCCGCTCCAGACGTTGAGGCAGGCGATCGCGTCGACCTTGAGCCGGCGGGTCTCCTCCGGCAGCACGATGCGGTTCACCCGCTCCCACGGCACCCGGTCGTCCTCCGGGTGCGCCCAGTGCCACAGCCACACCGGGCAGCCCAGCAGCGGAATCCCCAGCGCGGTCGCGGCGATCCGCGCCGCCCGCGCCACCACCTCGTGCTCGGGGTGCCGGTCCCCCTCCCAGGGGGCCAGGCACAGGTCGAAGCCCGCGCACAGCCGGACCAGCGCCTCCTCCAGTCCGGCCCCGCCCTCGCGGATCGCCTCGCCGGACATCCCCAGCGGGACGATCTCGGCGCTCTCGGCGCCCAGCACCCGCAGCGCGTGCCGCACCTCGGTCAGCCGCTCCCAGGACGTCCCCCGGGTGCCGGGGCCGAACTCGCCCTCGTCGCTGACGGAGACCACGCGCAGCCGCGCCCCCGCCGCGGCCAGCATGGCGATCGCCCCGCCGGCCGACAGGATCTCGTCGCCGGGGTGCGGGGCGACGGCGACCACGCTGCCGATCCCGGCCATGTGGACCGCGGGGAACTCGCGCAGCGCGGGCCACCCCCGCCAGGACGCCTCGGAGGTCCCCGGCCGGTCCAGGGGGTGTCGGCGCCGTTCCGCCCACCGTGTGGCGCGCATGGTGTGCCTCCTCTTCAGCGGCGGTCCCGTGTGCTGGTCACATGCCCCAAACCCCGCACCGCATGCGCGGAACCGGCTGGTCGGGACCGATCCGCTCCCGGCAGACTGGACGGATGAGCCACTCACCGCCCCCCGCGCCCGTGTGGATCGTCGCGGGTGCCCCCGGCGCGGGCAAGTCCACCGTCGCCGGCCTGCTGCTGCGCTGTGTGCGCCCCGTCCCGGCCCTGCTGGACAAGGACGTCCTCTACAGCGGTTTCGTCGCGGCCCTGCTGCGCGCGCACGGCCGCCCGCACGGCGAGCGCGAGGGCGCCTGGTACGACGAGCACGTCAAGGCACACGAGTACGGCGGGTTGACCGCGGCGGCGCGGCGCATCCGCGCGGCGGGCTGCCCGGTGCTGCTGGACGCCCCCTTCACCCAGCAGATCCGCGACCTGTCCCGGTGGCGCGCCTGGGTGGCGGAGCTGGGCGGGGAGCCGGTGCGGCTGCTGTGGGTCCGCAGCGACGCCGAGACGCTGCGGGAGCGCCTCGTCTCCCGCGGCCGGACCCGCGACGCCGGGAAGCTCGCGGACTTCGCCGCCTTCACCGCCCGGGTCCGTCCCGCCGAGCCGCCGGTGGCGCCCCACGTGCGGGTGGACAACGCCCGGGGGGCCGTCCCGCTGGCCGAGCAGGTCGACGCCCTGGTCCGCCGGCACTGGCCGGACTCCCACGCCGGCGGCCAACGGGACCGCCAAATCTGGGGAAATCCTGGGTGACAGGTCTGGACCAATCGGGTATACCGGCTCTTACTATGAGCTCTATGACACCACCCTTGCGCACCGAGCGGCTCCTCATCCGGGACTGGAGCGTCGACGACGCCGAGGCCGCCTATCGGATCTACGGCTCCTCGGAGGTGGCGCGCTGGATCACCATGGGCGCGGTCGACGGCGTCCCCGCGATGCGCTCGGTGCTGGAGGCGTGGGTGGAGGCGCAGCCCAACCTGGTGCCGCCGGCCGGCCGGTGGGCGGTGGTGCGCCTCGCCGACGGCGAGGTCATCGGCGGGCTGTCGCTGCGGCTGCTGCCGCCGTTCGAGGAGGACTTCGAGCTCAACTGGCAGCTGCGCCCCGACGTCTGGGGGCAGGGCTACGCCACGGAGGCGAGCCGGGCGCTCATCCGCTGGGCGTTCGAGCAGGGCCTCGAAGAGGTGTTCGCGGTCGCGCGGCCGGCGAACGAGCGCGCCATCGCCACGGCGCGCCGCATCGGCATGGAGTGGGTGGGCGAGACCGACAAGTACTACGACGGCCGCCGCCTTCAGGTCTTCCGCTGCCGCCCCTCGGACCTGTAAGCGGCCGCCTTCTCGCCCGTCCCGGCGGCCAGCCGGGCCAGTAGTTCGGCCTCGTCGATGATGTCGATGGCGGAGCCGGTGGCGTTGTAGGACTCGGCCCGGCGGTGCTTGGCCGTGCGCCCGCCCCCGTTGGCGCCCGTGACCAGGACGTCGGTGCGGCGCGTGACGTTTTTGGCGGGGACGCCGCCCGCCGCGGCGATGCGCCGCCACGCCTCGGGCTTGGACAGGGCGGCCAGCTCGCCGCTGACGCACACGACGCGCCCGAACAGCGGGCCGCCGGGGTCGGCGTCGGGGTTCGGCTCGGGCAGCGGCGTCTCGGCCTCCCGCCGCCACCGGTCGAACTTCGCACCGGGCGTCCACAGCGCCTCGGGGAGGGGGGCCGGCCCTGCGGGGCGCGCGGCGGTGCGCCGCGGCGGGCGGCGCAGCCGCCGGCACAGCTCGGGCAGCGTCGCCACGCCGTGCTCCCGGAACGCGGCGAGCATGATGTGCGCGGCGGCCTCGGCGTCGGCGTCGGCGGCGTGGTGGCGGCGCAGGTCGTGCCCGATGCGGCGGCAGACCGTGGGCAGCCGGTGGTCGCGCAGCGCGGGCCAGGTCCGCCGCGCGGTGTCCAGGGAGCAGACGTAGTCGAGCGGGTGGTCCGCCAGTCCGGTGTGGGCGCAGGCGGCCTGGATGACGCCCATGTCGAACACGGCGTTGTGGGCGACGAAGGGGCCGCCGTCGGCGAACTCCAGGATCGTGCGGTGCACCTGCGGCCAGGCGGGGGCGTCCGCGACCTGCTCGGGGGTGATCCCGTGGAACTCGGTGTTGAAGCGGTCGAAGTGGTCGACCGGCGCGGGGGGCCGGACCAGGGTGGTGTAGCGGTCGACGATCCGGCCGTCGGCGACCCGCACCAGTCCCACCGCGCAGACGCTGCCCCGGTCCCGGTTGGCGGTCTCGAAGTCGATGGCGGTCCAGGAATCGGGCATCGTCGGCGTCCTCCTTCCGGCCTGTGCCTTCCACCCTAGAGCCCGCGGCGGACCGGTCCGGGGGCTTCGGGGCCGTCCCTCGCACCTCGGAGGGTGATCCAGATCACCTCCACCCCTTGACGGTGTGCTACCGTCCCCCTACCGAACGAGAATGCCGCCCCCCGGGGGGTCGCTCCTGCCCCCGGACGCGGCGCCGTTCGGCATGGGAGCGCTCCCGAGGCGCTCGGCACTCCCTCTCCCCCTGGAGGAACGATGACCAGACCCCCCACCGCCCTGCGGGGCGCCACCCCGGCGGCCGTCGCGCTGACCGCCGCGCTCGCCCTCCTCCTCGCGCTGCTCTCCCCGGGCGTGGCCCGCGCCGCCGGGCTCACCGCCACCTTCACCAAGGAGTCCACCTGGGACGGCGGCTACACCGCCTCCGTCACGGTCCACAACGACACCGGCGGCACCGTCTCCCACTGGCAGGTCGTCCTCACCCTGCCGAACGGGACCACGGTCAACCAGGCGTGGAACGCCCAGCACACGGCCGACGGCACCAGCCACACCTTCACCGGGGTCTCCTGGAACAGCAGCATCGCGCCGGGCGGCACCGCCTCCTTCGGCTTCACGGCCAGTGGAAGCGGCGACCCCGTCGGCTGCACGGTCAACGGCGCGCCCTGCGCCGAGGGCTCCGACCCGGGCACCGACCCGGGCGGCCCGGGCACGGACCCCGGCGGCCCCGGCACCGACCCGGGCGCCGGCACCCCCGTCGAGCGGTACGGCAAGGTCGAGGTCTGCGGCACCAAGCTGTGCGACGAGAACGGCAACCCGGTGCAGCTGCGCGGCATGAGCACGCACGGCATCCAGTGGTTCGACCACTGCCTCACCGACAGCTCGCTGGACGCCCTGGCCCACGACTGGCAGGCCGACATCATCCGGCTGTCGATGTACATCCAGGAGGACGGCTACGAGACGAACCCGCGCGGCTTCACCGACCGGATGCACCAGCTGATCGACATGGCCACGGCGCGCGGCCTGTACGTGATCGTGGACTGGCACATCCTCACCCCGGGCGACCCCCACTACAACCTCGACCGGGCCAAGACGTTCTTCGCCGAGATCGCCCAGCGCCACGCGGGCAAGGAGAACGTGCTCTACGAGATCGCCAACGAGCCCAACGGGGTGAGCTGGGCCTCGATCAAGAGCTACGCCGAGGAGGTCATCCCGGTGATCCGCCAGCGCGACCCCGACTCGGTGGTCATCGTCGGCACCCCCGGCTGGTCCTCGCTCGGCGTCTCCGAGGGCTCCGGCCCCGCGGAGATCGCCGCCGACCCGGTCGACGCCGGCAACGTCATGTACGCCTTCCACTTCTACGCGGCCTCGCACCGGGACGACTACCTCGACGCGCTGCGCAGCGCGGCCCAGATGTTCCCGGTGTTCGTCACCGAGTTCGGCACCGAGTCCTACACCGGCGACGGCACCAACGACTACGTGATGGCCGAGCGCTACCTGGACCTGATGAAGCAGGAGAAGATCGGCTGGACGAAGTGGAACTACTCCGACGACTTCCGTGCGGGGGCGGTCTTCCGGCCCGGCACCTGCGCGGCCGGGGGCCCGTGGAACGGCTCCTCGCTGAAGTCGGCCGGGCAGTGGGCGCGCGACCAGCTCCGGAACGGCTGATCCCCGGCTGAGACCGGCCGCGCCGCGCACGGCGCGCCCGGAACCGGCGGAGCGGCCCGCGGGTGTCCCCGCGGGCCGCTCCTTCGTGTCCGTTGTCTCCGACCGGTTCGGGTGGTGGTCGGGGGGTCAGTCGGTCGTGCAGCTCAGCACCAGCGAGTCGGGGGCGCTGCCCGAGCCGATGAAGCCGAACGCGGTGGACTGCCCGGCGCCCAGCTGGCCGTTGTAGGACACGTTGCCGGCCGTGACCGAGCTGCTGCCGCTGAAGCTGGCGTTCCAGCCCTGGCTGACGGTCTGGCCGCCGGGGAAGGTCCAGCTCACCGTCCAGTTGGAGATGGCGGAGTCGCCCGCGGTGACCGTGACCTCGCCCTGGAAGCCGCCGCCCCAGCTGCCGATGGTGGCGTAGGCGGCCGTGCAGTCGCCCGTGGGCTCCACCGGCGGGTCCGTGGGCTCGGTCGGCGGATCGGTGGGCTCGGTCGGCGGGTCCGTGGGCTCGGTCGGCGGGCCGAAGACCGTGGCCTCCTGGGCGGTGTCGGCGATGCCGTCGGGGCCGTAGAAGATCCGCTGTCCCCACGGGGTCAGGCTGTCGCCGTCGAAGTCGTCGACCATGTCCAGGTACTCGACGCCGCCGCTGTTGCCGCTCCACGACCAGCCGATGTAGCCCAGGCCCAGCCGCTCGGCCTCGGCCATGATGGTGTCCTCGTCGGGGTTGCCGTCGGAGTGGTCGTGGCCGAACTCGCCGATGACGATCGGCAGGCCGGCGTTGACGAAGTGCTCCAGGTAGCTGGTGACCGTGGCGCCCTGCGCGTAGACGCCGTACATGTGGATCGAGAAGACGGTGTTGCCGGTCGGGTCGCTGGCGTAGACGCCGGCGGCGTTGTCGCGCATGGTGTGCGACCAGTCCTGGCCCCAGTTGGGGGCGTCCACCACGAGGGTGTGGTCGAAGCCCGCGCCGCGCAGCCGCTGGATGGCGGCGGAGGTGTCGGGGGCCCAGTCGGCCACCGTGGCGGCGTCGTTGCCGTAGGGCTCGTTGCCGATGTTGATCAGGACGTAGTCCTCCTCGCCCTGCAGCACGCTCTTCAGCTCGATCCAGTAGTCGACGGCCTGGTCGAGGGTGGAGGCGGCGCCCTCCTCCCCGTAGCCGGTGGTGTCGTGCACCTCCAGCATGCAGATGAGGCGGTTCTGCTTGCACAGGGAAATGACGCCGGCGACGTCGGAGGGGCCGTTCTTGGCCCAGCGGACGCCGTTGCTCAGCACCACGCGCACGGTGTTGGCGCCGTGCGCCTTGATGTCGGCGAAGGCGCCGGTGTGCTGGGGGTACCAGTTGTGGGGGTGGCTGACGCCGCGGATGACGAACTCCTGGCCGTTGGCCTCGTGGAGCCGTCCGTTCTGGACGTGCAGACCGGTGGCGGCGCCGGCCGGCTGCGCGATGACGAAGACGGAGGCGAGCAGCGCGAGAACCGTCGCTGCCGCGACCGTGAGGCGTTTTCTCATGGCCTTCCTCACGAAAGCAGGGGTGTACACGAGTGGATTACGCGGCCCCGCTTGCCGTTTCCCTCCTGAGGCGCCGACGCCACGATAGCCCCAGTGGTGCACTTCACACAACCGGTTCAGCCATTTTCCGGTGAACCGGTTTTTCTTTCCCGGAAAACCCCCAGAGCACCACCGATCATCCTTTGTCACAACTTTCCCGGCATGCCGCCGTGACCTGGGACGATACGGGACCGCCACCGGTGTCCCCACCCCCGGAAAACCGGCTGTTTTCCCGGTTTCCCGGGTATTCCCCGAGGTCGGAGGCGATCATGGGGGGAGCAGGGAAAATCCGGCGGCGCACGACCCGCCGGAGGAGAGGAGGGAATCGGATGGACACGTTCCCCCACCGCACCGCCGCCGAACAGCAATGGCAGGAGCAGCGGGCCGCACAACGGTTCGCCGAGACCGAACGGGCGCGCACCCGCACCCGTCAGCTGCAGGAACGCACCGGAGTCCCCGTCCACGACACCTTCGACCAGCTGCGGGCGCGCGCCGAGCGGCTCGCCGCGCTGCTGCGCGCCCCCGCACCCGCCCCCGCCGAGCCCGACCCCGTGCGGCGGCACCGCATCTACCAGCGCGTCATCGGCGCCGCCAACCAGGCGCAGTCGGTCGGCTTCCTGTACCGGGGCGCGCGCGCCGCCGCGTCCGTGGCCCGCCTGGTCCACGTCCACCACGGGCGGGAACTCCCCTGCGGCACCGGGTTCCTGGTCGCCCCCGACCTGCTGCTGACCAACCACCACGTGCTCGACTCCCCCGAGGCCGCCGAGCAGGCCGTCGCCGAGTTCGCCGCCGAGGTCGACGCCGACCTGCACCCCCGCACGCCGGTGCGGCACCGCCTCGACCCGGAGGGGTTCTTCGTCGCCGACCGGGAACTGGACTTCGCCCTGGTCCGGGTCCGCCCCGACGCCGAGGGCCGCCCGCCGGGCGCGGTCTTCGGCTGGAACCCGCTGCTGCGCACCCAGGGCAAGGTCGTCACCGGCGAACCGGTGAACATCGTCGGCCACCCCCGGGGACGCCTCAAGGAGATCGCGATCCGCGGCGGCCGGCTGCTCCAGCAGACCGAGGACTTCCTCCAGTACTCCGCCGACACCGAACCCGGCAGCTCCGGCTCGCCCGTCTACAACGACCAGTGGGAGGTCGTGGCGCTGCACCACTCGGCCGTGCCCCGGCGCGACGCCCACGGGCGGCGGCTGCGCACCGACGGCACGCCGCTGCGCCCCGGCGACCCCGACTCCGCGGCGGCCTGGCTCGGCAACGAGGGCACCCGCGTCAGCTCCATCCTGGACTTCCTCGCCGCGGCCGACCTCCCCCGCGCTCAACGGGACCTGCTCGCCTCCCTGGGGCCCGGCGCCGGACTGCCCCCCGCGGACGGCCGGGCCGCGCCCAAGGGCCCCCAGCCGTTCTGGGCGCGCGAACGCCTCCCCCGGTCGGGCCGGTCGGGGGTGCGCGGCAGCGGCGGCCCCGACGACGTCCACCTGGTGTTCGTGCACGGACGCGGCATGGCGGGCAAGGACCCCGCGCGGCTGCGCGCCGCGTGGACGGCCGCCCTCAACTCGGGACTGCTCGCGGCGGGCCTGCCCACCGTGCCGGCCGCGTCGGCGTGGTTCCCCTACTACGGCGACCTGCTCGCCGAACTGACCGCGGACGCCGCCGCGACCGAGTCCGTGGACCTCGCCGAGGCGCTGGCCCCGCCCCTGGAGGAGCCGCACGCGGTCTACGCGGCGCTGCTGGAGCAGGCCGCGCTGCGCTCCGGCATGCCCGCCGAACTGGCGGGCGGGCCCACCGACCAGGAGGGCGCCTCGGCCCTGGGCCTCATCGCCCCGCTGACCAGCCGCCTGCAGCGGGAGCTGAGCTGGGTGGCGGCCCGCAGCGGCCTGGACGAGGCGCTGATCGCCCTGTTCCTCCGGGACGTCGCCGCCTACCTGGGCGAGGAGGAGGTGCGGACCGCCGTCCTGGACCGGGTGGCCGAGGGCTTCCCGCAGAGCGGACAGGTCGTCGTGGTCGGCCACAGCCTCGGCACGGTCGTGGCCGTGGACCTGCTCAGCCGGGCCCGCCCCGACGTGACCGTGCCGCTGCTGGTCACCGTGGGCAGCCCGCTCGGCCTCGACGCCGTCCACGAACGGGTCCTCCTCCAGCCGCCCCGCCGCCCCGACCGCGTGGCGGCCTGGCTCAACGCGTGGACCCCCGCCGACGCCGCCACCATCGGCTGCCCGCTGAGCCCCGTGTGGGGTCCGGGACTGGTGGAGGTGGTGACCGCCAACTCCCGCAGGCGCCCCCACGACGTCGAGGAGTACCTGCGCCAGCCCCGGGTCGCCGTCCCCGTCGCCGAAGCCCTGTACCCGGACGGGGTCCCCGCGCCGCCGGGACTGGCCGCATAGCCCGGAGGGGGAGGGGAGGACCGGGCGGGGGCGGGGCTGAGCCCGTTGATGATCATGGCCCCAGAGCCATTTCAGAAGGCGGTGATGGCTCTGGGGCCATCAAGGATGCGGGTTACTGCTGGGGGGAGCGGCCGGGCCTCAGGCCCGGCCGCGGCCCCGCCCCCGGCCCCGGCCGCGGGCAGCGGCCGGAGGCCGCCACGCGGCCATGTCGGAGTCGGTGATACCGGTGCGGTCCTTCAGGTCCGCCAAGTCCTCGTCCAGGTAGGAGGCCGGGCTCTGCCCGTAGGCGTCGGGCTCGGCGTGCCACTGGTGCACCCAGGGGCGCAGTTCGGCCAGCCCCGCCAGCAGCGGCGTCATCCGGTCGCGGTCGGAGGCCCAGCCGTGCTCCTCCAGGCGGTTGTAGGCCAGGTCGGCCAGGGCGGTGGCCTGCTCGGCGTGGTCCCAGCCCGCCCAGCCGAGGAGCAGGGAGCCGTCGGAGTCGGCCTCCGCGCCGGGGTAGGAGACGAAGCGTTCCTTGGGGACGTCGAGCTTGCCCCGGTTGGACCAGTAGGAGGGGCGGCGGAAGTCGGCGGAGGTGTACTTCGGCGGGACGGGGATGTCGAGGCGGTGCTCCTTCTCGCCCTCGGCCAGGGTGGCGTTGCGGGCGTCCTCCTGGCGCTGCAGCTCCCAGACCTCCTCCCACTGGGCGCGCTTGCGCAGGCCGGAGTCCTTGTAGCGGAGCGCGGCCAGGTAGGGCACGTGCTCGGAGGCGACGATCTCGGCGATCACATCGACGAAGTCGGTGTCGGGGGCGTACAGGTCGGCCACGGCCACCGTCTCGGGGTGCAGGTCACGGAGGCGGTTGGCGAGTTCCAGGACCGAGCGGACCCGGGGGGCGTCCTCACCGGTGTCGGTGGGAGCGAACCACAGGGAGCGGGTTTCGCAGCGGTCCAGCAGCCAGGACTTGAGGGCGGCCTTCTCCTTCTTCTCCCAGGGTTCGGACTGCCAGCGGCGCTTGCACTCGGGACGTTCGATGAGCGCGAGGTCGCGGCGGGAGGAGATGAACTCGATGCGCTTTTCCACGACCCGCTTGTAGGCGTCCGGCCAGTGGGAGGGGAGGTCGGTGATGGGGGTGGAACCGTGGCGGGAGAACCACTCGGTTTTCGCTTCACCGGCGGCGACCTTGCGGGCGAGGACGATCTCGAAGGCGCGCTCACCCAGGTTGATACCCGGCACGTCGGCGGTATCCGGCAGCACCAGTTCGGCGTGCTCGGCGTCGGAGATCAGGCCATAGCGGTGGTAGACGTCCCAGTCCAACTCCTCCTGCAACGCGATCATCCGAGCCCGGATCGCGGCGTACTCGGCACGCGCCTCATTCAGACGGGATCGAGTGGGAGTGGCGGACTCCACCACAGCGGAGGGCTCCAGGGAGGAAAGACGCTGAGCCAGGGAGTCGAGTTCCCGAGCACGGTCTAGAGGGAGAGAAGCCGGGAGAGGGAACTCCTGAACCCTGGTGGCGTTAAAGGCGTAGCGCCCTTCCCAGGCTTCATCCTGGACCCCACGCCCAATTCCACTTCCGCCCTTAGACGTACAGTTCTGTTTCAACCAGAAGCACGCCGTTGAGGAATTCAGCACCCCGAGAAGTTCCAAGTGCTGGTCCTCCGTGGCGTCCTTGGGAAGCTTGATCACCGGAGCAGTCTGCTTGAAGACCTTGCCACCGCGGTCCAGGACGAAATGGTTGTGCGTAGCAACCTCAGCGAAGGCAATGGAGAGCGGGATTTTATAGCGCCCCGCAAAAAACATCGAATACTCAAACCATTTGAGCCCACGCTCTAGTTGAGTTTTCCCGTAAGCGACACGACCACGAAGAATTCCTCGATAAGGGTAGAGAAAACGTTCAATGGCTTTACTGCTCTCAGCCTCAAGAGTGCTACTTGAATAAGGCCAGACAGAAACTGTAGGATTTTTAATATCCCAGTCTCTTGTTGCGTCGCCTTCAACGATAGCCCGCTGATGCTCTCGGGAAATCCCATGACGTTGGAGTGCCCCACGTCCTACCATGTAGGCGCTGTCTTCACGGGTTACCGCACCAAAGCCGATCTCTTGAATTTCTGCTTCGAGCTTTCTAGTGCTTCTCTCCTGCAAAGATTCCATCAGGCTGTCAGCCCCGCCCCCGGCCAGACTCCACGGGTGGTCCTTGAACCTCTCCCAAGCAAGATCGGCGACGCTGACCCATTCGCTTTCGCTGCCCGGGTGGTCGATCTGGTTGGTGATGGCGGACCAGACCAGTCCTTCGGCGGGATTCTGTGGCTGGGACGGTTCACCTCGGATACCCAGGACCGCGCGGACGGTTGTGGTGTGGGTGTTGGGCATGTTGCGGCCGATGAGGATGACGGTGGGAGTGCCGTGGCCGGGGATGTAGGCGCCGGAGGTGTCGATGATGTGGGTCAGGCGCACCTCGTTGCGGAAGAAATCGTTGATGAGCTTCTTGCCGAACTCGCGTTTCATGAAGGAGTTCGCGGTGATCTGCCCGACCACTCCCGCGCCCGCTCCGTCGCCACCGGCGCGCTTGGCCAGGTTGAAGAACCGTTCGGCGAAAGGCACTGACAGGGCGTAAGTGCCTGCACAGGTGGCATACCGGTCCCGGTAGTTCTGGTTCTCTCGTTTGTCCTTGACCGTGATGTAGGGCGGGTTGCCCACCACCGCGTGGTAGCTGTGCACACCCAGCAGATCGTGCTCGGCTTCGTAGTCGTGGACGTCCTCGGTGGCGTAGTGGTGGACCTCGTCAGTCTGGAACAGTTCGTCCATTCGGCCGGGCGCTCCTCGGCCGTGGATGAGGGAGTCGCCGGTGGCCACCACGATCGGCCAGTCGGGGTTGCCCGCCGAGAGGGTGGTGATGCCCGCTTCCTTCATCGCTGCCACCAGAAGCCGGAACCGGGCGATCGCCACGGCGTAGGGGTTCTTGTCCACCCCGTGCACACTGCGCAGGGCGCGGGCGATCAGATCCCAGTCCGAGGCACCGGGTTCGGCCTCGCGCCACTTGGCTAGCAGTCGGTGGAATGCGCCCAGCAGGAAGTGCCCCGAACCGCAGGTCGGGTCGATGAGCCGGAAGCCCTTGTTGTCGGCCTGGTAGATCTTGTTGCCGTCGAGGCCGAACTCCTCAATGGCCGGTTCCAGGGTGTGGTCGAGGATGAACTCCTCCACAAACTCCGGGGTCTGAAAGAGCGCGTAGTTCTCGCGGATGTCCTCTGAGAGGTCCTGGTACAGGTCGCCGAGGAACCGGGTGTTCCACTCCTGGTCGGTGAAGTCGTGGCGGAGGTGGCCGTCGTCGCCGACCTCACGCCAGAACCCGATCAGGTTCTTGGCCGCCTGGTGGGACGGGGTGATGGTCCACATCGGGTTGTGGGCGCGGTCGAACAGCCCGGCCATGATCGGCGACACGCTCATCGCCTTGAAGGCGTGCACCAGCCAGTCGCGGTCGGTGCGGGAGCGGTCCTCGGCCACCCAGGCGTCCCGCAACTCCTGGGCGATGTCATAGCGCCCGGCAGCGTCGCGCGGCCCGGCGATGAACGGCTGCTCCAAAAGCCGGTTGTCCTCGCAGAACCGGACGAAGACCGTGGCCAGCACCCAGGCCACCGCCGCCTGGGTCACCCGCTCATCCCGCCAAGCTCCGTAGGTGGAAGCGGTCCGCTCAGCATCCAGTGCCCGCTGGTACTCACGCTTCAACTCGTGGACGAAGGGCTCACCGCTGTGTTCGTTGACCGCCTCGGGGTCCTCACTGCGTTCGCGGAGGTCCTTCTCCAGGATGCGGACCTGCTGTTGGAGATCCTTGAGTAGGGAAGCATGGTCGATCATGGGCACTCCTGGCCACAACGGGGACGGGGGATGGACAGACCCTCCCCATTGTGACCGATCAGAGTGACAACAGCGTCAACAACCCCAGAAACGCTAGACTCGCTCCTGCCGTGCCGCCCGCACGAACGCAGCCCACTCGGCAGCAGGGAAGAACAACGCGCCCAGGTCACGGTTCTTACTGTCCCGAACCCCCGTCACCGGGCCTTCGGACACCTCGACGCAGGCTCCTTCGTCCGTGGTGTAGCTGGCGGTGTGCCAGTGTCGCAGAGAGACCTCCACGCAGTTCTCACCGCCCCCGCTGTAGCTGTTCCTACACCACACCCGTTGCTCGACCACTTGACTCACTCTCCAGCGGCTTGCGAACCTCTTCGGCCAGCTCTATGGACAGTGTGGAGCTCAACGCCACCGACCGGTTGCCGCCGGTCATCACGTTGAACTCCCTGCCCTCGTCCTCGACGTAAACGCTAGATCTGTTCCTGCCGCGCCGCCCGCACAAACGCGGCCCACTCGGCAGCGGGGAAGAACAGCGCGCCCAGGTCACGGTTCTTACTGTCCCGAACCCCCGTCACCGGACCTTCGGAGACCTCGACACAGGCGGCCTCCTCGTGTGTGTAGCTAGAGGTGTGCCACTGGCGGGCGCTGGTGATCGTTTGGAAAGCAAGGCTGTTTTCAGTCATCGGCGTCCTTCAGGTTGGTGATCACTCGGTGGAGGAACGTGGGAGTCTCGCTCAGAGGCAGCGCTGCGGCCTGGATGAGCTCGAACCTTCGGGTATGGTCGGCGACTTCGTCTGAGCCCTCGAAGAAGTGTCCGTTGGGCGGAACGTCGATGTATCCCACTCGCTCATTCTCGCCAAGGCTCATAAGCGTGAAGTTGTAGGGCTGGGTCATACCCCTCGACAGGGGAAGCACCTGGATGTCGAGGTTGGGCCGGTTTACTAGTTCGAGCAGGTGCTCCAACTGGACGCGCATAACCTGCCGACCGCCGACGAGGCAGCGCAAGGCTGACTCGTCGATGATCGACCACATTTGTGGCGGATTGTCGCGTTCCAAGACGTTGGTCTGCCGTTGACGACGCGCGTCGAGCCGTTTCCTCTGTTGCTCGGGATTCTTGAGCAGTCCTCGGCTCATCAGTGCCTCGATGTAGTCCGGGTGTTGGAGTAGCCCTGGGATGAGGCCGACTGCATACTCTTGGATCTTGGTCGCCTCGTTCTCCAAGCCGTAGAAGGCGTTCCCCGCGACCTCCTCGTACTGGAACCACCACGGCTTGTGCTTCCGTGCGGCCTTGGCGATAGCGACAAGTTCTTCACGCAGGCTGTCGTCGGCTCCGTAGAGGCGGCACAGCCCGGCGACCGACTCGGTGTTGAGCCGAACGAATCGGCCGTTCTCAATGCGGTAGAGCTTGCTGACGTCCCAACCCATCTCGTCGGCGACCTGCTCCTGGGACAGTTTCGCCTCCGCGCGTAACCGCTTGAGCTGGCTGACCAGATAGTGCCTGCGCACCGGTGAGCCCTGGGTCACGACAGTCTCCTTCGCTCGGCCGACTCCGCTTCTGGGTGCTGTGACCATCATCCCACCGCGCGAAAACAGACATAGCTCAACAATACAGACCAGTTCTTTTGCATGCCTTGTAACTTACAGGCCTTGCATTTAACTTGGAGTCATCCAGTCACGGAGCCCGCCTCCTCCGGTGACCACACACCAGCCACGTCACTTTCCTTGGGAGAGCCATGTCTGCACAGGTCATGACCGGTGACACCCGTCAGTCCTTACTCGCCCGCCTGCAAGAGGAGGTCCACAGGATGGGCGGCACCGCGCTCATCGCCCTGTCCGCCACCGCCCACCCGGTGCTCTACGTCCGCGCGTCCACCCGCCTGGTCCCGGTCGTGGTGGTGGAGGACGCCCCCGGGAACCGGTGGTTCATCTGGGGGCGCACCGGGTCCGCGCACGTGACGCGGGTCAAGGAGGCCGCCGCCGCGCTGTGCGGGCGGGAGCGGCCGCCCACCCGGTCCCGCATCAACCTGGTGGCCGCGCGCCGCGCCTCGCTGAAGGGAGCCGCCTGATGACCGACAACACCAACGACACCGGCCACCCCGGCTCCGGCCGCCTGTGTGTGGTCTCGGAGTTCTGGGAACTGTCCGGCGACCCCGCGCTCTGCCCGGACCTGCGCCACCGCGTCCGCGCCAGCCTGGCCGGCTTCCCGCACGTCGTGGACGACGCCGAACTGGTCGCGGCCGAGCTGTTCGCCAACGCCTGCCGCCACTCCCGCAGCGGCCAGGGCGGCAAGGTCTCAGTCAGCCTGTCCGCCCTGCGCACCGGCCTGGTGCTGGTCACCGTCGCCGACCAAGGTCCCCGCCCCGACCCGCACACCGGAGGACCCCGCATCCCACAAGCCCGCCCACCCGGTGACCCGCTCACCGTCGGCGGCCGCGGCCTGCGTCTGGTGGCGGCCCTGGCCACCGACTGGGGCCACTGGACCACCGAAGACGGCGGCCACTCCGTCTGGGCCGTGTTCGAGCCCCCCTTGCCCGCCTTCGCCCACCTCTCCCACCGCCCCTAACCCCCGCATCCCCTGGTCCCCCACCACCAAGGACCCACCACCCCCGATGATCTTGACGCCGTGGGGGCCATATCCGCCCGTTATCGCCCACTCACGTCAACATCAACACCCACCCCAGGGGGCGAGCCTCCACGCAGCCGCACCGCGTCAGCCGTCCGCGCCGCTCGCCCCACCCACCCTCGGGCACCTCGCACCCCGGGCCTTCCCACACCCCCTGGAGACGCCCGCCTTCCCAACCCCTCCCCCACCCCAGACCAGGTCAAGGCTGCCGGGCCTCCCGGCCGAAGACCACCCGCATCCGTGAAAGCCCACCCATGCCCACACCCGACACCAACCCCGCACCCCACCCGCCTGGAGCACCCAAAGCCGAAAACCCACACGTCTGCTTCGGCCGCGAGGCGCGGCAGCCTTCACCGCCGCTCCGGTACCGGAGGGACTCAACCCCCTACCACCCAGGAAGCCAGCCCTCCACCCCCGGGAGGACTCAACCCCCTACCACCCAAAAACCCCGCCCCCCCGGAAGGACTCAACCCCTCACCGCCCAGGAAGCCAGCCGCACCCCGGGCCTTTCACCTCGCCCTGCCCCTTGGAAACGCCCGCCTTCCCAACCCCTCCCGCACCCCGGACCAGGCCAAAGCTGCCGGGCCTCCCGGCCGAGGATCACCCGCGCCCCACCCGCCCGGGAGGCCCACAACCGGAAACCTTTCCCGCTGCTTCGGCCGCGAGGCGCGGCAGCCTTCACCGCCGCTCCGGTACCGGAGGGACTCAACCCCCTCCTTCTCCACACCCAATCTGCCCCGCCCCAGGTTCCGGAGGGACTCAAACCCCTTCCCCTCCCACCCCGGCTTGGTCCAAGGGCCTCACCTGGTCCCCGGCCATGCCCACGCCCCTGAAGGCCCCGCACCCCACAGGGCCTCGCCCCTGCCACCGGGAAACCCCGCCCCAGGCCCCGGCCTTTCCCCCCTCCCCAACACCAGCCGCCTGGAGACGCCCGCCTTCCCAATCCCTCCCACACCCCAGCCCCCGGTCAAGGCTGCCGGGCCTCCCGGCCGATGCCCACCCGCAACCGTGACAACCCGTCCATGACCACCCCCGACACCGACGCCATGCCCAACCTCGACGCCGAACTTGACCCCAGTGCCATGCCCGACACCACACCCGCCGTGCCCGCACCCGCCCCCGCCGCCTTCGACCCCCGCCACGAACCCCTACGGTTCGGCTACACCCTCGCCGAACTCGACGACATCGCCGCAACCGCCGCCGCCACCGTCCACCACCGCAGCCACCTCAACCGCGACATCCGCGTCCAAGCCGCCTGGGAGGCCATCACCACCCACCTCTACGCAACCGACCAGGCCCCCACCCGCCACACCCTGCTCACCCTCGCCTGGACCGCCATCCGCCACGAAGCCCGCGCCGACTGCGCCTTCCGCGGCTGGCAGCCCGGCTACCACGCGACCACCCGCCCCGGCTTCGAACGCTACTGGGCCTTGGCCGCCAACCCGCATCCCAGCCCCGAGGCGGCCGTGGTGGACCGCCTCGCCCTCGCCCAGATCTGGCCCCGCCTACGCCCCCGCCACCGCCAACTCCTACTCGCCCTCGCGGCCCACGACGACTACACCCAAGCCGCCCAAGCCGTCGGCCTGAAATACCACAGCTACCTGTCCGCCCTCTCCCGAGCCCGCCGGGCCTTCCTCGCCCTATGGCACGAACACGAGACCCCGTCCCGCCCCTGGGGCCACGACGTGCGCGGCAAACAGCCCACCACCCGCACCGTCACCGGCACCGTCCTGCGCCTGCGCCAACGCCGCAAAGCCCAACGCACCACCCCACCCCAACCCTCCGGCCGCCGCAGAAAAGACATCGGCATCCCCGACAGCGAACTCGCCCGCCGCTACCAAGCCGGCGAATCCCTCGCCGCCATCGCCCACTCCGTCGGCCTCAGCAAAACCACCGTCCACACCCGCATCCAACCCCACCTGTGAAGGCCCGACGTGAGGCGTCCGCCCTGCGACAATGGCTCGGGAGACCTTCATCGGCCGCGAAGAAACCCAGCGATCCGACAATCCGACAGCCTTCCTCTGAGGAGCAGTGATGCCCACCGGCCTGGACAACCGCCCTGAAGCGACGACATACGAGGTCGAACGGCTGGTCCAGTTGGCCTGGCGTGGACAGATCCGGGTCCCCCACTTCCAGCGCGGGTTCCGGTGGGGCCGTGACGACGTGATTAGACTCTTCGACAGCATCATCAAGGGTTATCCCGTGGGCAGCCTCCTGCTGTGGCTCCGCCCCGCACAGAAGCAACGCCTCACCCTTGGAGCGCTTTCCATCGACGCGCCCAGCATGGAAGAAGCCCTGTGGGTGGTCGACGGCCAGCAGCGGGTCACCAGCCTGGCCAGCGCACTACACCCGGCTGGAATGCACGACTCCCGATTCGCCCTCGCCTACGACCTGAGAGAGGAAAGGTTCGTTCCGCTTCCTCCCACTACAGAGCCAAACACCGCTCCGCTTCCTTTCACCACGGAACCGCACATCCTCCCGCTACCTGTCCTCTTCGACCTCCCCCGACTCCTCCAGTGGTTCGCCCACCACCCCGAAGTAGCTGCTCTCCAGGACCGGGCCTACACGTTGACGACCATCCTCCGCCAGCACCCTGTCCCGGCCTACCTCGTGAAGCAGGAAGACCCGGAAGTCCTGCGGGACATCTTCGACCGGATGAACAGCTACGGAAAGCGGCTGAGCCGGGCGGAGATCTTCACCGCGCTGCACGCGGGCGACGAGTCCGACCAGGAACCCGCACTGACCTTCGGGGTCATGGCCGAGCAGATCGACAGACAGCGGGCATTCGGCCGGATCGACGACGACACGGTGCACTCCTCGGTCCTCGCCCGACGCGGCCCGAACGTGCATCGCGAGATTCGGCTCGAATTCAGTACTGCTGAACGCCAAGGAACCATCGACTTTCCAGGAGAGGACCGGGACACCGCGTTCCGGAAAGGCGAAGAGGCTCTGCTGCGCGCGGTCGAATTCCTCCAGGAGGACGCCGGGATTCCCCATTTCACCCTGCTGCCCTACCGCTACCTTCTGGTAGTCCTCACCCGGGTCTTCGGGCACTTCCCCAACCCCGATCCGACCAACCGGAGACTGCTGCGCCGCTGGCTGTGGCGGACCGCGCTGCTCGGCCCAGAGATCTTCCGGGGCAGCACCACGGGAGCCGTCCGGCAACTCTGCGGCAAGGTCCGTCCCGGTGACCTCACCGGCTCGGTCCAGGACCTGCTGGCAGCGGTCGAACGCCCCATACCTCCGCTTCCTGAGCTCCGCAGGTTCCGGACCAACGAGGCGTCAGCGAAGATCACCCTGTGCTCCTGGTGGGCGTTGCAGCCCTGTGACCCCAGCAACGGCAAGCCATTCGACACCAGTCAGCTTGCTGACGCGCTGATTGACCGGAGCACTGTCGCCGATGCCGTCAGATACGTCTACCCCCCGTCGCTCCTGCCCACGTCCCACCGCTGGTGGGCCGCAAACCGGCTGTTCATCCCGTTCACGGAGGACGAGGTCGGAAAAAACGCAGGGCACTCCCTGTGGTTTCGTCCGCCGACGATGAGCAAAAAGGTATGGCTGGACACCCTCCACTCGCACCTGCTGACCCCAGAGACAGCGGAGCTCGGCCGTGCCCAGAACATCGTCCCGTTCCTCCAGCAGCGGCAGCAGGCCATCACCAACCACCTGCGCGATTTCCTCGCGCGTATGTGCGAATGGGACTTCGAGGACACCCCGCCCATCGACCAGCTCCTCATCGAGGACCTGACCGACGAAGACGACCATGACACTCTCTGAGCACCGGTACGCGGTCCTGCTGCACGGGGACCGGGTGGGCACCCTCCACCAGCGCGGCGACCACACCCGGTTCACCTTCGCCCCCGAATACCTGGCGAACCCCCGGCGCGCCGTGCTCGGACTGCGCTTCGAAACGGACCCCGCCGACCGACACTCCGCCGCGCTGCGGCTGCCGCCGTGGTTCTCCAACCTGCTGCCCGAAGGGGTGCTGCGGCAGTGGATCGCCGACGACCGGGGAGTGTCCGCCGACCGCGAGATGGAACTGCTCGCCCAGGTCGGCCACGACCTCCCCGGCGCGGTTCGGGTGCTGCCCTGCGACGACGGAGAGGAACTCGCCGCCCCCGACTGGGACGAGCGGCCCGCCACGGTGCCGACGACCGCGCACGACGACCACCCGGAGATGCGGTTCTCCCTGGCCGGGGTGGCGTTGAAGTTCTCCATGCTCGCCGAAGGCGACCGGCTCACCCTCCCGGCCTTCGGGCGGGGCGGCGACTGGATCGTGAAACTCCCCGACCGGCTCTACCCGGACGTGCCCCGCAACGAGCACGCGATGATGTCGCTGGCCCGCGCGGTCGGCATCGACGTGCCCGAAGTGCGGCTGTACCACCGCGACCAGCTCGACTCCCTGCCCGCGCGGGTGTGGCCCGGCGACGAGGACCTCGCCTACGCGGTACGCCGCTTCGACCGCGACGAGAACCGCCGCCCCGTCCACATGGAGGACCTCGCCCAGGTGCGCGGCGTCTACCCCAACGAGAAGTACAACGGCAACTACGAGACGGTGGCGTCGCTGATCCACCGGGGCCGGGACCTTGGGGCACTGCGGGAGTTCGCCCGTCGACTCGCGTTCACCGTGCTCATCTCCAACGGCGACGCGCACCTGAAGAACTGGTCCCTCCTCTATCACGATCCGCGCCGACCCACCCTCGCCCCCGCCTACGACCTGGTGTGCACCAGCGCCTACATGGGCGACGGCGAAACACTCGGCATGAAGTTCGCGGGCTCCCGCCGCTTCGGGGACGTCACCGTTCGCGCTTTCACCCGCCTGGAACGCCGCCTGAAGGCCACCGACGCCCACCTGGCCGACGTCGTCGCCGACCTGGTCCACCGGGTCCGGGAGGCGTGGCCCGCCCAGGCGGAACTGCTCGCCGACCTCCCCGACCTACGCGACCGGGTCACCGAAAGCATCGAAGCGCGGAGCCGCACACTGCTCGCCTGAGACGGACCGAACGTGTGAGTCGGCGGTCAGCGTTCACCACCGCGATGATCTTGGCAAAAACGCCCCATAACCTGCGGGCGGTTCGGTGCCCCATGCTGTCAAGATCATCGGAAGCGGGTCAGCCCACAGCCGCACGGCGACGATGTGGTGGCACTGGAGGCCCGCGTAAGGATCGGGCTTGATCAGCAGCGTGGGGATTCCGCTTGAGGTCCGCCGCGCCGCCCAGTCGTGATCGAGCGGAGTGAAGTCGTCGTCGATCCACGCGGCCGGCTTCACCCGCCCAGCTTGTCGCCCAGACGGGCCGGACCAGTCCCGCGGAACCGGCGGCCGCGATCCAGGAGCTGTGGTCGGGGTTGAGCCACACCGGAACATCGGTGTACCCGTCAGGGGCCAGGCGACAGGGCCGGTACTCCGGCGGGACGGAACCGCCGGGACCGGGGAACGGGTTGAGCACGCCGTCCACGTCGATCAGGAGAAACGGGGGGCTGACTGCCATGGCCTGCCTTTCAGAGGTCGAGAAGACCCGGCCCGTGGCACGCGCGGGCGAAGTCGTGCAGGTACACGCCGTTGTCGCCGACGAACACGCTCTCGGG
This sequence comes from Thermobifida alba, assembly GCF_023208015.1. Taxonomy (NCBI): domain Bacteria; kingdom Bacillati; phylum Actinomycetota; class Actinomycetes; order Streptosporangiales; family Nocardiopsidaceae; genus Thermobifida; species Thermobifida alba. The sequence goes on along the minus strand of NZ_CP051627.1, from coordinate 264,048 downwards.
GTGGAACTCCGAGTGGACCCAGCCGTACGGCGGCGTCATGGCCCCCTCCGCGCGGCTCCCCGCCGATCGGGCGATGCCTGTCAGGTGCTCTTCGATGTCCTCGCACCCGGACCATCGACCGGCCTGCGTGAGCAGGCGCAGGGTTCTCAGCGCCCGCTCCGGCAGCGACGCCAGCCAGTCGGTGTCGGCTGGAGGGAGGTGGTGGGGGACCGCCGCGGAGTGCGGTTCCACGGCCGCGGAGACACCGTCCCCATCGGTGGCCGCGCGTACGGACACCCCAGGTTCTCCAGGAGCATTCCCAGTGTGGTGCCCGTGCGCCTCGCCGCGAGGACTCTCGGGACGCTCACCCCCGCCCGCCATGCGGCCGCGAGATCGCTGCTTTCGTCACTCGGCATCGTCGTCGACGCGGCCCCAGTAATCGGTGTAGGGAACGGCGGCGCCGAGCGCTCTGTCGCGGTATTCCACATACTCGGCGGTCAGGCTTTCGTCGATGCGCTCGGCCCCCAGGAACTCACCGGCCCCGGTGTAGTGCATCCTGAGGACGTCTTCTCGTCGAAAAGCCAGAAGTCGTGGTCCGGAAGGTCTGGGGCGGGGTGCTCGGAGAGGTCGAGAACACTGATCTCCTCGCCGTCCCTGACGTTTCCCGGATAGCCCCAGGAGAGTTGGAACCTCAGATAGTCGCTCAGCGGGGGGTGAGAACGCGGACGCGCCGCAGCGTTCTCCCGGTACCGGTGATACCACGGACCCAGGGGTTGTGCCGCCACTCCTCGGGGAATTCCCCGCCGGAGAGGAAACGGTCGAAGTACTCGGCCTCCTCTGCGACACGGTACGTGTCGAGCGTCTCCAGGCGGAAAGCCGACGACGTGAACGAAGCGAAGTATTCCGCGAGTCCTTCCTCAGAGATCACGGGCAACCCTCTCCAGGAGCTCCCGGGGGACCTCGACGGCGGCCTCTCCCCGCGGAAGGTCCACCTGCCCCGCCAGTTCGCTGTCGCTGACCACGTACCCCTGGATCACGTACGTTCCTCGGTCGGTTGCGTAGACGGTCGGACACGTGCCGTTCCGACACGTTCCGTCGATCCTGGTCAGACGCACGAGGCCGCTCTCCCTTCAGCAGAGTTTCCGCCCTCCCCCGCCACGACGTTAGAAGCCTCCGTCCTCGGAAGACAAGCACGAATGTTTTCCGCGACGGGAAACCCCCGGACCTTCACCGCCCTCGGCGATCTCGACAGAAATGGCCCGTGTTCCACGGTTGGGTGCCCCACGGTGTCACGATCATGGCCGTGAAGGCGGTCGGGTGGCCGGTGTGCTTCGGCCGCGAGGCGCGGCAACCTTCACCGCCGCTCCGGTACCGGAGGGACTGTCGTCGTCCCGCAGCGCTTCACCTCCCCAACCCCGCGGCGCTTCACTTCCCCAGCCCCGCGACACTGCGCCTTCCCAGCCCCGCGGCGCTTCACCCCCGCACACCCGCCACCCGGAAATCCCTCCGAGACCCCGGGGCTCGGGCAGGGCTGCCGGGCCTCCCGGCCGAAACACACCCGCTGGTCCAGCACCCACCCGCACCCCGCCCCGCAGCCGCCCCCAACCGCCATGATCGTGACACCATGGGGCACCAAACCGCAGAACATAGGCCATTTCCGCCAAGATCATGGCCGTGAAGGCAGTCGGGCGACCGGTCTGCTTCGGCCGCGAGGCGCGGCAACCTTCACCGCCGCTCCGGTACCGGAGGGACTGTCGTCGTCCCGCAGCGCTTCACCTCCCCAGCCCCGCGGCGCTTCACTTCCCCAACCCCGCGACACTGCGCCTTCCCAGCCCCGCGGCGCTTCACCCCCGCACACCCGCCACCCGACAACCCCTCCGAGACCCCGGGGCTCGGACAAGGCTGCCGGGCCTCCCGGCCGAAACACACCCGCTGGTCCAGCACCCACCCGCACCCCGCCCCGCAGCCGCCCGCCGACCGGCTCGCACCCACCGGTTGGCACGAAGGCGACCTGGTGCCCGCTCGTGTCAAGACCAACGGCGGTGCTCAGCCCACGTAGCGCCGCGCCCGGGAGTGCCGCTGGGGTTCGGCGAGCATCCGCAGGCCCCGTTCGACCGAGTACGGCACGGGGCGGCGCTCCCGCAGGACCCACGGCAGGCCCGCTGCCGCCTCGGCCACCGCCCGCAGGCTGGTCGCGTCCCGGGGCACGGCGCGCAGCACCGCGCCGGTGCGCAGCAGCGCCCCGCCCGCCGGGCGGCGCAGCCACGCCGTCCACAGCGTGTTGCGGATGCCCAGGCGGCGGCGGACACGGCTGTCGCGCACCCGGGACGCGGCGTGGTGCACCACCATGTCCTCCACCCAGCACATCCACCACCCGGCGGCGGCCAGGTCCAGCGACAGCAGCTCCTCCTCCCCGCCCAGCCACAGCCGCGGGGAGAACCCGCCGGCCTCGGTGAACGCGCTCACCCGGAACACCGACGCGCCCGCCAGCACGCTCAGCAGCACCGGCCCCGGCAGGTCCGGCGGCCCCGGCAGCGGGGAGCCCCGCAGCTCCGGGGTGATCGGGTCCTCCCGCCCCTCCGGCTCCACCAGGATGCGCGCGGTCAGGCAGCCGAGCCGGGGGTCGGCGTCGAACAGGTCGGCGGCGCGCGCCAGCGAGCCCGGCTCCCACCAGGTGTCGTCGTCGCAGAACGCCACGTACGGGGTGTCCAGCGCCTCCACGCCGACGTTGCGGGCCACCGCGCCCAGGTTCACCGGGGAGCGGACGAGCGCCGCCTCCGGGTGCTGTGCGGCGACCGCGTCGGCGGTGCCGTCGGTGGAGGCGTTGTCCACCACCACGACCGGGGGCCGCTCCGGCAGGTCGCGCAGCCGGCGCAGGGTGTGCAGCACCTCCGGGCGGCGCTGGTGGGTGATGACCACGACGCCGACCCGCGGCCCGGCGCTCACCCCGCCTCCAGCACGCGCAGGTCGCCCTCCACCGACGGCGGCAGGCGGCGGCGGGCCGCGAGCACGCGCGGCAGGGCGCGCAGCACGTCGGCGAGGGCCGCGCGGGCCGGGGCGTCGGCCCGCGCGCGGCGGGCCAGGTCCGCGGTGGCGGCGAGCGCGCGCGGCACGGGGCGGCGCAGCCACATGGTGAGCACCGCGTTGCGCTGCTCCAGGCGGCGCCGCCACGGGCCGGGCGGCCGCCGCACGGAGGGGTGGTGGCAGGCCCACACCTCCGGCAGGTGGCACGGCTCCCATCCGGCGGCGGCCAGGTCCAGGGCGAGCAGGGTCTCCTCCCCGGCGAAGAACAGCAGCGGGTTGAACCCGCCGACCTCCTCGAACGCCGCGACGCGCACGACCGCGGCGCACGCCATGAACCCCAGGACGCGGGGGCCGGGCAGGCCCGGCACGGTGCCCAGCCCGCGCGCCAGCTGCTCGTTGAGGGGGTCGGGGCGGCCCTCCGCGCCGACCCGCACCGACGCCGCCACCAGCCCCAGCCGGGGGTGGGCGTCGAAGGCGTCGGCCGCCCGCTCCAGCGCCCCCGGCTCCCACCAGGAGTCGTCGTCGCAGAACGCGGCGTAGGGGGTGCGGGCCAGGGACACGCCGACGTTGCGGGCGGCGGCCCCGACGTTGCGGGCCAGCGTCACCACCTGCACCTCGGGGAAGAGGTCGCGCACCGAGTCGGCGGTGCCGTCGGTGGAGGCGTTGTCCACGACGACCACCGGCGGGCGGGGCCGCAGCCGCCCCAGCATGCGCAGCGTCCGGTGCAGCTCCTCCCTGCGGTTGCGGGTGGCGACGACGACGGTGACCGGTCCCCCCGTCTCCCGGTGCTGCCTCACGTGCTCTCCCCTTTCTCCTCGCGGCCTCCCCGGCGCGGGGAGGTGCGGGTCAGTTCGCCGGGACCACCCACTCGGACACGGGCGGCAGTCCCCGCTGCGCGCGGAAGTAGTTGATGGTGCGGCGCAGCCCTTCCTCCAGCAGCACCCGGGGCCGCCAGCCGAGGCGTTCGGCGGCCAGGGTGATGTCGGGGCGGCGGAACCGCGGGTCGTCGACGGGGCGGTCCACGAAGACGACCGGCGAGTCCGAGCCGGTGATCTCCCGGACCAGACGGGCCAGCGCCAGCACCGACAGCTCCTCGTCGCTGCCGATGTTGACCGGGCCGGTCAGGTCGCTGCGGGCCAGCGCCAGCAGTCCCGCCACGGTGTCGTCCACGTAGCACACCGACCGGGTCTGGCGGCCGTCCCCGGCGACGGTGAGCGGCTCCCCGTCGAGGGCCTGGCGGATGAAGGTGGGCACGACACGGCCGTCGCCGGGGCGCAGCCGGGGCCCGTAGCTGTTGAAGATCCGCGCGATGCCCACGTCGGTGCCGCGCGCGCGGCGGAAGGCCATCGTCAGCGACTCGGCGTAGCGTTTGGCCTCGTCGTAGACGCTGCGCGGGCCCACCGGGTTGACGTTGCCCCAGTAGTCCTCGCGCTGCGGGTACTCCAGCGGGTCGCCGTAGACCTCGCTGGTGGAGGCGAGGACGAACCGGGCGCCGTGCGCCTCGGCGAGCGCCAGGGCGTTGCGGGTGCCGAGACTGCCCGCCTCCAGGGTCTCCACCGGCAGCCGCAGGTAGTCGCGGGGCGAGGCCGCCGACGCCAGGTGGAACACGTAGCCGAAGGGTCCGTCCAGGTCCAGCGGTTCGGTCAGGTCCGCCTCGACCAGGCGGAAGCCGGGACGGTCGAGCAGGTGGACGACGTTGGCGGCGCTGCCGGTGGCGAAGTTGTCCGCGCACACCACGTCCATGCCCTCGTCCGACAGTCGTTCGCACAGGTGGGAGCCGATGAATCCGGCTCCGCCCGTCACCAGGGCGACGGGTCGCTGCCCTCGGGCCATAGCGGTCTCCTCTGTTGGCGGCGGGCCGGGGCCGACCGGGTGCGGCCGGGCCCGGCCCCGTCCGATCAGGGCCAGGACGTCTCCTCGGAGGGGCAGACGACGAGTTCGCGGACCTCGCAGCCGGGCGGCTGGCGCAGCGCGAACAGCACGGCGCGCGCCACGTGCCCGGGCGGGTTGAGCTTCGCGTCGGGGCCGGGCCGGTACTGTTCGCTGCGGCCGTCGAAGAACGCGGTGTCCATGCCGCCGGGCACCAGCAGGGTCACGCCGACCTGCCCGGCGAGTTCCGCGGCGAGCGCCCGGGTGAACCCGACCACCCCGAACTTGGAGGCGCAGTAGGCGGAGGCGTCGCTGAGGGCGCGCAGCCCCAGCGTGGACGCGCAGTTGACGACGGTGCCGCCGCTGGCGCGCAGGTGCGGCAGCGCGGCGCGCACCACCGCGGCGGTGCCGAGCAGGTTGACGCGGACCACCCGCTCCCAGTCGTCGGCGGGCACGTCCTCCAGGCGTCCGCAGGCGTCGGTCCCGGCGGCGTTGACCACGGCGTCGACCCTTCCCCCCGCCTGCTCCGCCAGCTCCGCCACGGCGCGTTCGGCGGCCTCCCGGTCCACCAGGTCGGCCTTGGCGAACGGCCAGTCCCGGCCGGGGTGGTGGCGGTCCAGCACCAGCGGGGTGCCGCCCGCGGCCTCCACCGCCTCGGCCACGGCCGCCCCCAGACCGGAGGCGCCCCCGGTGATCAGCGTGTTTCCCAACGGGCGCATCGCGTTTCCCTTCTGTCGGTCGTCGGTCGGCGGGGCGGTGCGTCAGCCGGGCGCGGCGCGCACGGCCTGCACCAGTCCGGTGGTGGAGCGTCCCGGCAGCAGCGGCAGGCACACCACCTCGCCGCCGTGGCGGCGCACCACCGGGGTCTCGGGCAGGTCGTCGGCGGTGTAGTCGCCGCCCTTGACCCACACGTCGGGGCGGAGGCGCTCCAGCGCCGCCAGCGGGGTCGGCTCGTCGAAGACCCACACCGCGTCCACGCACTCCAGCGCCGACAGCACGTGCGCGCGGTCGTGCTGGCCGACCAGGGGACGGCCCGGCCCCTTCAGGGCGCGCACCGAGGCGTCGCCGTTGAGGCAGACGACGAGGCAGTCGCCCAGGGAGCGGGCCCGGCGCAGCAGGCTGACGTGTCCGGCGTGCAGCACGTCGAAGCAGCCGCCCGCGGCGACGACGCGCCCGCCCCGGGCGCGGGTCTCCTCGGCCACGGCCAGCGCGTCGCCGCCGGGCACCGCCGTCGGCGCGGCGGGCGTCCGGCCGGTTCCGGTGCGGCCGACGGCGGCCGCGCCGCCCGCGCGCACGAACCCGGTGGCCGCGGCCACGGCCCGCGCCACGGCCCGGTCCGCGGGGTGGCCGTCGGCCAGGGCGGCGGCGGCGTGCGCGGCGAAGGCGTCACCCGCGCCGCAGACGTCGCCCGCGCCGGGCAGCGGGTCGGCGGGCACGTGCCGGACGCCGCCCCGCGCGTCCGCCCACACCGCGCCGCGCGCGCCGAGGGTGACCGCCACCGAGTCGCACCGCCAGTGCCGCGCCAGCCGTGCCGCCCGGCGCGCGGCGGCGGGCACGCCGCCGGCCCGCGCCTCGGCCGCGTTGGGCGTGGCCAGCCGCGTCCCGGGCACCGGGGGGCCGCCGCGCGGGTGCGGGTCCCACACGACCGGCACGGTCCCGGCGAGGCCGGCGAGCAGGCCGCGCACCCCGGCGAGGTCGGCGAGGCCGCGGCCGTAGTCGGAGACCAGGACCGCCGCCGCGCCGTCGACGGCCTCGGCGAGCCGGTCGGCCGCGGCGGGGGGCGCGGCGCGGCCCGCCCCCTCGTCGAGGCGCGCCACGGTGCGCCCGTCGGCGCGGACGCGGGTCTTGACGGGGGTGCGTCCCAGCAGGGGCAGGGCCACCACGGCCACCGCGTCGTCCAGCAGTGCGGCGAGGCGCTGCCCGGCGGCGTCGCGGCCGAGCGCGGTGACCAGCACCACGGGGCGGTGGTGCCGGGCGGCGCACCACGCGGCCAGGGCGGCCCCGCCGGGGCGGTGCCGGGCGCGGGCGTCCTCCACCACGGGCGCGCCGGGCGCGTCCGGGCAGTCGCGCCGGGAGGTGCCGTCCAGGTCCACGTCGAGCAGGGCGTCGCCGACCACCACCAGCGGCCCGGTCCGCGCCGTCACCGGTACGCCTCCCCGTCGCCGTTGCCCGCGACCCGGGCCAGCGGCCCGGCGGGGGCCAGGGCCGCGTCCACGGTCTCGCAGAACAGGTGGACGAGGGCGAGGTGGACCTCCTGGACGGTGGCGGCGCGGGCGGCGGGCACCGCCACGGCCTCGTCGCTGGCGGCGGCCAGCGCGCTGGGCGCGGCCCCGGTCAGCGCCCAGCAGGTGACACCGAGTTCCCGGGCGGCCAGCGCCGCCGCGATGACGTTGGCGCTGGCGCCGCTGGTGGACAGGCACACCAGCAGGTCGCCGGGGCGGGCGTGGGCGCGCAGCTGCCGGGCGTAGACCTGCCGGTAGCCGTAGTCGTTGGCGATGGCGGTGAGGCTGGAGGTCTCGGCGTGCAGGGCGATGGCCGACAGGGGCCGGCGCTCGCCCTCGAACCGGCCGGTCAGCTCCGCGGTGAGGTGCTGGGCTTCGGCGGCGCTGCCCCCGTTGCCGCAGGCGAAGAGGCGGCGGCCGGAGCTGAGCGCGGCGGCGGCGGTGCGCCCCCACTCCTCGACCCGTGCGGCGTCGGTGGCCGCCAGGGCCTCCCGCAGTTCCGCCAGGCGGGCGTGCATGGCTACTCCCCTCCCGGACTGTTGGGCGCGGCCAGGGCGTGGGGGCGCGACGGCGCCTGCTCGGGGACGAGGAGGGGGCGGCCGGCCAGGCGCAGCGCCTCGGTGTAGCACTCCTCGGTGCCGCGGGCCACGGCCTCCCAGGAGAACCGGGCCGCGACCCGGTCCGCCCCGGCGATGCCGTAGCTCTCGGCGGCGACGACGTCGCCGAGCAGGAACCGCAGGTGCGCGCCGAGCGCGCCCGGGTCGCGGGGCGGCACGAGCAGTCCGGTGACCTCGTGCACCACGGTGTCGCGGTGGCCGCCGACGTCGGAGGCGACCACGGGGACGCCGCAGGCCATCGCCTCCACGGTGCTCATCCCGAACGGCTCGTACCAGGGGACGTTGACGGCGGCGTCGGCGGAGCGCAGCAGGGCCGGGACGTCCTCGCGGGCCACCCGGCCCAGGAAGCGCACCCGGTCGGCCACGCCCGTCTCGCGGGCGATCCGGTGCAGCCGCACCGCCTCGGGGTCGGTACGCAGCGCGGCGGCGTCGGGGCCGCCGGCGACGAGCAGTTCGGCGTCGGGGACCGCGGGCAGCGCCCGGATGACGGTGTCCACGCCCTTGCGCGGCACCAGGCGGCCCAGGCTGACCAGGCGCGGCCGCTCGCCGCGCGGCGCGCACGGCCCCTGGGGGGTGAAGCGCTCCGGGTCCACACCGCAGGGCACCACCCGGATGCGGGCGGGGTCCACCCCCCAGGAGCGCAGCTCCCGCTGCTCCTCGGTGGAGGTGGCCAGGACCAGGGCCGCGCCCAGCGCCACGGACCGCTCCGCGGCGATCCGCTCGGGCGGGCTGGTGTCGGCGGCCCCCTGGTGGCGGCGTTTGGTCACGCCGAGGGCGTGGAAGGTCTGCACGACGGCGACACCCGTGTCCCGGGCGGCGTGCAGGGCCGCCGCACCGCTCATCCAGAAGTGGGCGTGCACCACGTCGGGCGCGTCCCGGGCCCATGCGGCGCGCAGCCGCCGGGCGAACTCCGGCATGTGCGGCAGCAGGTCGTCCTTGCCGATCTCCACCGGGGGCCCCGCGGCCACGTGCCGCACCCGCACGCCGGGGCCCAGGGCCGCCTCCTCGGGGGCGTCCCCGTCGGTGCGGCGGGTGTACACCACCACCTCGTGCCCCCGCCGGGCCAACGCCAGGGAGAGCTCGGCCACGTGGACGTTCTGCCCTCCCGCGTCCTCTCCGCCGAGCGCCGCCAGCGGGCTGGCGTGCTCGGAGACCATGGCGATCCTCACCGTGTCACCTCCTGGAGCAGCCGGTCCCAGTCGGAGTGGAACCGGGCGAGTCCGTACCTGCGCAGGGCCGCCGCGCGGGCCGCCGCCCCCGTCGCGCGGGCGAGCCCGGGGTCGGCGAGGAAGTCGCGCAGCGCCGCGCACAGCCGGTCGATCCGGGTCGTGACGACGCCCGCCTCCGGCGGCACCGCCTCGTGGGCCTCGGTGGTCCCCAGGACCGCCACGGGCAGGCCCAGCATCATCGCCTCGATCAGGGACAGGCCCAGCGACGTCCACCGGACCGGGTGGACGTAGGCGCGGCAGTGCGCGAGCCGCTCGTGCATGGCGTGCTGCGGCAGGTCCTCGTGGACGCGCAGCAGGTCCGGCGGCAGGCCCAGCCGGGCGGGCGCGTCGGCGACCCCCATGCCGAACAGGTCCAGCGGCGCGCTGCGCGCGATGCGCGGCAGCAGGTCGGTTCCGGTGGTCCGCCAGCGCCGCAGCGGTTCGTTGACCACCGCGCCCGCCCGGGCGCGGCGTCCGGTGTAGCGGTGGCCGGGGTCGGCGACGCCGTGCTCGACCACCGCGACCGGGGCGCGCCCGTTGTCCCAGAACAGCGCGTTGAAGTGGGTGACGTGCACGATCGTGACGTCGTCGCGGTCGGCCAGCGGGTGCCGGGTGTGCGGCACGTCGCCGCGGGGCGTGTTGTGCTCCACGTAGACCGCGGGCAGGTCGCGGCCGATACGGCGGCCCAGCAGGCGTTCGGCCAGGTCCAGTTCGTGCGGGCGCTGCGCGAGGACGAGGTCCACGTCGGTGTCGCGCAGCCGCTCCCAGGGCACCTCCACGGCGTTGTCCGGCCACGTCCAGGTGGCGGCGCGGCCCCGGCCGTCGGGGCCGCGGTCGGGGGTGACCGGCAGCAGGCACACGTGGCCGCCGTGCACGAACGACGTGGTCCACGAGCCGTGCACGTGCCACAGGAGGATGCGCAGGGTGCGGCGCGGCGCCGCGCCGCGGGCGGCCGCGGCGGGCGTCGGCGGGCGGTCTCCCAGCTGCGTCACCGGTCCTCCATCAGGTCGCGCACGGCCCGCACCACCTCGTCGGCGGTGACCGAGTTCAGGCAGGGGTGTCCGGGGACGGGGCACAGGCGGGCGCGGGTGTGGGCGCACCGCTGCGTCTGGTCGCCGAGCAGCCGCAGCCGGGTGCCGTAGGGCGCCCACGCCGAGGCGGGCACGACCGGGGAGAACAGCGACACCACGGGGGTGTGCACGGCGGCGGCCAGGTGGGCGGGGCCGGTGTTCCCGGCGACGAGCACCGCGGCGCGGTCCAGCACGTCGGCGAGCTCCGGCAGGTCGGTGCGTCCGGCCAGGTCCACGGCCCCGGCCTCCGCGACGGCCGCGGCGTCCGCCTTGTCCTCGGCGGAGGCGGTCACCACCACCCGGACGCCCGCGGCGGTCAGCGCCGCGGTGGTGTCGACGGCCAGCCGCAGCGGCAGCCGCCGCGCGGGCGCCGACGCGCCGACGTGCACCGCCACGTACCCGCCCGGCCCGGTCAGGCCGGTGGTGTCGGGCAGGGGGCGGCGCACCGCGAGCCGTCCGGCGTCGCCCTCGCCGAGCCGGTATCCGGCGGCTTCGGCCAGCGACAGCATCCGCTCCGCCTCGGGAATCCCGTCGGGGACGCGGTGCCGCAGGTCCAGCAGGCTTCCCGGGTAGTCGGTGCTGACCGCGCCGATCCACGGCACCCCGGCCAGCCGCAGCAGCAGCGCCAGCGGCAGCGGCGACTGGTGGAAGGAGGTGAGGATCAGCGCGGCGTCGGGGCGTTCGGCGCGCACCCGGGCGCACAGCGCCGCGACGGCGGCGCGGTCCACCGGCGGCGGGTCGGCGTCGATCCACGGCGCGCACCACTCGACGACCCGGTCCACGCCGGGCAGCATCCGACCCGCCGCAGCGCCCCGCGGCCCGGCCAGCAGCACCACCCGCCGGGCGGTGCGCGCCACCGCCCGGACGGCCGGACCGGCCAGCAGCACGTCGCCGAGGCTGTCCAGCCGCGCGACCAGGACGGTCGGGCCGCCGGCCCCGTCCCGTCCCCCCGCCGCGCGGCGCTGCGGCACGGGCGTGCGGCGCGGCGGGGGCGGGACGCGCCGCCGGGCGGGCGGGGCCGCGGCGGGTCGGCGGCCCACCGCGGACCGGCTCTGCGGCCGCGGGTCCGCCCGGACCGCGTCGGCCTGCTGCGGGGTCAGCCGCGTGACGGAAACCACACCCGTTCCTCCGCTCTGTCGGGTACGTGCGCGTCGACCAGCAGCCGCACGGCGCCGAGCAGGTCGGTCGCCGTGCGCGGCGCGGCCCGCCGTTCGGCGTCGAGGGTGGCGGGGGTGGGCACGAGCACGCCGCGGGCCCCGGCCGCCGCGGCGGCGGCCATGTCGGCGCCGATGTCGCCGACGACCGCGCAGTCGCGGGGGCGCAGGCCCAGCGCGGCGGCGGCGTCCTCGACCATGCCGGGGGCGGGTTTGCGGCAGCGGCAGCGGTCCTCCTCGGCGTGCGGGCAGACCCGCCACACGTCGAAGGGGCCGAGGAGCGCGTCGACGCGGGCGTTGACCGCGTCGACCTGGGCGCGGGTGAGCAGGCCCCGCGCGATCCCCGACTGGTTGGTGACCACCCCCACCCGCAGGCCCGCGCGGCGGGCCAGCGCCACGGCGGCGCGGGCGGTGGGGCGGGGGCGCACCTTCTCGGGGTCGCCGTTGTAGGGCACGTCCTCCACGAGGGTGCCGTCGCGGTCGAACAGGACCGCCCGCAGCGGGGGCTCGGCCCCGGCCAGGCGGGCGGCGCGCAGTTCGCCGTACAGCCGCTGCGCGCACGCCAGCGGCGGGATGAGGGCGCTGGTGACGGCCATGTCGGTGACCTCGGCGGCGGTGCGCGGCCCGGGGCTGGTGCGCCGCCACGCGAACTCGGCGGTGCGGGCCAGCCACAGCCCGCCCAGCACCGCACTGAGGCGGCGGCGTCCCGCGACGGCGGCGGCCAGGCCCGCGGCCAGGACCGCGGTGGTCGCCGCGTGCCGGCGGAGCCGGCCGGGCGCCTCCCCCACGCGGTCGCGCCAGCGCGGCCCGTGCAGCCGCCGCATCAGCGCGTCGTCGGCGTTGCCGCGCTGCGCGCGCAGGCTCGCCCAGCGTCCGCCCGGCCGCGGCGGGTGCGCACACACCCGTGCGCCGCGCACCAGGCGGTACCCGGCGTCCAGGACGCGCAGCGCCAGGTCGGTGTCCTCCCGGTAGGCGCGGGGGAAGCGGGGGTCGAACCCGCCGGCCCGGTGCAGGGCGGTGCGCCGGTAGGCCATGTCGGCGGTGATCCAGCGGGCGCCGCGCAGTCCCAGGGCGGCGCGTTCGGCGTCGGTGGGGCGGTGCCCGTCCGGCAGCGGCACCTCGATGCGGCCCTGGCTGCCCGCCACGTCGTCAGGCAGGTCCGCCAGGTCGGCGCGGAGCCGCCGCGGCCAGTCCGCAGGCGGCTCCACGTCGTCGTCGAGGAACACCACCCACGCGGCGTCGGTGGCGCGCCAGCCCACCTCCCGGGCCACGGCGGGGCCGTGGCCGCCGGACCGCAGCAGGCGCAGCAGCGGCGCGTCGGGCAGCACCAGCGGCTCCGCGTCCGGGTCGGGCCGGTCGTCGACCACGACGATTTCGGCCGGCGCGTCCTCGGGGGCGGCCTCCAGCAGGGGGCGCAGCACCCGTCGCAGGCTGGGGCGTCCCACGGTGGGGACGACCACCGCGTAGTCGGTCCGCGGCACGGGTCAGCCCCTTCCGTGCCGTCGGACGACGTAGGGGCCGAGGACGAGCAGGTCCACGGGCGCGGAGCCGAAGCACTCCAGCGCGTCGTGCGGGGAGTCCACCATGGGCCGTCCCGCCGTGTTGAGGCTGGTGTTGACCAGGACCGGCAGTCCGGTGCGGGCCTCGAAACGCTCCAGCAGGCGGGCGAGGAGCGGTTCGGCGGCGGCGTCCACGGTCTGCACGCGGGCGGTCCCGTCGACGTGCACCACGGCGGGGATGCGGTCGCGCCACGCGGGCGCCACGTCGTGCACGAACAGCATGTACGGGCTGGGCAGCGGCCCGCGGCTGAAGACGTCGGCGGCCCGCTCGGCCAGCACCATCGGCGCCACGGGCCGGAACTGCTCGCGGCCCTTGACCCGGTTGAGGCGTTCCGGGTTGGCGGCGTCGCCGGGGTGGGCGAGCAGGGAGCGGTGCCCCAGGGCGCGCGGCCCGAACTCGGCGCGGCCCTGGAACCAGGCGACGAGCCTGTTGTCGGCCAGCGCCGCGGCGACCGTGTCGGCGAGGTCGGCGGGGCGTTCGTGGGCGACGTCGGCCTGCGCCAGGACCGCGGCGAGCTCCGCGTCGGTCCAGGAGCGGCCCAGGTCGGCGCCGCGCATCGGGGTGATCGGCTCCCCCGCCTCGGCGGCGAGGTGCAGCGCGCAGCCCAGCGCCGTGCCCGCGTCGCCCGCGGCGGGCTGCACCCACACGTCGGTGAACGGGCCCTCCGCGGCGATCCGCGTGTTGGCCACGCAGTTGAGCGCCACCCCGCCCGCCAGGGTCAGCCGGGACTGCCCGGTGCGTTCGTGCAGCCAGCCGAGGACGTCCAGCAGCACCTCCTCCAGGCGGCGCTGCACGCTGGCGGCCAGGTCGGCGTGGTCGGCGGTGTACTCCTGGTCGGGGTCGCGGCGCTTGGCGAGGGCGCCCCAGTCGACGTCGGCGACGTGGATGCGCCCGCCGCCCTCGTAGCGGACCAGGTCGCGCAGTTCGGCGAGCATGCGGGGGCGGCCGTAGGAGGCCAGCGCCATCACCTTGTACTCGTCGCTGGAGCGGCGGAACCCCAGGTGCTCGGTGAGGTCCTCGTACATCAGCCCCAGGGAGTGCGGCAGCTCCTGGCGGACCAGCACCTCCAGCTCGCCGCCGGTGTAGACCCCGGCCAGGTGGGAGGCGGCCTCGCCGCGGCCGTCGGCGACGAACACGGCGCTGTCGGCGCTGCCGCCCGCGGGCGGGGCGGCCAGCCCCGCGGAGGCGGCGTGCGCCACGTGGTGCGGGATGTGCCGCACCCGGGCCGGGTCCAGGCCGGGCAGGGCGGCGGCCAGGAACGCGGGGGCGCGGCGGGCGTAGAGGGTGCGCAGCCTCTCCCAGGGCGGGTCCTGTCCGGGGCCGTCGGGCACCACGAGGGCGGGATCGTAGGAGTAGCCGACGGCGTCGAGCTCCTCGGCGCGCAGCCCGGCCTCGGCCAGGCACCACCGCATGGCCTGGACGGGCAGCTCCCACGCGGAGAACGGCACGGCCTCCTTGCCGTGCTTGCGCCTGCTGAACCGCTCCTCTTCGGCCGCCGCCACGATCCTCCCGTCGACGACGAGCGCGGCTGCCGGATCGTGAAAAACGGCGTTGACGCCGAGGAATCGCATCAGGTCGTCCCCTCTCGCCTCGTAACGGAGCATCGACTACCAGGAGAAGCGCTTCTCAAACACTGCGTCGCCAACCCCGCCAAAACGGGCACGACCAGCGGTGCCGGGGTAGGGCGGGGCGGGGCCGGGGTAGGGGCGGGACATGGGCACTTCGTCCGGGACGCCCGGGGCGCGCATCCGGGTGGTGGAGGGTCTGGACGCGCTGGCGGCACTGGTCGGCGGGGCGGACCGGCCGCTGTACCTGCGCCACTCGCGGGGGCCGGACGCCGACGCGGCCGAGACCAGCCGGGACTACGAGAGCGGTCTGGCGCTGCCGGGGCTGTCGGCGACCGTGCTGACCCCGCAGCCGTGGTGGACCCGCCCCTCGCCGACTGGCTGGCCCGCCAGATCTGCACGTACGTGGAGCTCACCGACGCGGCGGACGACCGCGCCGCCTGGGTGCTGTCGGGCCGGGTCGTCGGCCGCGGCCCCGACCACGAGCCGCTGCTGGCCGACGCGGTGCCGGTGGCCCGGCTGTCGCGGGCCGCGGTGGACCAGGCCCGCGACCGCTACGCCGCGCGCTTCGACGTGGGCCGCGGCTCCGCGGACTGCCCCGGGCCGGGCCGTCCCCGGCCGCCGGGAGCGCTGCCGCGCCCCCGGCGGCCGGGCGGGCCTCACCCGGTGGCGGGGCTCCCGCCGCGGGCCTTGGCCCTGGTCCGTTCCCGGGTCTCGTCCCGGGGACGGGGCACCTCCATGACGGGGCGGTCCTTGGGGCGGCGCACCCGCACCACCCCGTTGCGCACCGACACCTCCATCATCGGCTGGGCCGCGGTGGCCGGGCCGTGGACCACCACGCCGTCGGCGGCGCGGAAGGTGCTGCCGTGCCAGGGGCAGCGGATGCAGTCCCCGTCGACGATCTCCCCCTGGTCCAGCGGCCCGCCCAGGTGGGCGCAGACGCCCACGAGCGCGCGGACCTGGCCGCCGGTGCGCACCACCGCCAGCGGCACCTCGCCGACGTCGGCGCGGGTGGGCCTGCCCTCCGGGAAGTCCTCGACCCGGCCGATCTCCTGCCAGTCGGACGGCATCCGGTCGATCAGGTAGTCGGCGCGGTTGGCTCCGCTGGCCCGGTAGTAGGACAGGTGGCCGCCGAGCATCCCGCCGACCGCGACGGCGCCCATGCCCATCGCGCCGAGCAGCGCCCCCATCGGGTGCTGCCCCCGGGAGCGCGCCAGCGAGGACAGTCCGAACAGCGCGATGCCCGCGCCGTTGGTCAGCGCGTGGACCACGCCGGTGCGCTGCTGGCGCTCGTGCTGCCGGGTCAGGTCCACCCACCCGGCCACCGCCGTCGGGACGGCCGCCAGCAGGCCGACGTTGACCAGCAGGTGCGCCGAGCGGCGCAGCCCGGGACCGCTGCCGGGCACCATGTCCAGCAGCGTCGCCGACAGCCACGCGCCGATCGGCACCTGCACCAGCACCGGGTGCGCCGGGTGGCCGAGGGGCACGCCGTGCAGCAGGTCACGGGCCTTGCCCCCCTCGGGTATGGCGCGGTCCACCAGCTGTTTGGCGAAGGCCGCGATCCGGTCCAGGCGCTCGTACCGCTCGATCTTGCGAATGGGTTCACCGAGTCTCATGGGCGCCCGGCTACCCGGGAGGCGGTCACCCCAACCCGCCGTTTTCGGCCAAGATCGTGCCGGGGGCCGCGGCGCCGGGCCAAGGTTTGCCCCGCGCCCGTTTCGGTAGGCGTGCCGCATGGCAGAAGACCGCGCTACCCCGCCCGCCGTCGCCGTTCCCCGGCCTTCCGGTCCCGACCGGGAGCGGCCGATCCTGCTGGTGCTGCGCGCGCTGGGGCTCGGCGACTTCGCGACGGCGGTCCCCGCGCTGCGCGCGCTGGACCGCGCCTTCCCCGGGCACCGCCGCATCCTGGCGGGCCCCGACTCCTACGACGACCTGCTCGCGCTGGCCGGCCTGGCCTGGGAGACCGTCACCGTGGACGGTCCGCACACCCCGCCGTGGAACGGGCTGGACCCCCCGGACCTGGCGATCAACCTGCACGGCCGCGGCCCGCAGAGCGTGCGCGCCCTGGCCGCGCTGCGCCCCCGGCGGCTGTGGACGCACCGCGGGACGGAGCAGGCGGCCGCGCGGGGCCCGGACTGGGTCGACGACCTGCACGAGGTGGACCGCTGGTGCCGGCTGCTGTCCTACCACGGCGTCCCCGTGGACCCCGAGGACCTGCGCTGGCCCGCCCCCGTGGGCGGCGCGGCCCCCGCCGAGACGGCCGTGGTCCACCCGGGGGCGGCGTCCGCGTCCCGCCGCTGGCCGGAGCTGCGGTTCGCCGAGGTCGCCCGGCACCTGCGGGAGCGCGGCCTGCGGGTGGCGGTCACCGGCTCCGCCGAGGAGCACCGGACCGCCGAGCGCGTCGCCCGGGTGGCGGGGCTGGTCCCGCAGGACAACGTGGCGGGCGCCACCGGGCTGTCCCAGCTCGCGGCGCTCGTGGCGGGCGCGCGCCTGGTGGTCAGCGGCGACACCGGGGTGGCGCACCTGGCGACCGCCTACGGCACCCCGTCGGTGGTGCTGTTCGGCCCCTGCCCGCCCGGGCTGTGGGGGCCGCGGATCGACACCGACCGGCACCGCTGCCTGTGGGCGGGCACCACCGGCGACCCGCACGCCGACCGCATCGACCCGGGCCTGGCGTCCATCACCGCCGACGAGGTACTGGCGGCCTGCGACGACCTGCTCGCCGCGAGCCTGCGGTGACGGCGCGGCCGGGGCTGCCCGGTCACTGCCGGGCCCGGCGGGTGCGGGAGCGGTTCTCCCTGCGCAGCGCGTCCACCAGCTCGTCCTTGTCCATCGTGGAGCGGCCGGGGATGTCCAGTTCCCGGGCGCGTTCGTACAGGTGCCGGCGGGAGGCTTTGGCGTCCACGCCCTCGGCGGTCCCGGTGTCGCCGCCCCGCCCGGCGCGGGGGTTGGCGGCCTGCCGGTCCGACGGCCCGCTGTCCTCCTTGGCCTCCCAGTGGTCGCCGACCTTCTCGAACCGGTGCTTCAGCGCGGCGTAGGCGGTGCGGTGGGCGCGTTCGCCCTCGCCGTAGGTCTCGACCGCCGCGTCGTGCGCCTCGGACCAGGTGTGCTGGGCCTCCTCGGAGGAGCGCCGCAGCGTGCCGGGCAGTTCGTCCCTGGCGGGCATGTCCCTCACCTCTCTGCTGTCGTGTCCGGACCCCGCGGGTCCTCGACCGCGCCGCGGACCGGCCTCGCCGCGGACCGGCGCGGCCGCCGCATCCGGCGCAGCACGGCGGCCAGCGCACAGCCGTACACCAGGTGCGCCGCCGCCATGACGGCCGTGCGGGCGGGCGCGTCGCGGTGCGCGGGCGGCTGCACGGTCACCCGCGGCACCCAGCCCTCGTAGCTGGCCAGCCACACCCCCAGCCCGTAGGCCAGGCCGGTGCGGACGCGGGGCGGCCGTCCGCCGGTCAGCACGCCGAAGACGGCGCCCGCCGCCGTGCCGAACCCCCCGTGCGCCACGGCGGTCGCGAGGTTCTCCCCGGGGCGGGGGGTGTACTCCCGTCCGCCGGGCAGGAAGCGGCGGGTCAGCAGTTTCGGCGGCAGCCGTCCGACCCGGCCCTCCCCGCGGGCGGCCGCCATGACGGCGCTCATGGCCGCCGTCGCCGCGAGCCCCGCCACCGCCCCCTGCACGGCCGACCTCACCACACCCATGCTCTCCTCCCCGGCACCGGCCGATGTCGCGTCCTCGTCTCCGCGGCTACCGACCAGAGCGGCCGGCAAACCCCGCGGCTCCGGGCGGGGCGTGTTTGCGGCCGGACGTGTTCGGTAGCGGAACCGGACACGGACGTCGGATCCGCAGCAGCCACGGGAGGCAGACATGGCGCACAACCGCCTCGGCGGTGACACCGCCGAACTGTGGACGCGTTTCCACGAACTCGTCAACATGACCGGTCACGAACTGCGCTCCTGGCTGTTGACGGAGGCCTCGGGGCCGGAGGGCTTCGCCTCCGACCCCTCGCTGGACCTCGACGTCAGCGGGCGGGACGTCGTCCACGTGCTGAACAAGCGGCGCACCGACCTGACCGACGAGGACGTGCAGACCATGCGCGCCGTGGTGGACGAGGTGTCGTCGCTGCTGGTGGAGCCGCGCCCGGACGACGAGACCTGGCGGCGCACCCTGATGAGCCTGGGCCACGACCCGCTCAAACCCGACTCGCCCCGCCCCGGGGAGGACCCGGAGATCAGCGGGTAGCGGCATGCCGCACGACCGCGTCCGACGACCAGGAAGGCGAACCGTGACACTCTCCCCGCCCCGCGCGTCCCGCACCGAGCGGGCACGGATCGGCGCCGCCCTGCTGCTGCCCACCCTGCTGCGGGGGGTCGTCGTCCGGCGCCCCGGCGGCGTGGCCGCGGCCGACGCGCTGGACGCCGACCGGCACGCGGTGCAGACGCTGCGGCGGCTGCGCGCCGCCCACGGCCCCGGACCGGTCCGCGCGGACCTGTTCGGCCGGCGTGCGGTCCTGCTGCTCACCCCCGGCCAGGTGCGCCGGGTGCTGGCCGGCTCCCCCGAGCCGTTCTCCCCGGCCAGCCTGGAGAAGCGGGGTGCGCTCGGGCACTTCCAGCCGCACGGGGTGCTCATCTCCCAGGGGGTGGAGCGGCAGCGGCGGCGGGAGTTCCACGAGGCGGCGCTGGAGACCGGCCGCCGGGTGCACTCCCTGGCCGGCTCCTTCCTGCCGGTGCTCCGCGAGGAGGTCGAAGTCCTGGACCGCGCCCTGGGCGCCGACGGCGAACTGACCTGGTCCCGGTTCGCGCCGTCGCTGTGGAACGCGATCCGGGCCGTCGTGCTGGGCGGGGCGGCCCGCGACGACCGGAGGCTCACCGACCTGCTGGCGCGGCTGCGTTCCGACGCCAACTGGTTCTACCTGCGGCCGCGGCGCGAACGGCTGCGCGCCCGGTTCGACGAACGGCTCCGCGGCCACCTGGACCGGCCCGACCCGCACAGCCTGGCGGGCGCGTTCGCCGAGGACGCGCCGGGCGGCGTCGACGCGGCCGGGCAGGTGCCGCACTGGCTGTTCGCGTTCGACGCCGCCGTGATCACCGCCTTCCGCGCGCTCGCGCTGCTCGCCGCGCACCCCGAGCAGGCGGAGGCGGTGCGCGCCGAACTCGGCGGGCACAACCCCGCCTCGGCGGAGGGAGTGGCCCGGCTGGAGCGGCTGCGGGCCACCGTGCTGGAGGCGGTCCGGCTGTGGCCGACCACGCCGGCCCTCCTGCGGGACAGCACCGCCGACACCGAGTGGGACGGCGCGGTCGTCCCCGCGGGCACGACCTTCGTCGTCTTCAGCGCGTTCTTCCACCGCGACCCCGAGCGGCTGCCCTACGCCGACCGGTTCGCGCCACAGATCTGGCTGGACGGCACCGCCGAACGCGACGGGATGGTCCCGTTCAGCGGCGGCCCCGCCGAGTGCGCGGGCCGCGAACTGGTGCTGTTCACCGTCACCGCGCTGCTCGCCGCGCTGCTGGAGCGCCGCGAGGTGCGGCTGGTCGAACCCGCCGGACTGCGCCCGGACCGGCCGCTGCCCCACTCGCTCAACCACTTCGCCCTGCGCCTGGCCACCGGTCCCGTGCGGCTGCACGGCACGGGCGGGGACCGCACGCCGCTGCCGCGGCAGAGAACCGAAACCGTCCAGGAGGGAGCGACGACCATGTCCGACCCGACCTTCGTCGAGGTGCAGAAGGCCCTGTCCGGGATCGACTACCCGGCGGACCGGGACGCCCTCGTCAGCCACGCCCGCGAGCACGGGGCCGCCGACCGCGTCCTGGCGGCGCTGCGCGGCGTCGCCGACCGCCGCTACTCGGGCCCCGACGAGGTGAGCAGGGCGGTGTCGGAGGCCTCCGGGGGCCGCTGACCCGCCCGCGCTCCGGCGGGGCACGCCCGCGAGGGGCGCGCCCCGCTCCGCTGCGCGGCCCCGGTCGCGGGGCACGCGGCCCCGCACCGGCCGGTCAGTCGATGCCGTACGCCGCGTAGGGGCGGCCCAGGACCGGCAGCGCGACGTTGCGCACCCGCACCCCGCCCGGGGTCATCCCGTACTCGGTGCCCCGGTGGGCGTGCCCGTGCACCGCCAGCGTCGCCCCCGCCGTGTCGATGGCCTCGGCCAGCAGGTAGCTGCCGAGAAAGGGGAAGATCTCCGGCGGCTCCCCGGCCAGGGTGTCCTTGACCGGCGAGTAGTGGGTGAGGGCGACCGTGGTGTCGGCCTCCAGCGTCGTGAACGCCTCCCGCAGCTTCTCGGCCGCCACCCGGGCGTGCCGGACGAAGCTCTTCATCTCCGGTTCGCCGAACTCCGAGGCGCACTTGCCCGCGAAGCCCATCGCGAAGCCCTTCACCCCGGCGATGCCGAGCCGCCCTCCCGGGCAGTCGACGACCGTGCCCTCGCCCTCCAGGACGGTGATCCCCGCGGCCCGCATCAGCTCGGTGATCTTGTCCTGCGCGTCGGACTGGTAGTCGTGGTTGCCGAGGACCGCCACGACGGGGACGGGCAGGTCGCGGAACTCCTCGACGACCACCCTGCCCTCGCCGACCGTGCCGTGCTTGGTCAGGTCCCCGGCGAGCAGCAGCACGTCGACGCCGTCGGCCAGCCCGCCGAGCCGCTGCCGGTAGCGTCCGCGCATCTCCTCGTCCAGGTGCACGTCGCCCACCGCCGCGACGGTGATCATGTCAGTCGCTCCTCTCGGACCGGGCCGTCGAACCGGACCACCGACAGTTCGTCGTGGACGCGGTAGTCCGGCATCCGCTCCCGCGCCACCTCCAGGACCCTGTCCCGGCGCCGCGGGCAGGAGACCTGTCCGGACAGGTAGACGTCGTCCCCCACCACGCGCACCCGGATTCCCTGCTCCGCGGTACGCGGGTCCTCCGCCAGCGCCTGCTGGAGGTGGCCCGCCGCGTACTGCGGCGGCTCGTGCGGCATCGCGCTCCCCTTTCCACCGGTCACACCCAGGAGGCCCAGCAGCACCAGGAACGCCCGCGCGTACGGGGAGGCGCCGACCTCGGCGTCCACCCGGCCCCAGTCCACCTGTTCGCGCAGCGCGCGGACGGTGGCCAGCGGCCCGGAGAAGTCGCACTCGTGCTCGGTGAAGGCGCGCAGCCGCATGACCACCAGGTCGGTGGCGTCCAGCACCGGCACGTGCACCGAGTCGACCTTCAGCGGGGCGGCCCGGGCCAGCAGGGCGGGCGTGACCGGGATGTCGGCGGGGCTGTGGATGAGGTCCACCACGACCTCCCCGTCGTGGGCTTTGACCAGCCAGTCCTCCACGGTGTCGACGGGTCTGAGGCCCGCCTTGGCGAGCACCTCCAGGGCGCGTTCGGCGTCCTCGGGCAGCACCGCGAAGTCGACGTCGTGTCGGGACGGCGGGGCGCCGCGCGCGAACGCCGCGAACCCTCCGCTCAGCGCGAACGGCACCCCGTCGGCCTTGAAGGCCCCCGCCACGCGTTTGAGCGTGGTCAGCAGGTCCCGGATGTGCGGTTCGTGCTCCATCGGCGTCTTCTCCCGCGCGGACCGGACGGCGGCGTGTCGGCTCCTCCCCCGCAAGCCGCGTGATGCTGCGTGGACTCCTCCGCTACCCGGATTCCGCCCGGTGAAGCGGGGGCCCGCGCCGCGGGGCTCAGCGGCGGGAGCGGTGGCGCGCGCCGCGGGGCCGGGGGACGCCGCCGCGCTGCTGTGCGGGGAGCTGGTTGAGGTCGCGGCCGGCCCGGTCGTTGAGCCGGGTGAGCAGCCGCATCCCCCACCGGTCGGCGCGGGGGGCGGCCTCCAGCCCGCTGGTGGGCCCCTCGTCGCCCGGTCCCGGCAGCACGCGGTTCATGGTGCGCAGCACGGCCTGGGTGAGGCCGGGCGCCACCCCGTGGACGGCGGTGGCGGCGCGCGCCATCGGGGTGAGGGTGAGGTGGTGCCGCCCGTCCTGGACGGCGTCGACGATCCGGCGTGCCGCGCGCGCCGCGTTCATCGACACCAGCGGGGCCCCCGCCAGCAGGGAGAACCAGGCGTACTCCAGGGCGGGGCGGCCCGCGTAGTGGGCGCGGCGCGGCGACCCGGTGCGCATCAGGCCGGGCACCACGGTGAGGACGCGGGTGCCGTCGCGGGTCAGCGCCGCGTCGAGCCCTTCGGAGAGGCCGACCTGCGCGAACTTGGCGCAGGCGTAGGGCAGCAGGTGGGGCGGGCTGATCTTGCCGCCGACCGAGGTGATGTTGACCAGCACCCCGCCCCGCAGGTGCGGTCTGGCCTCCTGGAACACCCACAGGGGCGCCCAGAACATGATCCGCATCGCCTCGTCGAACTCGGCCTCGCCCAGCGAGTCCAGCGGGGCGCTGTGGATGGTCCCGGCGTTGTTGACCACGACGTCGAGCCCGCCGAAGCGGTCGACGGCCTCGGCGACCATGTCCCGCACCTGGTCGCGGTCGCGCAGGTCGCAGGTGATCGGGTGGGTCTCGACGCCGAGGGTGCGCAGGTCGGTGGCGGCCCGCCGCAGTTCGTCGCCGTCCCGGGCGCACACCGCGACGCGGCAGCCGCGCGCCCCCAGCTCCCGGGCGAGCAGCAGCCCCAGCCCTCGGGAGCCCCCGGTGACCAGTGCGGTGCGGCCGCGCAGCCGGTACCGGCGGGCGCGCCGGAGCGCGTATCCGGTGGCCGCCGCGGCCGTGGCCAGTCCCAGCAGTGCCGTGCGTGGTTGCATGCCGCCTCCCCGTCAGTCGTGACCGCTGCGCAGACCCACTCACCGATCCGGGACGCCCCAAACTCCGGCGTGTTGTCCTCCGGCAAAACAACTTCCCGGTTTCGGCCGCGTTCGTTCCCCTTCTGTGATCTTTTGCTTACAGTGGGTGGCGAAATCCGGGTCCAAATGGGGACCTGAATCCCATCCGCCACTTCGACCCGTTTTTTCCGGAACGACGGCACCGCAGACCATCCAGGCGCCCCGCACCGCGGCAGACGCGACCGAGCCGGGCGGAGCGGACCCGCCGTCGCCACACCCGTCCGAAGTGCGCGCGGACCACACCATGACCCTGCGGGGGACGTTTCGCAATGTCCGTTTCGGTTTCACACAGCGGTTGCGGCTCCGACGGCAGACGCAGTCGGCGCGGCCGGTCAACCCGCCACGCCGACGAAGCCTACCTGCGTCAGACCCGCGAGCTGCTCGACGAACTCGACCGCGTCCGCGAGAACCCGGACGCCCGCGAACGCATCTATCTCAAGCTGACCGAACTGCACGCTCCCGTGGCCCGACGCATCGCCCGCCAGTACCGCAACCGCGGCGAGCCCGAGGAGGACCTGCGCCAGGTGGCGATGGTCGGGCTGTACAACGCGATCCGCAACTTCAACCCCGCCTACGGCAAGGAGTTCATCTCCTACGCGCTGCCGATGATGACGGGCGAGGTGAAACGGCACTTCCGGGACCGCACCTGGGCGATCCGGGTGCCGCGCAAGTACCAGGAGCGGCGCGCCGAACTCAACCGGGTGACCGCCGAGTTCACCCAGCAGCACGGGCGCTCGCCGACCGTGCGGGAGCTGGGCGAGCTGCTGGAGATGGACGAGGAGGAGACCCTCGAGCTCATCGACGCGGCCCGCGCCTACAGCACGCTCTCCCTGGACGTGCCGTTCGGTCCCGACGACGACGGCGCCACCCTGGGCGACACCCTGGGCGGGCTCGACGACGCGCTGGAGCGCGTCGTCGACCACGCGGCGCTGCGTCCCGCACTGGCCGCGCTGTCCCCCCGGGACCGGCGCATCCTGCTGCTCCGGTTCGCCGGGGACAAGACCCAGGCGCAGATCGCCGACATCGTGGGGCTGTCGCAGATGCACGTCTCGCGGCGGCTCGCCGCCATCCTGGCGACCCTGCGCCGCCAGCTCGTCGGCGACCACTGACCGACGCGGCCCCGGGGCCGGCGGGGGACAGCTCCCCGCCGGCCCCGTCCGCTGCCCGGGCCGGGTCCGGCGCCCCGCCGGCCGCCGCGGCTCCACGGAAATCCACGGAAAACTTCCGTCATCCCCGGTTGCGCCGTGTTCGTCCCCCCGCCGCCCGGGTAGTCGCCGTCACTCGGACGCCCGAGACCGGAGGAACGTCCCCACCCGACGGCAAGGGAGCAGGAATGTTCCGTCACGACAAGCGCCTGCAGTTCGAGGCCAGACCGGAGAAGCCCGACCCGCTGTTCGCGAAGAAGCTCCAGGAGCTGGTCGGCGGGGCCTACGGCGAGATGACCGTGACCATGCAGTACCTCTTCCAGGGGTGGAACTGCCGCATGGAGGGCAAGTACAAGGACCTCATCATGGACGTGGCCACCGAGGAGATCGGCCACGTGGAGATGCTCGCCACGATGGTGGCGCGGCTGCTGGAGGGAGCCCCCGCCGAGACCACGGCCGAGGCGGTGAAGGACCCGGCCGTGGCGGCCGTCGTCGGGGGCATGGACGTGCAGCAGGCGATCGTGTCGGGCGGCGGGGCCACCCCCGCCGACTCCGCGGGCACCCCGTGGAACGGCAAGTACATCGTGGCCAGCGGCAACCTGCTGGCCGACTTCTACGCCAACGTCGCCGCCGAGGCGCAGGGGCGGCTGCAGACCGCGCGCCTGTACAACATGACCGACGACCCCGGCGTGAAGGAGATGCTGAAGTTCAACCTCGCCCGCGACACCGTGCACCAGAACATGTGGCTGGCCGCGATCGAGGAGCTCAAGGAGGACGGGCTGGAGGGCACGATCGCGCCCGACGCCCTGTTCGACGAGGAGAACCAGGAGCACGCCAACACCATCTGGGGCCTGTCCGCGGGCAGCACCGCGGCCCAGGGCGGCTGGACGCGGCGGCCCGCGCCCGACGAGCGGCACGAACTGCGCTACCTGGAGGACCCCGAACCGCTGGGCGGACCGGCCTCGGCCCCGCCGCCCGACCCCGAGCTGTACGGCACGTTCGCCGGGGTGCCCGGCCAGGGCTCGCGGAAGGGCGCCCAGCGCGCCCCCGGCCCCCGGGAGAGCCTGACCGACAAGGTCAAGGGGGTCCTCGAATGACGTGCCCCTGACCGGGGCCCGCACCCGCGTCGGCGCCGGACCCGCTCGGGTCCGGCGCCGCACGCGACGACCGCGTCCACACGGCCGACGGCGCCGTTCCCGGTCGCCCGTACCGCACGCGACCGGCCGGCGGGAGGAGAGGACCAGAATGCGAGCGCTCACCTGGCACGGGCCGCGCGACGTGCGCGTGGAGACCGTGCCCGACCCCTCCGTCCAGGAACCCACCGACGCGGTGATCCGCGTCACCAGCTCCGGGCTGTGCGGCTCCGACCTGCACCTGTACGAGGTGCTGGCGCCCTTCATGCACGAGGGCGACCTCCTCGGCCACGAACCGATGGGCGTGGTGGAGGAGGTCGGCAGCGAGGTGACCGGCCTGCGCCCCGGCGACCGGGTGGTCGTCCCGTTCCAGATCGCCTGCGGCCACTGCTTCATGTGCGAGCAGGGGCTGCAGACCCAGTGCGAGACCACCCAGGTCCGCGAGCAGGGCATGGGCGCCCGGCTCTTCGGCTACACCAGCCTCTACGGCGCCGTGCCCGGCGCGCAGGCGGAGTTCCTGCGCGTCCCGCACGCCGACTACGGCCCCATCAGGGTTCCCGAGGGGCCGCCCGACGACCGGTTCGTCTACCTCTCCGACGTGCTGCCCACCGCGTGGCAGGCGGTGCGCTACGCCGCCGTCCCGCCCGGCGGCAGCCTCGCGGTGCTGGGGCTGGGCCCCATCGGCGACATGTGCTGCCGCATCGCCCAGCACCTCGGCGTCGAGCAGGTCTTCGGCGTGGACGTGGTGCCCGAGCGGCTCGACCGGGCCGCCCGGCGCGGGGTGTCCACCTTCCGCTTCGACGACCACACCGTCGAGGAGATCCGGGAGCGCACCGGCGGGCGCGGCCCCGACGCCGTCATCGACGCCGTCGGCATGGAGGCGCACGGCGCGCCGGCGGCCAGGGCCGCGCAGCGCCTCGCCACCCGGCTGCCCCGGGGGATGGGCACCAGGCTGATGAGCACCGCGGGCGTGGACCGGCTCACCGCCCTGCTCACCGCCATCGACCTGGTCCGGCGCGGCGGCACCGTCTCCCTGTCCGGCGTCTACGGCGGCATGGTCGACCCGCTGCCCATGCTCACCCTGTTCGACAAGCAGATCCAGGTGCGCATGGGACAGGCCAACGTCCGCCGGTGGGTGGACGAGATCATGCCGCTGCTCACCGACGACGACCCGCTGGGCGTGGACTCCTTCGCCACCCACCGGCTCCCCCTCGCCGAGGCGCCGCGCGCCTACGCCGCGTTCCAGCGCAAGGCCGGCGGGATGGTCAAGACGCTGTTCCAGCCGTGACCCGCGCCCCGCGCGGCCCGTCCGGGGCGCGGCCGCCGCGCCCCGCGTTCCCCCTCAGGCCCCCGTCCGCCGACCGAGGAGGGAACGTGCCACCCGTACTCCGAGCCGCTGTGGACCGTCCGTCGCCCGACCGGGCGCGCGGCGGGCGAAAGCGCGGCCGCGCCGAGGCGGCGTGGGCCCTGGGCGCGGTCTGCGCGGCCTTCGCCGTCGCCGGGCTCACCCTGGTCCCGCCGTGGCTGGGGCTGGGCTGGGACGAGGTCGTCTACGTCAGCCAGTACGACCCGCGCAACCCCGCCGCGTTCTTCAGCGCCCCCCGGTCCCGGGGCGTCTCGCTGCTGGCCGCGCCGGTGGTGCTGGTGACGGACTCGGTGGTGGCGCTGCGGCTGTGGCTCGCGGCGGCGGCCGCCGCCGCGATGTTCGCGGCGTTCTGGCCGTGGCTGCGGCTGTGGCCGCGCGGCTCGGTGGCGCCGCTGGCGGCGCTGGGGTACGCGAGCCTGTGGGTGAGCCTGTTCTACGCGGCCGCGGCGATGCCCAACCACTACACGGCGATGGCCGCGGTGGGCGCGGTCGGCTGGTTCCTGGTGGCACTCCGCGAGCCGGGCTCCCGGGCCGCGCCGGCCGGGCTGGCGGTGATGCTGGCGGTGGCCGGGCTGATGCGGCCCAGCGACGCGTTCTGGCTGACCGCGCCGCTGGGGCTGGCGGCGCTGCTCGTCCCGGCGTGGCGGCGTGCGGGGCTGGTCGCGGCCGTCGCCGGGGGCGCCCTGGCCGGTGTGGCGCCGTGGCTGGTGGAGGCGGAGGCGGCCTACGGGGGCGTGCCGGAGCGGCTGGCGCGGGCCGCCGAGATCCAGGGCGGCACCGGGTGGACCCTCAGCGCGGGGTACGCGCTCAGCACCCTGGACGGGCCGCTGCTGTGCCGCCCCTGCACCGAGGACCTGGTGCGCTGGCCCGCGCTGCTGTGGCCGATCGCCCTGGTGGTGCTGGTGGTCTTCGGGGTGGCGGTCGCGCAGCGGGCACGGCGGCCGGCGGTGGGCTGGCTGCCGGTCGTGGTCGCGGTGTCGACGGCCTTCACCTACCTGTTCCTCGTCTCCTACTCGGCGCCGCGGTTCCTGCTGCCGACCCACGCCCTGCTGATGCTGCCCGCCGCGGCCGGACTGCGGGACGCGTGGGCGTCGACGCGCCCGGCGCTGCGCCCCGTGCTGGGCACCGGGCTGGCCGTGGCGGTCGTCGGCCACCTGCTCATCCAGGGGGCCATCCTGACGCACTGGGCCGCCGTCCACCTGGCGGCCCGCCAGGACTACGCCCGGCTCGCCGGCGAGCTGCGGGAGGCGGGACTGCGCCCGCCCTGCCTGCTCACCGGGGACGACGCCATCCCCGTCGCCTACTACACGGGGTGCGCCTCGGCCGCCCCGTCGGGCAACAACACCACGCACACCCTGGAGGAGCTGCTCGCGCTGGGGCGCACCGTCCCGTTCGGGCTGCTCGCCAGGGACGGCGACCCGCCCGACTGGGCGGCCGAGTGGCCCGCCCTGCCGTTGGGGCCCGACGACGATCCGCGCGCCTGGGTGCTGTACGTGCCCGCGTGGAGTCCGGCGGCCGCGCCCGAGTGAGGCGCGGCGCCGCGCGGTAACCCGTCCCGCCCCAGGGCTCCGGGACTTCTCCCGTTCCTGCCCCCGTGGGTGGTCCCGGTGGCCGCACACCGGGTCCGGGAGCGCTCCCACCCCGGTCCCCGGCACGGGGCAGCCGTTCCACTCCCCCAAAATCACCCCGCTGACCAGCCGTTCCGTGGACACTGGTGGTTTCACGGATGCACTGTCACCGGGCGATGACGAATAGTGGCGGTGCAGCCGAGGTAAGGAGTCGGTCACCCCCGAGTCTCTTTACCGCAACCTTTTTGAGTGGCTCACCCGCAACGGCTTTCCAGGCTCGCGCGGAACGCGACACCCGCCGGCCACCGGAGCGGCTCCCCTGCGCTCCGACGGTCACGAGGGCCCCGCCCCCGGTCCCCCGGGGTGCGCGGTTCCGGTGGGGCGGGACCGTTCGATGTCCCCACGGCGAACGGTCCGGCCCGCTGCCCGACACCGGGCGACCGGATTGTCGGTCCGCGCGACGCCTGGACGGTGCCGCTCACTCCCTGTTGTCGGGCTGACCCGCCCCGCCGGCGCGCACCGTGCGCGGCCGGACCCGGGTCACGCCCCCGCACCGAAGAGGAACAGAGAATGTCGATCACCACCCCCCGCCGGGGCGCGTCGCTGCTCTCCCGCGCCGTCGCCGTGGCGGCCGCGGCGGCCGCCACCGTGGCGCTGGCCGCTCCGGCCCAGGCCGCCAACCCCTACGAGCGCGGCCCCAACCCGACCCAGTCCATGCTGGAGGCGCGCAGCGGCCCCTTCTCCGTCAGCGAGGAGCGCGCCTCCCGCCTGGGTGCGGACGGCTTCGGCGGCGGCACCATCTACTACCCGCGGGAGAACAACACCTACGGCGCGATCGCCATCTCCCCCGGCTACACCGGCACCCAGTCCTCCATCGCCTGGCTGGGCGAGCGCATCGCCTCCCACGGCTTCGTGGTCATCGCCATCGACACCAACACCACGCTGGACCAGCCGGACAGCCGCGCCCGCCAGCTGAACTCGGCACTGGACTACATGCTCACCGACGCTTCTTCCTCGGTGCGCAACCGCATCGACGCCAGCCGCCTGGCGGTCATGGGCCACTCCATGGGCGGCGGCGGCACCCTGCGCCTGGCCTCCCAGCGCCCCGACCTGAAGGCCGCCATCCCGCTGACCCCCTGGCACCTCAACAAGTCCTGGCGCGACATCACCGTCCCGACGCTGATCATCGGCGCGGACCTGGACACCATCGCTCCGGTCAGCTCGCACTCCGAGCCGTTCTACAACAGCATCCCCAGCTCCACCGACAAGGCCTACCTGGAGCTGAACAACGCCACCCACTTCGCGCCCAACATCACCAACAAGACCATCGGCATGTACAGCGTGGCCTGGCTCAAGCGCTTCGTGGACGAGGACACCCGCTACACCCAGTTCCTCTGCCCCGGACCGCGCACCGGCCTGCTCAGCGACGTCGACGAGTACCGCTCCACCTGCCCGTTCTAGGAACGGCACGGGCCTTTGCGCCCCCTCACCCGGCGGCGGCCACGGAACGTGGCCGCCGCCGGCCTTCTGTTCCCCCTCCCCGGTCCCCGGCGGCGCACCCGCGGCACCGGACGCCGCCCTGTCCTGCGGAAACCGGCGTAACCGAATCAGGCTCGGGTGAACACTGGTGGTTTCACGGATGCGTGGTGACTGTGAGATGCCCCATAGTGGCAGCGCGGTCGAGATAAGGAGCTGATAAACCCCGAGTTTCCTTACCGCGGCTGCTGAGCGTCCCCGTTCAGGAGTCCGCGGGACCCGGGTCCGGGTGGCACCGGGCCCCGTCCACCGGTCGCGGCGGCCACGCCCTCCACCCCCCGGGGAGGGGCGGCGGCGGACCGTTCGGAGCCCCACGGCGAACGGTCCGGCCCGTTCCCCGGCGCCGGACGCGACCCGGACGGCCGGTCCCGCAGCCCTCCCGAACAGCCCAGCTCACCCCCCTGTTGTCAGGCGGGGAACCCGGCACCGCCGACACCTGCGCGTGCGGCCAGCGCCGGGCCCCGCCCGGAGACGAAGAGGAACAGAGTATGTCGGTCACCACCCCCCGCCGGGAGACCTCGCTGCTCTCCCGCGCCCTGCGGGCCACCGCCGCGGCCGCCACGGCGGTCGTCGCCACCGTGGCGCTGGCCGCTCCGGCCCAGGCCGCCAACCCCTACGAACGCGGCCCCTACCCGACCGAGTCCATGCTGGAGGCGCGCAGCGGCCCCTTCTCCGTCAGCGAGGAGCGCGCCTCCCGCTTCGGCGCGGACGGCTTCGGCGGCGGCACCATCTACTACCCGCGGGAGAACAACACCTACGGCGCGATCGCCATCTCCCCCGGCTACACCGGCACCCAGTCCTCCATCGCCTGGCTGGGCGAGCGCATCGCCTCCCACGGCTTCGTCGTGATCGCCATCGACACCAACACCACGCTGGACCAGCCCGACAGCCGCGCCCGCCAGCTCAACGCCGCGCTGGACTACATGCTCACCGACGCCTCCTCGGCGGTGCGCAACCGCATCGACGCCAGCCGCCTGGCGGTCATGGGCCACTCCATGGGCGGCGGCGGCACCCTGCGCCTGGCCTCCCAGCGCCCCGACCTGAAGGCCGCCATCCCGCTGACCCCCTGGCACCTCAACAAGTCCTGGCGCGACATCACCGTGCCGACCCTGATCATCGGCGCCGAGTACGACACCATCGCCTCGGTCACCCTGCACTCCAAGCCGTTCTACAACAGCATCCCCAGCTCCACCGACAAGGCCTACCTGGAGCTCGACGGAGCGAGCCACTTCGCGCCCAACATCACCAACAAGACCATCGGCATGTACAGCGTGGCCTGGCTCAAGCGCTTCGTGGACGAGGACACCCGCTACACCCAGTTCCTCTGCCCCGGACCGCGCACCGGCCTGCTCAGCGACGTCGAGGAGTACCGCTCCACCTGCCCGTTCTAGTCGGGAAGGGCCCCGTCCCCGACGGGTCGACCCACTCTCTCCCCCCGGCGGCGGCCCCCGTGGCCGCCGCCGGCCGTTGTCTCCGGGGGTGTGCGGAGCCTCGGACGGCGGGCCGGGACCCGGTCAGCGGCGGGTCCCGGCCCGGTCCGCGTTGCGGGCCGTCACCTCCGCTGCGGGGCGTCCGCCTGCTCGGTGACGACGGCGGCGTAGGGGTGGTGCAGGTCGAAGGCGGGGCGCTCGCTGCGGATGCGCGGCAGCGAGGTGAAGTTGTGCCGCGGCGGCGGGCAGGAGGTCGCCCACTCCAGGGAGCAGCCGTAGCCCCACGGGTCGTCCACGGTGACCTTCGGCGCCTTCTTGTGGGTCACCCAGACGTTGTAGAGGAAGACCAGGGTGGAGGCGCCCAGCACGAAGGAGGACACCGACGAGATCTGGTTGAGCAGCGTGAACCCGTCGCTGGGCAGGTAGTCGGCGTAGCGCCGCGGCATGCCCTCCGCGCCCAGCCAGTGCTGCACCAGGAAGGTGCCGTGGAAGCCGAAGAACAGCGTCCAGAAGTGCCACTTGGCCAGCGTCTCGTCGAGCATCTTCCCGGTGAACTTGGGCCACCAGAAGTAGAAGCCCGCGAACATCGCGAACACCACGGTGCCGAAGAGGGTGTAGTGGAAGTGGGCCACCACGAAGTAGGAGTCGGCGACGTGGAAGTCCAGCGGCGGGGACGCGAGCATGACCCCGGTGAGTCCGCCGAACAGGAAGGTCACCATGAAGCCGATGGTGAACAGCATCGGGGACTCGAAGGTGAGCTGGCCGCGCCACATGGTGCCGATCCAGTTGAAGAACTTCACGCCGGTGGGCACCGCGATGAGGAAGGTCATGAAGGAGAAGAACGGCAGCAGCACCGCGCCGGTGGGGAACATGTGGTGCGCCCACACGGTCCCGGAGAGGCCGGCGATGGCGATGGTGGCGCCGATGAGGCTCTTGTAGCCGAAGATCGGCTTGCGGCTGAACACCGGCAGGATCTCGGTGGCGATGCCGAAGAACGGCAGGGCCAGGACGTAGACCTCCGGGTGGCCGAAGAACCAGAACAGGTGCTGGTAGAGGATCGGGCCGCCGTGCGCGGGGTCGTAGACGTGGGCGCCCACGATCCGGTCGGCGAGCAGCGCGACGAGGGCCGCGGTGAGCACCGGGAAGGTGAGCAGGATCAGCACGCTGGTCAGCGCCGCGTTCCAGGTGAAGATCGGCATGCGGAACATGGTCATGCCGGGCGCGCGCATGCACAGGATCGTGGTGATGAAGTTGACCGCGCCCAGGATCGAGGCCAGGCCGGCCAGCGCCAGTCCGAGGATCCACAGGTCGCCGCCGATGCCGGGGGAGCGCACCGCGTCCGACAGCGGCGCGTAGGCGAACCAGCCGAAGCTCGCCGCGCCGCCGGGGGTGAAGAACCCGGAGACCGTGATCAGGCCGCCGAACAGGAACAGGTAGTACCCGAGCTGGTTGAGCCGGGGGAAGGCCACGTCGGGCGCGCCGATCTGCAGCGGCACCAGCACGTTGGCGAAGCCCGCGAACAGCGGTGTCGCGAATAGGAACAGCATCACCGTGCCGTGCATGGTGAACAGCTGGTTGTAGGTCTCGTTGTTCATCAGCTGCATGCCGGGGAGCATCAGCTCGGCCCGGATCAGCAGCGCCATGACGCCGGCGACGACGAAGAACACGAACGAGGTGATCAGGTACAGGTACCCGAGGACCTTGTGGTCGGTCGACGTCATCCAGTCGACGATCTTCGAGCCGGGCCGCGCCCGGACTGACGGCTTCGGAGCCGCCGCGACCTGTGTGGCCACGATTCATCTCCCCTTCGGGTCGCCCGCCTCGTCCCGGGGTGCCCGGCGGGACTCCGCCGGGACGCGCCACGCTCCAGACAGGCAGTGACAAGCAAAGAATTAACGCACAAATAGTTGGCGCACTAATTACTTGTAGGATGCTACACAGGGTCCGAGGGGACCCTCAGTGGGGGTGAGGATTGTGAGCAGCGGCGATCCCGGCATCGGCGATCCGCTGACCCTGGAGAACCAGGTCTGCTTCGCGCTGACGATCGCGGCGCGCAACGTGGTCGCGCTCTACCGTCCGGTGCTGGCCCCGCTCGGCCTGACCCACCCGCAGTACCTGGTGATGCTGGCGCTGTGGCAGTTCGCCCCCCTGTCGGTCAAGGAGTTGGCGACCCTGCTGGAACTGGACTCCGCGACCCTCTCCCCCCTGCTCAAGCGCCTGGAGGCGGCGGGCCTGGTGCGCCGGGAGCGCGACCCCGAGGACGAGCGCCGGCTCGTGGTGACCCTCACTCCCGCCGGCCGCGAGATGCGCGAGCAGGCCCGGGACATCCCCGAGCGGATGATGCGCCTGCTGGGCATGGACGCCGCGGAACTCCACCAGCTCAACGCCGTGCTCTCCCGGCTCAACGCGGCGGCGACCGGCGCCGGCCGCGCCGACGCCGACTCCTGAGCCCCGCATCCCGCCCCCTTCGTCCGGACCGGTCCTGCACCCACCCGGTGTCGGCTCCCCGAACCCCCGGGATAACATCCACGCTATCAGTTAGTGCATTAATGGTTTGGGCACTAAGTCCCAGATCGGACGGGACCTTCGACCCGGTGGGCCGCGGGTCCGATGGGAGGCACGAGCATGGCGAACCGACTGGTGGAGACGGCCGCCCCGCGCAGGGCGGTCCCCAGAAAGGCCGTCTTCTGCGCGTTTCTGGCGGTCCCCGCGCTGATGACCGGCTGGATGCGGTTCGGCCACCCGCTGTGGGCGGTCGCCGCCGGAGTGGTCCTGGTCCTCACCTTCGCCGTGGCCGCGCTCTCCCACCGGCGCCACGGGCTCTTCGGGCCGCGGCGCGGGGTCGTGGAGCTGTACGGCGGCCCCCTCGACGGCGAGCGCCTGGACCTGTCCGGCCTGTCCGAGGAGCAGCTCTCCGCGGGACTCACCCTGCCCGTCCGCGGCGGCGGCAGCTCCCGCTACGCCCCGGACGCCGCAGGCGTCCTGCGCCACGTCGGCGACGGGTGAGGACTCCTCCCGGCCGCGGCCCGGAAGACGACCGGGCGGGCGGCCCGGCACGGCGGCTCCGCGGCCCGGAACAGGGCGCGGCTGGGCGGGGAGCGCAGACGGAGGAGGCGGCGATCTGCTGCCGGAGACGACGGGGAGCCCGCCGGAAGGTAGGCCGGGCGGGACTCGAACCCGCGACCCAGGGATGATGAGTCCTGGGCTCATGCGTTCA
This sequence comes from Thermobifida alba, assembly GCF_023208015.1. NCBI lineage: Bacteria > Bacillati > Actinomycetota > Actinomycetes > Streptosporangiales > Nocardiopsidaceae > Thermobifida > Thermobifida alba. The sequence goes on along the minus strand of NZ_CP051627.1, from coordinate 229,607 downwards.
CGGTGCCGGCCGGGCGGCCGTGGCGGGGTACCGCCCCGCGGTGGCACCCGCCGCAGCCGCGCCGGTCCCGACGCTGATCGCGCCGCCGGTACGGGCCGGTACCGGGCAGCTGAATGAAGCGCGGCCCCCGCCCACCAGCACGGTGGACGGGGGCCGCGCTCGTTTCTACGGTTACCCGTGCCGCCAGGACGGGCCGTCGGGGGAGCCCAGCCAGACCGTGTGGCCCCGCGCTCCGACGGTCAGCCCGAACTCCTCGACCCCCGGGCGGCCTCGCTGGTCCCACCAGGCGTGCGCCTGCTCCAGTTCGTCCCACAGTCGGCGCGGCCCGCCCTGCTCGACCCGGTCCTCGTACACCCGCGCCCACGACGGCGAGTCGGTGGCGGAGAGCCAGATCACCATGCCCTCGGGGCTGCGTCGCATGCCGAACCGCCAAGCGGGGAGCATCAGCATCAGCGGCAGCACGACCGTCCCGTCGAGCAGGAGGTCCTGCCCGGCCTCGATCGGGCGGATCTGGTCGGCGGTGGCGTTCAGGTCGTGCGGTGTACCGCCCCTGTTGCGCTGGGCGCGCAGCCACATGAACGACAGGCCTTGGATGAACCGGCCTTCGGCGGTGTCGCCGCGCACCCGGAGCCGGGCGAGCACACCGCCCGGGCCGGACGGCTGGGGCGACCACGGGGTGACGACCAGGCCGCCGTCGCGGATCTGTACGAGCCAGTCCTTCGGGACGTCCCGCACCGTGCAGGTGGCGATGATCCGGTCGTAGGGTGCGAGTGCGGGGAACCCGGCCGCACCGTCGCCGGTCACGACCCGTGTCCGGTATCCGGCGGCCTCCAGTGCGCCCCGCGCCCGCTCGGCGAGCACCGGGTCGACCTCGACGGTCGTGACCCGGTCCGCATCCCCCACCAGTTCGCAGAGGAGCGCGGCGTTCCATCCGGTGCCGGTGCCGATCTCCAGGACCCATTGGCCGGGGTGGACGTCCAGCGCGTCCAGCATGGCGGCCATGATGCTCGGCGCGCTGGAGGACGACGTGGGGAGGCCCGGTCCGTTCTCGGCGCCGTCGTCGACCTGCGTCACGACCGCGTCGTCGGTGTCGACCAGGCGCCGCCACCGGTCCGGGTCGGCGGCCCGGTCCACGGGTCGGCCGCGGTGCCAGATCCGGTCGGGGATGAACGGGTGGCGCGGCACCCGCGCGAACGCCTCGGCGACCCGGTCGGACACCCCCGCCGCGCGCAGTGCTGCTTCGAATGTCATGCTCAGACCTTCCCGCTGCCGCCGCACGCCTGACATGCCACCCACCTCTGGTGGCTCTTGCCCTGCGTCTGTCCGTCCGAGTAGACCCAGCTCCCGCCGTCACCGTCGCAGGCGCCACAGTCCTTCTTGCTGTTGTTGTCGTCGGTGTCTTTCTTTCCCCAGGCCATGTTCTTCCCTATGGATACGAGCTCCTGCCGCCGGTGTGTCGACGGGAGTGATCTTCTGTGGTTGACCGCCCGGCCTCGGGCCAGGGGCAGGAGGGCCGGGCGGCCGGTTGGGGAGGGGCGTCCCAGCGGAAGGCGGGGGCGCCCTTAGGGCGTCGCCTCACCCCCGAGAGGCGACGGGACCGGTTCGATGCGGTCGACGGGCAGCAGCACCGGGTCGCTGACCAGGTCCTCTCCCGTGGGTCGCGCCCGTACCTCGGGAGTGAGCGACCCCGGAACGCCGTACCCGATGACGGTGTAGCGCCGGTTGAACGGCTGGTAGCGGATCAGGGAGCCGAGCGGGTAACGCCGCCGCATCTCCATGTAGGCCAGCTGGCCGGCGATGTGGTGCAGCTGGTCGGCGAGCTTCGCGACGGCCCCGGACGACAGGCGTTCGCCGTCGGGGCCCACCACCGTGTCGTCGTGCACCTCGTAAGCGACCACAAGGCCTCCTTCAGCGGACGCCGCGGGGCACCGGGTACCCGCCGGGCAGCTGTTCGCGTAGGCACCGCTGCACGAGCAGCTTCGGGTCGAGCTGCTCGACCATGTCCGCGGTGACTCGGGTGAGGAGCAACGCCTTCTCCCGCTGAGGGTCGGGCTGCTCCGTGCGGTGCACGGCCACCAGCCGCCCGGTGGCCTCCCGGGTGATCAGCCAGTCCGGGTAACGCGACCGAAGCGTCTGCAGGTCGTCAGCCATCCGACGCCTCCTGCTCCCGCAGCCGCTCCTGGGCGTCGAGCAGCCGACCGAGCTCGTCGACCGTGTCCGCGGTCAGGGTCGAGCGCAGGCCTCGCGTCTGCTGCCGGGGGGTCAGGAACTCGGAGCGCTGCGCCATCCATGGGCCGTGCGTGCCGTCCTGCCCCCGGGATCTCCAGATCATCCAGTCGGGGTGGCTGGCTTCGAGATCCTCTGCTCCGGTCGGCCATGGTCCCAGCAGGTCCAGGCGCTGGAGTTCGCGCTCGCTCGGCTCCGTCATGTCTCACCTCACGGCGGGTCGATTCGGTGACTCGGTGAGATGGACGTTACGAAACGTCGTCGAACACTCCCAGTGACGAAGAGCCCCCGTTCTGGACGAGGGCTCTCCGTTCGGGTACGGAACGTACCCACGCCGCTGGTCAGCGGTTATGGGGTGACAGCGAGGAAGTCGGCGAGATCGCGTTGCTGTTCGGAGGGCATACGCTTGGCGGCGGCCAGCAGGTCCTCGGTGATCTCGCGTGCGGTCTGCTGGTAGCGCAGCCAGACGGGCGCCTGCACGCGCAGGCGGGTGAGGATCTCGGTGGCGCGGTCGGTGTCGCCGAGCTGCAGGTGGGCGTGGGCGCGGTCCAGCAGGTGGCGGTGCCAGTCCGACGGCATGGTGCGGCCCACCCCGACGGGCAGCTGCTCGGTCAGGGCCAGCGCCTGGTCGGGCGCCCCCATCACGAGTTCATGCTCGGGGCCCTTCAACGCCACGGTGAGCGGCCCCCAGGCACGCCAGCCGACGGTGTGCTCATGCTCGCGGCCCAGCGGCGCGGCTGCGGCTACAGCGACCCGATGGTATTCGCGTGCCTCGGCCGGGCGGTTGTTGCGTGCTGCGGCGGCTGCGGCACGCAGCATCAGCCATCCCCACGCCGAGAGCTGGTCCGGCGTGGCCTTGGAGATCTGCGGCTCCACTCGGTCAGCCGCGGCGACGCACAGGTCCTCGACCTCCCGGAACCGCCCTTGGCGCATGAGAGCCCACGCCTGGCTGCTGATCGCAGCCGCGGCCAAGGACTTGTCCTCGATGGCGAGCGCGTCGGCGAGGCTGTCGCGCAGCGCCATCAGCGCCAGGTCGTGCTCGCGGATCTGGATGAGGTAGCGGCCGATCGCGCCGAGCGCGTCGGAGCGCAGCCGCCGTGCCTCGGCCTGCTGGTCGCCGTCGAGGGCGGCGACGTGCTGGTGGGCGGACCGCACCACGGCGGGCGCGAGCTCGGCCACCGTGTCGTAGCGGTCACCGTGGTAGGCCAGCGCGACGGTGCGGACGGCATCGCGCAGCATGCCCAGGTCCGGCTCGGCATCGCCGTTGAACTTGAACAGGGGCTGTCCGTCGATGCCCGTGGGCGGGTTGATGGCCGAGCGGATCTCGGCCAGGGCGGCGTCGTTGTGGGCTGCGGGCACCGGCTCTGGGGACCGCGGGGCCGCGAACGTGAGCGTGACCACGCCGAGTGCGCGAGCGATGGCGTGGTAGGTGGACATGCGCGCTGCCGCCGCTCTCGATCTTCTTGATGACGTCGCGTGACAGGCCGGCCTTGGCCGCCAGGTCCTCCTGGGTGAGACCGCGACGGCGGCGCAGGTCTCGGATCTGGGCGCCTATGGTGCTATCGTCCTTCATGAGTAATCCCCGTCCTGCTGGTCATACCGTCGACGCCAGCATAGGACGGGGATTTCTGCGTGTCAGGAGTGTGAGGAGACGTTACTCAGCGGTGACGTCGTCCAGCCCGCCACCGGTGTCCTCGGTGGGGGCGTCCCAGCACATCATCGTCCCGTCGGGGTTGAGGTAGGCCAGGTGGCCGCCCGGCTCGCCGATGTCGGACTGTTCGACGCCGCGGGTCGGTTCCTCGCCGGGCAGCAGGACCACGGTGCTGTCGAACGACGGCAATACCCCGATCCACGGCGCGCTCGTGGCGTTGCCGTCGATGCCGGTGATGGTCTGCCGCGTGGCGGCCTGGACGGCGATGTCGGGGCGCAGCAGGCCGCGGGCAAGTCAGCGCGCAGCCCGTGGTGGATGCTGCCGACGACGCTCTTGGCCACGCGCCCGGCGTAGACGCTCAGCACGATGAGGGTGTCCACCGCGGCGGCGATGGCGTGGGAGCGCCAGCCGGTCTCACCGCCCTGGGTCCGTTGTCGTGTTCGGGCACGAGGTGTCCGGCGACTGGCGGACACCGGTCACGGAAATCGTCGGCAGCCGGTGAGGAAACCAGTGAGGAAAAGCGGGCTGGCGGTCAGATCGGCTGTCAGGAGTCGCCTGGGAGCGGGACCGGCTGCATACCAGGTGGCGGCGGGTAGGCCGGGCGGGACTCGAACCCGCGACCCAGGGATTATGAGTCCCCTGCTCTGACCAGCTGAGCTACCGGCCCGCGCGAAAAACCGGGCCCGGAAGGGTGGGCTCCGCACACCAGACCGGTCACGGACCGGCCAGGACGTCCGCGATTCTAGCAGGGGGGCCGTCGGGCCGAAGGCGCGGAAATCCCGCCCCGCCACCGCGACCGGGCTCCCCGGGGAGGCGGAAGATCCCACTTCAGCACCCCTGTGCCCGCCGGGACGCCACCGTGGGCGATGTCAAAGGCATTCGACATCGTGTCCGGTATTTTTTACATTCCCGGCGTCGGCTCCGTACTCGTCCGGGAGGGAACATGGCACGGGAGGACCAACGCGCGCGGCCCGCGGCCGCGCCCGGTGCGGCAGTGCGGACCGCCGCCCGCCGCCGGGGGCTGCGGCCGTGGTGAGACCGGTCCGCATCACCAACCGCATCCGCGCCCTGCGCTTCGCGCACGGGGAGATGACCCAGGCGGAACTGGCGAGGCGTGTGGGGGTGACCCGCCAGACCGTCATCGCCGTCGAGCAGGGCCGCCACTCCCCCTCCCTGGAGGTGGCCTTCCGGATCGCCCGGGTGTTCGGGGTGCCGGTCGACGCCGTGTTCTCCTGCGCCGAGGAGGCGGAAGCCACCCCGTGAGGACCGCCGCCCCCGCGTCCGGCGCGGCCCCTCTTCGCGTCGGACGGAGCGATCGGGTGCGGAAAGCGGGCAGTATGGAGGGGTGAGCCTCATCGATCATCTCCCCAAGGGCACCGCCGACCCCGACACCCTGTTCGACGCCTTCGCGCTGTGGGCCGAGGAACGGGGGCTCACCCTCTACCCCCACCAGGAGGAAGCCCTCATCGAGGTGGTGTCGGGGTCCAACGTCATCCTCAACACCCCCACCGGCTCCGGCAAGAGCCTGGTGGCCACCGGCGCGATCTTCGCCGCACTGGCCCGCGACGAGTGCAGCTTCTACACCGCGCCGATCAAGGCCCTGGTGTCGGAGAAGTTCTTCGACCTGTGCGAGGTCTTCGGGACCGAGAACGTCGGCATGATGACCGGCGACGCCAGCGTCAACGCCGACGCGCCCATCGTGTGCTGCACCGCCGAGGTGCTGGCCAACATCGCGCTGCGCGACGGCGCCGACGCCGACATCGGCACCGTCATCATGGACGAGTTCCACTTCTACGCCGACCCCGACCGGGGCTGGGCCTGGCAGGTGCCGCTGCTGGAACTGCCGCAGGCGCAGTTCCTGCTCATGTCGGCCACGCTCGGCGACGTCACCCGCTTCGAGGAGGACCTGACCCGCCGCACCGGCCGCGCCACCAGCGTGGTCTCCTCGGCCGAGCGCCCGGTCCCGCTGTTCTACTCCTACCGGACCACCCCGCTGCACGAGACGCTGGAGGAACTGCTGGAGGCCCGCGAGGCCCCCATCTACATCGTGCACTTCACGCAGGCCGCCGCGGTGGAGCGCGCCCAGTCGCTGATGAGCATCAACATGTGCTCCAAGGCGGAGAAGGAGGCCATCGCCGCGGAGATCGGCAACTTCCGCTTCACCACCCGGTTCGGCCGCAACCTGTCCCGCTACGTGCGGCACGGCATCGGCGTGCACCACGCGGGCATGCTGCCCAAGTACCGGCGGCTGGTGGAGCGGCTGGCGCAGCGGGGCCTGCTCAAGGTCATCTGCGGCACCGACACCCTGGGGGTGGGCGTCAACGTGCCCATCCGCACCGTGCTGTTCACCGCGCTGTCCAAGTACGACGGCTCCCGGGTGCGCCGCCTCAGCGCCCGCGAGTTCCACCAGATCGCGGGCCGCGCGGGACGGGCCGGGTTCGACACGGTCGGCAACGTGGTGGCGCAGGCCCCCGAGCACGTGGTGGAGAACGAGAAGGCGCTGGCCAAGGCGGGCGACGACCCGAAGAAGCGGCGCAAGGTGGTGCGCAAGAAGCCGCCGGAGGGGTTCGTCGGCTGGGACGAGGCGGTCTTCGAGAAGCTGATCAACGCCCAGCCCGAGCCGCTGACCTCCCGGTTCAAGGTGAGCAACGCGATGCTGCTGAGCGTCATCGCCCGCCCCGGGGACTGCTTCGCGGCCATGCGGCACCTGCTCACCGACAACCACGACGACCGCAAAACCCAGCGCCGCCACATCCGCGAGGCCATCGCGATCTACCGGTCCCTGCTGGACGGCGGGATCGTGGAGAAGCTGGAGGAGCCCGACGCCGAGGGCCGCACCGCGCGGCTCACCGTCGACCTGCAGCCGGACTTCGCGCTCAACCAGCCGCTGTCCACGTTCGCGCTGGCCGCCTTCGAGCTGCTGGACCCCGCCTCGCCCAGCTACGCGCTGGACGTGGTGAGCGTGGTCGAGGCCACCCTCGACGACCCCCGGCAGATCCTCGCCGCCCAGCTCAACAAGGCGCGCGGCGAGGCGGTGCAGCAGATGAAGGCCGACGGGATCGAGTACGAGGAGCGGATGGCGCGGCTGGAGGAGATCACCTACCCCAAGCCGCTGGAGGAGCTGCTGGAGCACGCCTACGAGACCTACCGGCGCGGCCACCCCTGGGTGGGGGACCACCCGCTGCAGCTCAAGTCGGTGGTGCGCGACATGTACGAGCGCGCGATGACCTTCACCGACTACATCGGCCACTACGAGCTGGCCCGCTCCGAGGGGCTGGTGCTGCGCTACCTGGCCAGCGCCTACAAGGCGCTGACCCAGACGGTTCCCGAGGACGCCAAGACCGAGGAGCTGCGCGACCTGATCGAGTGGCTGGGCGAGCTGGTGCGCCAGGTCGACTCCAGCCTGCTGGACGAGTGGGAGCAGCTCACCAACCCGGCCGAGGAGCTGCCCGAGGACGCTCCCGTGGAGACCAAGCCCAAGCCGGTCACCGCCAACCAGCGCGCCTTCCGGGTGCTGGTGCGCAACGAGCTGTTCCGCCGGGTGGAGCTGGCCGCGCTGCGCCGCTACCGGGAGCTGGGCGAGCTGGACGGCGAGGACGGCTGGGACGCCGAGGCGTGGGAGGAGGCCATGTCCGCCTACCACGCCGAGCACGAGACGCTGGGCACCGGCCCCGACGCGCGCGGCCCGCACCTGCTGCTCATCGAGGAGCGGGAGGACTCCTGGGAGGTCCGGCAGGTCTTCGACGACCCGGAGGGCAACCACGACTGGGGGATCAGCGCCCGGGTGGACCTGGCCGCCTCCGACGCGGAGGGCCGTGCGGTCGTGCACGTGACGGCGGTGGACCGCAAGGACTCCTTCTGACCCTCCGCCGCCCGGCCGCCGCCGTCGGCCGTCACGCCCCCGGCGCCCCGAAGCGGCCGGGGGCGTGCTCACCGCCGGTCGAGCAGGTGGGCGTTGACCCGGCGCACCAGCGGGGCCAGTTCGGGGACCTCCACGACCTCGCGCCCGGCCGCCCGCAGCAGTTCGGCGCCCTCGCAGTCCACGAACAGGTCGGGCTCCCGCCAGGCGAACACCACCCGGGGGATCGGGGTGTCCAGGATGAGGGCCGTGCACGAGCGGGACCGGGAGGCGCGGGTGCTGCACGGCTCCAGCGAACTGTAGAGGGTGGCCGTGGCCAGGCGCGGGTCGTCGGCGGCCAGGGCCCGCAGCGCCGCCTCCTCGGCGTGGTCGTGCGGGTCGTCGCGGCGGGAGTAGCCGTCGGCGAGGACCGTGCCGTCGGCGGCGGCGACGAGCGCGCCGACGGAGAACGCGGTGCGCGACGGCGGGCAGGAGCGGGACAGCTCCACGGTCCGGCGCAGCAGGCGCAGGTCCTGGTCGGTCGGCCGGGTCACCGCTCCTCCCCCGCCGCGTAGTGCAGCACCGCCGTGCCGCCCGCGTTCCGGACCGAGACCAGCCGCAGGGGCCGTTCGGGGCGGTGCGGGAACACCCCCGGGTGGACGAAGCGGGGCGCCTGCTCGTCGCCGACGAAGAACGGCGCGACCGCCAGGCGCAGCTCGTCGACGAGGTCGTGGGTGAGGAACGCGGTGTGCACCGCCGTCCCGCCCTCCACCAGGAGCCGGCGCACCCCGCGGCGGGCCAGGTCGGCCAGGACCCCGGCGAGCCGCACCGGCTGCCCCGCCGCGACCGCCTCCACGCCGTCGAGGCCGGCGAGGCGCCGCCGGGCGGCGGGCAGCGCGTCGTCGGCGACGTACACCAGGCATCCGGCGTCGCCGGTGGTGAAGATCCGTGCCGCGGGGTCGAGGTCGCCGCTGCTGCTCAGCACCACCTTGCGCAGGTGGGCGGTGCGGCCCTCGGCGAGCCGGCGCCGCTGCCGCTCGGGGGAGCGCACCAGCAGCCGCGGGTTGTCGGCGCGCACGGTCCCCGCGCCCACCAGGATCGCGTCGCAGGACGCGCGCAGTTCGTCGACCTCGTCGAAGTCGGCCTCGCTGGACAGCCGCAGCCGTTCGGGGGAGGCGTCGTCGATGCGGCCGTCCAGCGACACGGCGCAGCTGAGGATGACACGGGGGCGTTCGGCGGTCATGCCGCCCAGGCTAGCGGGCGCGCCCGGCCCTCCCGGCGCTGCGGCGCGTCGCGGCCGGTTCCGGTCCGCGCGGTTCCCCGACGGGTCCCCCGGAGGAGCCGCACTCGCCTCACCTCGCAAACTGACTGGACGGTATGTTACTGACCGTCCCCAGTCGACGGCGAGTCAGGAGTGACCCCATGACCGACGTGTACATCCTCGACGCGGTCCGCACCCCCTTCGGCCGCTACGGCGGCGCCCTGTCCGGCATCCGCCCCGACGACCTGGCCGCGCACGTGCTGCGCGCGCTCGCCGAACGCTCCCCCGGCCTGGACCCCGCCACCGTGGACGACGTCTACTTCGGCGACGCCAACGGCGCCGGCGAGGACAACCGCAACGTGGCCCGCATGGCGGCACTGCTCGCGGGCTGGCCCACCTCGGTCCCGGGGGCGACCCTCAACCGGCTGTGCGGTTCCGGCATGGAGGCCGCGATCGCCGCCAACCGCGCGATCGCGGTGGGCGACGCCTCCCTGGCGGTGGCGGGAGGCGTGGAGTCGATGAGCCGGGCGCCGTGGGTGCTGCCCAAGCCCGCCCGGGCCTTCCCGTCGGGGCACGAGACCCTGCACTCCACCACCCTGGGCTGGCGCATGGTCAACCCGGCCATGCCCGAGCGGTGGACCGTCTCCCTGGGGGAGAGCACCGAGCAGGTCGCCGCCCGGTACGGCGTCGACCGCGCCCAGCAGGACGCCTTCGCGCTGCGCAGCCACGAACGCGCCGCCCGCGCGTGGGCCGAGGGGACCTTCGCCGCCGAGATCACCCAGGTGCCCGGCGCGGAGCTGGACCGGGACGAGAGCATCCGGGAGACCTCGGCGGAGAAGCTGGCCTCCCTCAAACCCGCGTTCCGCCCCGACGGCACCATCACCGCGGGCAACGCCTCCCCCCTCAACGACGGCGCGGCCGCCCTGCTCATCGGGGACGCCGCCGCGGCCGAACGGGTCGGCCGCGAACCGCTGGCCCGCATCGTCAGCCGCGGGGTGGCCGCCGTGGACCCGGACGTCTTCGGCATCGGCCCCGTCGAGGCCGCCGAGACCGCCCTGCGCCGCGCCGGAATCGGCTGGGGCGACCTGTCCGTGGTGGAGCTCAACGAGGCGTTCGCCGCCCAGTCGCTGGCCTGCCTGAAGCTGTGGCCGGACCTGGACCCCGAGATCGTCAACCCCAACGGCGGCGCCATCGCCATCGGCCACCCCCTGGGCGCCTCCGGTGCCCGCATCCTCGGCACGCTCGCGCACGAGCTGCGCCGCCGCGGCGGCGGCTGGGGGCTGGCCGCCATCTGCATCGGCGTGGGCCAGGGGCTGGCCGTGGTGCTGCACGCCTGACCCCGGGCGAAGGCGCGCGGGCGCCCGGAGCGCCGTCCGGCCGCCCCGGCGCCTCCGCGCGGCCCGCCGGGTGCCGCGCGGGAGGACGCGGCGGCCGGATCAGCCGTCCCGCTCCGCCAGGAACTCCACGAGCGCGGCCGTGAGCTGGGCGGGCGCGTCCTGCTGCACCAGGTGCCCGGCGCCGCGCAGTATCCGCAGCCGCGCCCCGGGGATGAGGGCGGCCAGCTCGCGGCCCCGCTCCGGCGGAATCCAGGCGTCCTGCTCCCCCCCAGCAGACCAGGACCGGCAGGTCGAGTTCCGGGTAGCGCGGCCGCACCTGTTCGGTGTGGCGCTGGTCGGCCTGGGCGATCTGCCGGTAGAACGCGGCCTGCCCGCGTTCCCCGAGCCACGGCGCGACCAGCGCGTCCAGCACCGGCGGGGGCAGCGCACCGCGGGCGGCCGAGGACACGTAGGCGCGCACCAGGGCCTCGTGCAGGGGCGCGGGCAGCGCCTCGAACACCGGCGTGTGCTCCCCCACCAGGCGGAAGAACGGGGAGCCCCACGGGGCGAGCGCCACCGCGTCCACCAGGGCCAGCCTCCGGTAGGCGGCGCCGCGCAGCAGGTGCGTCCGCAGCGCCACCGCGCCGCCGACGTCGTGCGCCACCACCGCGGGCGCGGGCAGGTCCCACAGGTCCAGCAGGTCGGCGAAGACGTCCGTCTGCGCGGCCAGCGAGACGTCCTGGCCGTCGCGCTGTTCGGAGATTCCGTACCCGAGCATGTCCCATACGTACACCTCGTGGGTAGCGGCGAGGGCGCGGGCGACATCCCGCCAGACGTAGGAGGAGAACGGCGTCCCGTGCAGCAGCACCACGGGGTCGCCGGAGCCGAATCGGTCCCAGCGCACGGTGCCGCGGGCGGTCGTGTGGGTGCGGTGCAGCGTCCAGTGGGTCATGATCGTCACCAACACGCGGCCGCGCCGGCTGATTCCGCTCCGTCCCGGCCGACAGACGTGAGGAGATGACAAGACGATGAGTGTCGACGTGCACTACACCGTGGACGGTCCCGAGGACGCGCCGGTGGTGGTGCTCAGCGGTGCGCTGGGCAGCCGCCTCGACATGTGGGACCCGCAGATGGCGGGGCTGACCGGGCAGTTCCGGGTGGTCCGCCACGACATCCGCGGGCACGGCGGGTCCCCGGTCCCGCCCGCGCCCTACTCCATAGCCGACCTGGGGTCCGACGTGCTGCGCCTGCTCGACCGGCTGAAAGTGGAACGCGCGCACTTCGCGGGCCTGTCGCTGGGCGGCATGACCGGCATGTGGCTGGCGGCGCACGCCCCCGAGCGGATCGACCGGCTGGCGCTGCTGGGCACCTCGCCGAAGCCGCCGGGCACCCGGGAGGGGTGGGCCGAACGCATCCACACGGTGCGCACCGAGGGCATGGCCGCGCTGGCCCCGACCGTGGTGAGCCGCTGGTTCACCCCCGCCTACGCCGAACGCGAGCCGCAGACCGTGGCGCTGTTCGTCGACATGGTCGCGAACACCCCCGCCGAGGGGTACGCGGGCTGCTGCGCCGCCATCCAGCACATGGACCTGCGGCCGGGGCTGCCCTCGATCAGCGCGCCCACCCTCGTCGTGGTGGGCAAGCAGGACCCCTCCACCCCGCCGGAGCTGTCCGAGCTGATCGCCTCGGCGATCCCCGACGCCCGCCTGGAGATCGTCCCCGACGCCGCCCACCTGGTGTCGTGGGAGCAGGCGACCATCGTCAACGAGCTGCTCGTCGAGCACTTCGGCAAGTAGTCCCCTGTCCCCCGCGGCGGACTCCCCGGCCCGGGCGCGCGGCCCGACCCGCGCCGGGGTCCTCCCGGCCCCCGTGCACCGGAGTGCACCGGGGCCGGGGTCACCTCGGTCCCCTCCCCTCGGCGCTGACCCGGTCGAGCGGCTGCCCCTCCTGCGCCGGGCGGTGCCGCTCCGGGAACATCCCGTTGCGGTGCAGCATGGCCAGGGCCGCGTCGATGGCCTCGGGCGTGGTGGCGAAGACGCAGCCCTCCTCCCGCAGCCGGGGCAGGGTGCCCAGCGACTCCAGCGGGCGCAGCTGGCCGGGGCGCAGACCGGACACCATGACGGTGATGCCGCGCGCCCGGAGCCGGTCCACGACGTCGCCGAGGACCCGCGCCCCGGTGGCGTCGATCGTGCTGACCCGGGCCATGCGCAGGATGACCACCTGCACGTCGGCGACCTCGCTGAGTTGCAGCAGGAACCGGTGGGCGGCGGCGAAGAACAGCGGGCCGTCGAGCCGGTAGGCGACGATGTGCTCGGCCAGCAGCGCGCGCTCGGCCTCGGTGTGGTCGCCCGGGGGCAGGTGCCGCGCCAGCTCCTCCTGGTCGAGGCTGGCGTTGCGGGCCAGCGCGACCAGGGCGAGGGTGCCCGCGACGAGCATGCCGACCAGGACCGCGACCACCAGGTCCACGGCGAGGGTGGCCACCGCGGTGAGCACCAGCACGAAGGCGTCGGACCGGGTGGCGCGGAGCATGGCCCGCACCGAGCCGACCTCGACCATGCGCACCGCCGTGGCCAGCAGCACCCCGGCCAGCGCGGCCAGCGGAATGCGCTCCACCAGGGGCGCGGCCGCGTACACGATTCCGGCGAGGATCAGGGCGTGGGTGAGCGCCGCCAGCCGGGAGCTCGCCCCGGAGCGCACGTTGACGGCGGTGCGGGCGATGGCCGCGGTCGCCGGGACTCCGCCGAACAGCGGGGAGGCGATGTTGGCCAGTCCTTGGCCGAACAGTTCCCGGTCGGGGTCGTGGCGCTGGTTGACGCTCATGCCGTCGGCGACCGTGGCCGACAGCAGCGACTCCAGCGCGGCCAGGGCCGCCACCGCCGCGGCGGGCGCCACCAGCGCGCTCACCTGGGACAGGTCGAGGAAGCCGAGGGAGGGGGCGGGCAGTCCCGCCGGGAGGTCGCCGATCCGCTCCGCCTCCAGGGGCGTGACCTCCACGAGCAGGGTGGCCGCCGCGACGGCCAGCAGCGAGAACGGGACCGTGGGCCGCCACCGGGCGCCGACCAGCATCACCGCGGCCACGCCGACGGCGATCCCCAGCGCCGTCCAGTGCGGGTGGGCGGCGAACTCGCGCACCGCCTCCCACGCCACCAGGAGCACCTTCTCCCCCTCCGGGGTGGGCACGCCGAGCGCGGCGGGCACCTGCTGCAGGGCGATGACCGCGGCGATGCCGACGGTGAAGCCCTCCACCACCGAGGCGGGGATGTAGCGGACGTAGCGGCCCGCGCGCAGCACGGCCAGCAGGACGAGCATCACGCCCGCGATGAGGCCGACGGTGAGCACCCCGGAGGCGCCGTGCTGGGCGACGATGGGCACCAGCACCACCGTCATCGCGCCGGTGGGGCCCGACACCTGGAGGTTGGAGCCGCCGAAGAACGCGGCGATCGCGCCCGCGACGATCGCGGTGACCAGCCCGGCCTGCGCCCCCAGGCCGGAGGAGATGCCGAAGCCCAGGGCGAGCGGGAGCGCGACGACGGCGACGGTCAGCCCCGCCAGCAGGTTGCGTCCGGGGGCGTGCCGCATGCGGGCCAGGTCCGCGCGGGCCGGGAGCAGCCCGGTGACGCGGCCCAGGGCGGCGCGCAGGGCGGCGCCGCGCGGGGAGGGAGTTTTCACCGCTGCTCCTCCCGCTGGGCCTCGCGCAGTTCGGCCAGCAGTTCACCCTGGTCGGCGAGCATGCTGGTGAGGATGGTGCGGGCAGCCCGCAGCAGGTCCACCACCTGCGGGGTGCTCAGCTCGTAGCGCACGACGCTGCCCTCGCGCCGGGAGACCACCAGACCGGTGCGGCGCAGCACCGCCAACTGCTGGGAGAGGTTGGACGCCTCCACCCCGATGTCGGCGAGCAGTTCGTGGACGGGTCGCGGACCGTCCTGGAGCAGTTCCAGGACCCGGATGCGAACGGGGTGGCCGAGCGTCCGAAAAAAATCCGCTTTGGCCTGATAGAGCGGTACCGGCACGATCGACCTTCTTCCAACTTTTGAGGTGTTATGGGGGGATTGCCTGCCTAAGAATGTCTGAAAATGAAGAATTCTTCAAATCACGAAGAGCGATCGTGACCACTCTCACCACGCCCGCCCCGGCGCGGGGAGGCGGCAGCGCGGCCCCGGCGGGAGGGCGCGCGGAACGGAAACGGGTGCGTCCGGCACTCCCGGTGGAGCGCACACGAAGCAGGCCCCTCCCGCACCGGGAGGGGCCTCGGCATCCGCTGCTCAGCTCACCCGAGCAGTTTCTTCTCCCGGGCCCACGACTCGGATCCGCCCCGGGGAAAAGGGAGCCGCATCCCCGTGGCGTGGAGGTCGTCCACGAGCACCGAGGCGTTCGTGACCGTGCACCTTCCCCGCCGGCACGCGTCGGCGACCAGCCCGGCGGCGCGCCCCGGACGGCCAGGCCGCGCCGCCGCGCGACCCTGCGGGCCGCCCGGTCGTCCAGCACCAGCGTGCCGCCGTTGACCTCGGCACAGGCGCACAGTGCGGTCGTCGGTCGGTCTCCTGCGCCCGCTCCACACTCCGTAGGCGGCGAGCAGTTCCAGCGAGTCGCCATGGACCACCGAGATCCACGGGGCACTGACGACCGCTGTCCGCGCGTCCGCGTCGTGACGGCCGATCTCGTCGATCACGGCCCTGGTCGTCAGCGCGACGAATCCGCTGAGCAGATCCCCGAGAACGTCGAGACGGTCCGCCTTGGCGGAGTGCAGCAGCGGGGAAGCATGGAACAGCAGTGGGGCGGAGGGATTCCATCAGCTGCTTCCTCAGTGAGTTCTTCGATCGGGACCTGGCCGCGCATCATCTCCACGGCGCGTGCGGGGGGGATCCGCTCCGCACGCGGGGCCGCCATCACCGCTGAGGCGTAGCGGGGAGAAACCCGCACCGAGGCGAGGTCCGGCTGGGGCTTCCACCCCACCGCGTCCCGGAATTCGGCGTCCGTGGGCCGTCGGGTCCGCAGCGCACGCAACTCCTCGGCGTCCACCAGCCCGGTACGTCTGAGGTGGGCGACGGCAAGACTCCAGGAGACCCGGTAGACCGCCGCCAAGCGCACCAGAGCCTGGCGGCGCGCCGACGCGTCGTCTTCCCCCGCGACCGCCCGCACCCTGGTCCGGGGGAGCAGGAACTCGGCGGTGAACGCCTCCACCGCCTGCTCGCGCTCCTCCCGAAAGGCAGGCACTCCGAGGTCACTGGCCCGGACGGGTGACGGACCCGCCCGCGGCACCACGGCGGGCCTGGGCTGGGAGAACGCTTGGGGATTCGGTACGCCGAAAAGCGCCCGGCCGGCGGTGGCGGCGGCGCTGCGGGGAGCCGGAAAAACAAGACAGGCCCTTTCCGTACCGGAAAGGACCTGCTCCAGGAACTCTGCCGAAGCCCCACCGGACCGGCTTCACGAGCGGATTCCGATGGCGCCTGCGTGGCTCCCGCGATTGGACTCGAACCAATAACCTGCCGGTTAACAGCCGGCTGCTCTGCCAATTGAGCTACGCGGGATCGCGTTCGCCGCGTCCGGGGGTGTTCCCCGCAGCGACATGAATAGGTTAGCGCACTCGGCGCAGTGGTCGTGACAGGTTTTCCTCCGGCACGGTGGGAGGGCGCCGCCGTCGCCTCCCGTCGTGCGGCGACCGCTGCGGGTAGCGTTGAGCACGGCACAGACCCATCACCTCGGGAGGACCGCATGCGCTATCGGATCGCCTTCGTTGCCGGGCTCGCCGTCGGGTACGTCCTCGGAGCCAAGGCCGGACGGGAGCGCTACGAGCAGATCGCCCGGTTCGCACGCGGCGTCGCCGAGCACCCGGCCGTGCAGGAGACCGCCGGCCTGGTGCGGGACCAGGTGACCAGCGCCGGGAGGACCGCCTACGCCAAGCTCTCCGAGAAGGTCCCGGTCGCCTCGGTGCGCGACTTCCTCGCCCGGCCCACCCCGGAGGAGGAGGCCGAACTGGACCGGGTCGAAGCCGCCGCGGCCGCGCCCGACAGCGCGGTGCGGGACTGAGCGGCCCCGTCCGCACCGTCCCCGGACGCGGACTACGGTGGGGGCCATGCTGCGATGGCTGCGCCGGCACGCCCTGCCCCCCGAGATCCGCGCCCGACTCGTCCTCGCCCCGGGAGAACGGGTGATCGCCCACGCCCTGACCGGGGACCGGGCGGCGGCGGTGGTGGCCACCACCGCCGCCCTGCACCTGCCCGACGGGCGGCGGGTGCCGTGGGAGCGCGTCGACCGCGCCGGTTGGAACGACGTCGGCCTGGCGCTCACCGTGGAGGGCGAACCCGAGCAGACCGTCCCCCTGCCCGCCCCCGGCCGGCTGGCCCAGGCCGTCTACGAGCGGGTCACCGCCACCATCGTGGTCTCCCGGCACGTGCCGCTGCTGTCGGAGGAGGAGGGCTCCCCCGGCGTGCGGCTCACCGCGCGCCGCGCCCCCGGCGGCACCGAGATCGCCTGGCGGCTCCGCTACGACGAGGGCGTGGACCCCGACTCCCCCGAGGTCCGCAGGCGCTGCGCGCAGGCCCTGGCACGCCTGCGGGAGCAGATGGGCGTCTGAGACCGCCGACGCCGTCCTACCTGACAGAGGATGTCAGGAAAGACGGGGACACTCCCTCCCATGACGAACTGGGAATCCTTCGCGGCCGAGGCGCCGCGGCTCGCTTCGGCGGTCCGCGCCCGCTTCGAGGCCCACCAGCACCACGTCCTGGCCACCCTCCGCGCCGACGGCTCGCCCCGGGTCAGCGGCACCGAGGTGGCCTTCTACGGCCCCGACCTCGTGCTCGGGTCGATGCCCGGCGCGGTCAAGGCCCTGGACCTGCGGCGCGACGGACGGTTCGCGCTGCACGCCAACCCCGGCGACGCCGCGATGACGGGCGGTGACGCCAAGGTGTCGGGGGTCGCCGTGGAGGTGACCGACCCCGACGTGATCGAGGACTTCCGCCGGACCGGCGTCCCGCCCGGGCCGTTCCACCTGTTCCGGCTGGACCTCCGCGACGCCGTGCTGACCTCGGTGGACGGCGACACCCTGGTCATCGACCTGTGGCAATCGGGCGCGGGGCTCCGCCGGTTCACGCGGAAGTGACGGCGCGGACGCTCAGCGCAGCGCCTCCGCCATCGCGGCGACCAGTTCGCCCTCCGGGTCCATGTCCAGGTTCCACAGCACGAGGCCGCGCAGTCCGCGGTCGATGGCGTACTCGCCTTTGAGACGGACCACCTCGGGGGTGTCGTAGGACCACCACTCGTCGCCGTCGTAGACCCACTGGGTGCCGGTCGCGCGGTCGAAGAAGCGTTCACCGGTGAGCTGTTCCAGGGTCTCGTAGGCGTCGGTCGCCTCGCCGTAGTCGCCGTCGGCGCCCTGCTCGGCCCGGACGGACCACCCGTCGGCGTCCGGGCCGGGGGGCACCCCGCTCCAGCCGCGGCCGTAGCCGGGGATCCCCAGCACCAGCTTGTCCGCGGGCAGCCCGTATTCGAGGTACTGCCGCACCGCCCGGTCCACGCTGGGCTGGTCGGGGTCGTCCGAGGGCGCGTACAGCTGCGCGTGGTGGCCGGTGGTCTCCTTCCACGACCCGGTGAAGTCGTACCCCTGCACCGTCGCGAAGTCCAGGTAGGCGAATATCTCGGGCTCGTAGCTGTCCCGCATGATCGTCGGGTCGTGGCTCAGCGACGCCGACAGGGTGTACTCCCGGCCGGTCTCGACCTCCAGGGCGTCCAGCTGCCTGCGGAACTCCCGCACCACGAGGGTGAAGTTCCGCTTGTCGTCGGGGTGCTCCACGTTGTCGGGGTGCCCGTTGCCGCCCGGCCACTCCCAGTCCAGGTCGACGCCGTCGAAGAGGCCCGCGGCGACCCCCTCGCCGCCCTGCGGCTCCCCCTCCAGCCGCGGCAGGTCGCCGCGCAGCCACAGGTCGATGCAGGAGGCGACGAAGCGCTCACGCGACTCCTCGGTGCGCACCGCCTCGGAGAAGTGCGTCGACCAGTTCCACCCGCCCAGCGAGATGCTGGCCCGCAGGTGGGGGTGCTTCTCCTGGAGTTTGCGCAACTGGTTGAGGCTGCCGGCGAGCGGCTGCTCGTAGGTGTCGGCCTGGCCGTCCACGCTCTCCTCCGCCTCGTAGCGGCGCTGGAAGAGCTGCCACGGCTGGTCGGTGTCGGTGGGGACGTGGCACTCCCCCTCCTCGTTGACGTCCCCGAACGCCCAGATCAACCGGTCCAGGAGCGCGGCGGCGCCGCTGTCGTCGACGTCCTTGATGGTGTAGCCGCGGTTGGCGGTGTTCCAGTCCGCGAAGTAGGCCATGCGCTCCCTGGCCGACGCGTCGCGCGAGCCCGACAACTGTCCCGCGAGCGTGACCGCGACGATCCCGCCGAGCAGGACTACCACGCTGCCGGCCACCAGCAGGACCAGCGACGTGAACGCGGTTGGACGCTGCCGTGTGAGGAGAATCCGGTGGCGACCCGTCATGCCCCCAACGTATCCGCTCGGTGACGGAACGACTCCGCAGAAAACGCCGTCAGATGTGTTTTTGGTGTGGCCGCAACCCAACCGCCCGCCATTGCGGACGGCTCATCCCAGATAGTCGCGGAGTATCTGGGCCCGGGAGGGCTGCCGCAGTTTGGCGAGCGTTTTGGACTCGATCTGCCGGATGCGTTCGCGGGTGACCCCGAACTTCCGCCCCACCTCCTCCAGGGTGCGCGGCCTGCCGTCGGCCAGGCCGTAGCGGAGCGTGATGACCCGCTGCTCGCGTTCGGAGAGTCCGCCCAGCACCTCGGCCAACTGGTCCTGGAGCAGGACGAACGCCGCGGCCTCCACCGGCGGCACCGCGTCGGAGTCCTCGATGAAGTCGCCGAACGCGGACTCCTCCTCGCCGACCGGCGTGTACAGGGAGATCGGCTCCTGGGAGACGCGCTGGATCTCCACGACGCGCTCGTTGTCGAGGTTCAGTTCGCGGGAGAGCTCCTCCAGCGTCGGCTCGCGGCCCCACTCCTGGTGCAGGCGGCGGCGGGTGCGGGCCAGCTTGTTGATGCTCTCCACCATGTGCACCGGGACGCGGATGGTGCGGGCCTGGTCGGCGATGGCGCGGGTGATCGCCTGGCGGATCCACCAGGTGGCGTAGGTGGAGAACTTGTACCCGCGGGCGTAGTCGAACTTCTCCACCGCGCGGATCAGCCCCAGGTTGCCCTCCTGGACCAGGTCGAGCAGGGCCAGGCCGCGCCCCAGGTAGCGCTTGGCGATGGAGACCACCAGGCGCAGGTTGGCCTCGATGAGCCGCCGTTTGGCGATCTCGCCCTCGCGGACCAGTTCGCCCAGGTCGGCGAACCAGTCGGGGTCGTACTGCGGGGGGACCGGGCCGGTGCGTGCGGCACGCAGCTTCTGCTCGGCGTACAGTCCGGCCTCGATGGCCTTGGCGAGCTCCACCTCCTCCGCGGCCGTGAGCAGCGGGACCCGGCCGATCTCGCGCAGGTAGACGCGGACGAGGTCGCCGGGGGAGGCGCGCTGCCCGAGCCGCTCCGCGATGTCGTCGCGGTACTGCTCCGGGCCCTCCGCCGTCAGGTCGACCGCCTCGACCGGGACGCCGTCGCGGTCCAGGGTGGTCGTGGAGCCGGCCGGCGGTCCGCCTCCCGCGTCCGCGGCCGGGGCCGCCGTGCCCCGCACCGGCGGCGTTCTGTTGGGTAGCACCGAGAAAGCCACCCTTACAGTGTGCCCCCGTTTTTCAAGGAAAGAGGGATTGAATTTTGTCACCTTTGTGTCACACGGCTCCCCCAAAACGCTCCCGCATCATGCGTTTACGCTGTTCAACAGCCATGAGTTCGGCAAAAACCCGCTGGTATTCATCGGCTTCGGCCATCGGATCGAGCCGGCCCAGGCGCGATTTGAGGTTTGTGATCCGACGGTTGATGGAATGAATTCTGATTGTGCCGATGATCTCCTGGGCCCGCTGTTCGTCGAGTTCCCCGTAGACCTCGATCGGTTCCACCGCCAGCTGGGTGAGGAAGGCGCGCTGCGCGTCGGTGCGGGCGGCCTCGCGCAACTGTCCGGCCCACCGCGCCGGGTCCTGCACCCCGGCGGTCCCGCCCTGCTGCCGGATGAGGTCGAACACCTCGCGGTGCCGCTCGACGGTGAACACCTCCGCGTCGAGCTGGTCGAAGCCGGTGCACAGCAGGGGGTGCTGCACCGCGAGCTTGAGGGCCAGCCGCTCCCGCTGCACCGAGGGGTCGCGCGGGTCGTAGTCGGGAGCGGGCGCCGCCTGGGCCGGGCGCCGCTCGGGCCTGCCTCCGGAGCGGGCGCGCCGCATGTGCTCGCGGACCCGCCTGCTGACGAACTCCTCGTCCATGATGCCCAGCCAGCGGTCCAGGCTGACCCCGTAGAGTTTGCGCACCCCGGCGTTGCGGATGCTCGCCACGATGGGGGCCGCCGCGTCCAGCGCGGCCAGCCGCCCCTCGGGGGTGTCGAGGTTGTGCCCCTCGAACTTGCTGCGGATCATGAACTCGTAGAGCGGCTGCTTGGCCGCGATCAGGTCGCGCACGGCCCCGTCGCCGCGCTGCACGCGCAGGTCGCACGGGTCGAGCCCGTCGGGCTGCACGGCGACGAAGGTCTCCGAGGCGAACCCGTGCTCCTCGGCGAAGGCGCGCAGGGCCGCGTTGCGTCCGGCCTTGTCCCCGTCGAAGGTGAAGACGACCTCGCCGCCGAACTCCGAGCGGCCCAGCAGCAGCCGGCGCAGGATCTTCAGGTGCTCCTCGCCGAAGGAGGTGCCGCAGGTGGCGATGGCGGTGGTGACCCCGGCCAGGTGGCAGGCCATCACGTCGGTGTAGCCCTCCACGACCACGGCCTGCCGCTGCCGGGCGATCTCCTTCTTGGCCAGGTCCAGCCCGTACAGCAGGCTGCCCTTCTTGAACAGCGGGGTCTCGGGGGTGTTGAGGTACTTGGGGCCGTTGTCGTCGGGGTCGAGCTTGCGCGCGCCGAAGCCGACGACCTCCCCGGTGACGTCGCGCACCGGCCACACCAGGCGGCCGCGGAACCGGTCGTAGGGGCCGCGCCGTCCCTGGCTGGCCAGTCCGCCGAGCACGATCTCGGCGTCGGTGAAGCCCTTCTTGCGCAGGTGGGTGGTGAGCGCCTCCCAGCCGGGGGGAGCGTAGCCGACCCCGAAGCGTTCGGCGTCGGCGCGGGTGAACCCGCGTTCGGCGAGGAAGCGGCGGCCCGCCTGCGCCTGCGGGCTCAGCAGCTGCTCGGCGTAGAACTCCGCGGCGGCCCGGTGCGCCTCGACCAGCCGCTGGCGCTGCCCCTGCTCGTTGCGGGGCACGTAGCCGCCCTGCTCGTAGCGGAGCTGGATGCCCGCCGCGCGCGCCAGGTGCTCGACGGCCTCCGCGAACCCCAGGTGCTCGATCCGCTGGATGAAGGAGATGACGTCCCCGCCCTCCCCGCAGCCGAAGCAGTACCAGAGGTTGCGGGCCGGGGTGACGTTGAACGAGGGGGTCTTCTCGTCGTGGAAGGGGCACAGGCCCTTCAGGGAGCCGCCCCCGGCGTTGCGGAGCTGGAGGTACTCGCCGACCACGTCGGCGATGGGGGAGCGCTCCCTGACCAGGGCGACGTCTTCGTCTCTGATTCGACCTGCCACAGGAGTTCAGGGTAGTCGTCCCGCCGGACGGGGCCGCGGGGGCGGCGGCCCCGCGGAGCGCGGGGGGCTTCGGGCGGCTCCCGCCCGGCGGTCGGTCCGGCCGCGCCCGGCCGCCTCCCCGCCGCCCGCGGGCTGCTCAGCACAGCCGGGCGTGCCAGGCCCGGGCGGAGGTGTCGGTGAGCGAGGCCACCTGGTCGATCACCACCCGCAGCGCGGCGGCGTCGTCGCGGGCCGCCGCGTAGTCCGCCCGGAACGGCGGCTCCAGGGTGCGGGGCGCGCCCGCGGCGACCGCCTCGACCAGTTCGGTGACCACCTTCCGCTCCTGCTCGTAGCGGCGGCTGTCGTCCCCGGGGAACACGTAGTGCGCGGTCACCGCCTTGAGCAGCGCGCACTCCAGCCGCTGGCGGCGCGGCACCACCAGTTCGGCGGTGTAGCGGACCAGCGGCGCCGTCCCGTAGGCCTCCCGGGTGGCCCGCTCCGCGGCACGGCAGAACCGGCCGATCAGCTCGCTGGTGAGGTTCTTCAGCGCCGCCAGCGAGGGCAGGTCGCCGGTGAGCGAGCCGGGCCAGAAGTCCTGGGCCAGGAGCCGCTCGAAGACCTCCTCCAGTTCCGCCGTCCCGGCGTCGCAGTAGCGCGCGGCCGCGATCGCGCACACCCGGCCGCGCTCGACCGGGCTGCGCAGCGCCGCCAGCCGGATCTGCCCGGAGTACAGCCCGTCCTCCAGGTCGTGCACCGAGTAGGCCACGTCGTCGGCCCAGTCCATGACCTGCGCCTCGAAGCAGGTGCGCCCCTCGGGGGCGCCCCGGCGCACCCAGTCGAGGACGTCGCCGTCCTCGGCGTAGGCGTTGAACTTCCGGAACCGTTCCCCCTCGCCGCGCCGCCAGGGGTACTTGAGGGTGGCGTCCAGGGTCGCCCGGGTCAGGTTGAGTCCGGCGCTGCGTCCGTCGGGCGCGCTGACCTTGGCCTCCAGCCGGGTGAGCAGCCGCAGGCTCTGCGCGTTGCCCTCGAAGCCCCCGCAGGGGCGCGCGGCCGCGTCCAGGGCGGCCTCCCCGTTGTGCCCGAACGGCGGATGCCCCAGGTCGTGGGCCAGGCAGGCCGCTTCCACCAGGTCCGGGTCGCAGCCGAGAGCGCCGCCGAGCTCCCGCCCGATCTGGGCGCACTCCAGCGAGTGGGTGAGCCGGGTGCGCGGGAAGTCGCTGACCCCCGGCTGGGCCACCTGGGTCTTGGCGGCGAGCCTGCGCAGCGCGAAGCTGTGCAGGACGCGGGCGCGGTCCCGTTCGAAATCGCCTCGGGACCGCCTCTTGGGCGGCTCCGCGACCCACCTGCTCCGGTCGTGGTCGCCGTAGCCGCGGTCCGGGATGTCGACCATGCGTGTCCCCACGGCGCTTCGGTGTCCTCCGCCCCACTCTAGGGACGTCCGGGCCGGAAGTCCGCTCTTTCCCGGGCGCGCCGCGGCCGGCTCACAGCGCGTCGACGCGGACCGTGGCGCTCTCCCCGAAGACCCAGTAGTGCCACAGCGAGGCGGTCTCCCGGGTGATGTACCACAGCTGGGTCTCGCGTTCGAGCACGGCGGGCCCCGACCGGGCTGGGGAGGTGGCCGCCTCGATGCCGAAGTCCTCGGCCATCTCCCGGGAGCGCAGCGAGTGCCAGGGGTCGCTGACGATCACGGCGGTGCGCCAGCCCCGCTCCTCGAAGGTCCGGGCCACCAGTTCCAGGCTCTCCAGGGTGTCGGCGCCCTCCCCGATGGGGACGACGCTGTCCTCGGGCAGGCCCTGCTCGACCAGCCAGCGGGCGCCGCTGCCCCCCTCGGTGAAGTTGTCGCCCGGCTGGTTGCCGCCGACGGTGACCACGACGGGCGCCACCCCCTCGGTGTACAGGTCGGCGGCGTGCCGCAGCCGGGCCTCGAAGACGGGGGAGGGGCGGCCGTTGTACTGGCTGGCGCCCAGCACCACGATCGCGTCGGAGGGGGGACGCTCGTCCTGGCGCGCGGTGTACCAGACCCAGCCCCAGGTGGCGAAGGGCAGCATGACCACGACGAGCACGATCAGCGCGAGGGTGCGCAGCAGGATCCGGCCCAGGCTGCGCGGCCGCCTCCGGCGGCGTCTCTTCCGCCGCGGGGGGCGGCTCTGTCCGGCGTCCTCGTCCGGATCGTCGGAGGCGGCCCGGCGGAGCGGCTCCCCGGTGGCGGGGACGTCCTCCCGGACGAACGGCCGGGTGGCCTGGTCGGCGGGCGGCGGGGCGGCGGCCCCGAAGCCCCCGGCGGGCCGGACGAACGTGCGGGCCCGGTCGTCGTCGGGGCGCTCGTCCCCGTCGCCGCGGACGAACCGGGCGGTCTCCTCGAAGGCCGGAGGGGTCCGGGCGAACACCCGGGTGGCCTCGTCGTGCCCGTCCCGCTGCCCCTTCTCGGGTCCGTCACCGGTCGTGCGCACCTTCACCCCCTGGCTGATCGAGCACGGTCGCGCGGTACCCGCTCCCCGGGTCGTGCGGGCGGCGCCGGGCGGCCCTCGGGCGTCTGCGGGGACGGACGGCCACGGCGCGCACCGTGCGGTTGGACGCCCGACCGGGGTCGCGAAGCCGGGACCTGCCCGGGACACCCGCTTCCCGGCACCAATGCTACGAGAAGGTCACAACCAAAACACCCGAATGTCCAGCATCAGCCATATGCGGCCTTCGCGCCCCGGGCGGCGAACCCGGGGCGCGTTCGGAGCGTCTAAGGGGGCGTCAGCAGGTCCTACCTGGCCGCGGCCCGTCCCGCCTCCAGTCGGGCGACGGGGACCCGGAACGGGGAGCAGGAGACGTAGTCCAGCCCCACCTCGTGGAAGAAGTGCACCGAGACCGGGTCGCCGCCGTGCTCGCCGCAGACGCCGAGCTTGAGGCCGGGGCGGGTGGCGCGGCCCTCCTCCGCGGCGATGCGGACCAGCCGTCCCACGCCGTCGACGTCCAGCGACTCGAACGGGGAGACGCCGAACACGCCCTTCTCCAGGTAGTTGGAGAAGAAGGACGCCTCCACGTCGTCCCGGGAGAAGCCCCACGTGGTCTGGGTGAGGTCGTTGGTGCCGAAGGAGAAGAACTCGGCGCTCTCCGCGATCTGCCCGGCGGTCAGCGCCGCGCGGGGCAGCTCGATCATGGTGCCGATCGGGAAGTCGAGTTCGACCCCGTGCTCCGCGGCGACCTCGCGCACGACCCGTACCGCCTCGTCGCGGATGATCTCCAGCTCCTGGACGGTGCCGACCAGCGGGATCATGATCTCGGGACGGGGGCGGCCGCCCTGCTTGACCCGTTCGGCGGCGGCCTCCGCGATCGCGCGGACCTGCATGGTGAACAGGCCGGGCACCACCAGGCCGAGGCGGACGCCGCGCAGGCCCAGCATCGGGTTCTGCTCGTGCAGCCGGTGCACGGCCTGGAGCAGCCGCAGGTCGCCCTCGTGCTCCTCGCCGCGCGCCTCGGCCACCGCCACGCGCACCGACAGCTCGGTGATGTCGGGCAGGAACTCGTGCAGCGGCGGGTCGAGCAGGCGCACGGTGACGGGCAGCCCGTCCATGGCCTCGAAGATGCCGGTGAAGTCCTCGCGCTGCAGCGGCAGCAGGGCGGCCAGGGACTCCTCGCGCTCCTTGTCGGTGTCGGCGAGGATGAGCCGCTCGACCAGGGGGCGGCGGTCGCCGAGGAACATGTGCTCGGTGCGGCACAGGCCGATGCCCTGGGCACCCATGCGGCGGGCGCGGGCGGCGTCGGCGGGGGTGTCGGCGTTGGCCCGCACGTCCATGCGGCGCGCGGCGTCGGCGTACCGCATGAACCGGTGCACCGCGCGGACCAGCTCGTCGGCCTCGGCGGAGGCGGGGTCGAGCTCGCCCTCGAAGTAGCGCACGACCGGGGAGGCCACGACCGGGACCTCGCCGAGGAACACCTCTCCGCTGGTGCCGTCGATGGAGATGACGTCGCCCTCCTCGACGACCCGGCCGTCGGCGGCGACCATGCGGCGGTTCTTGGTGTCGATGTCGAGCTCCTCGGCGCCGCACACGCAGGTCTTGCCCATGCCGCGGGCGACCACGGCGGCGTGCGAGGTCTTCCCGCCGCGGCTGGTGAGGATGCCGCGCGCGGCGATCATGCCCTCCAGATCGTCGGGGTTGGTCTCCCGGCGGCACAGGATGACCTGCTCGCCGCTGCGGGACCACTTGATGGCGGTGTAGGAGTCGAACACCGCGCGTCCCACGGCCGCGCCCGGGGAGGCGTTCATGCCCCGGCCCAGCCGGTCGCGGTCGGCCTTCTCGTCGAAGCGGGGGAACATCAGCTGGGCGAGCTGCTCGCCGGTGACCCGGCCGACCGCCTCCTCCAGGGTGATCAGCCCCTGGTCGACGAGCTGGTTGGCGATGCGGAAGGCCGCCGCGGCGGTGCGCTTGCCGACGCGGGTCTGCAGCATCCACAGCTTGCCGCGCTCGATGGTGAACTCGATGTCGCACAGGTCCCGGTAGTGCGTTTCGAGCTTCTCCATGATGTCGAGGAGTTCGGCGTAGCTCTTGGGGTCGATCCGCTCCAGCTCGGAGAGCGGAACGGTGTTGCGGATGCCCGCGACGACGTCCTCGCCCTGCGCGTTCTGCAGGTAGTCGCCATAGACGCCCTGCTGGCCGGTGGCGGGGTCGCGGGTGAAGGCGACGCCGGTGCCCGAGTCCATGCCGAGGTTGCCGAAGACCATGGAGCAGACGTTGACGGCGGTGCCCAGGTCGCCGGGGATGCGCTCCTGGCGGCGGTAGAGGACGGCGCGGGGCGCGTTCCAGGACTGGAAGACGGCCTCGATGGCCAGGCGCATCTGCTCGCGCGGGTCGGCGGGGAACTCCGCGCCGGTCGCCTCGCACACGATGTCCTTGAAGGTCACGACGAGTCCGGCGAGGTCGTCGGCGTTGAGGTCGAGGTCGTCGGTGACCCCCTTGCCCGCCTTGAGCACGTCGATGGCGTCCTCGAACAGTTCGCCGTCGATGCCCAGCACGGTCTTGCCGAACATCTGGATGAGGCGGCGGTAGGAGTCCCAGGCGAACCGCTCGTTGCCGGACTGGGCGGCCAGGCCCCTGACCGACTCGTCGTTGAGGCCGATGTTGAGGACGGTCTCCATCATGCCGGGCATGGAGAACTTGGCGCCGGACCGCACGCTCACCAGCAGCGGGTCGTCGGGCTGGCCCAGGCGCTTGCCCATCGTCGTCTCCAGCGCGGCCAGCTTCTCCTCGATCTGGGCGTCCAGCCCGGGGGGCATCGCCCTGTGGACCAGGTAGTGCCGGCACGCCTCGGTGGTGATGGTGAACCCCGGCGGTACCGGTAGGCCGAGGTTGGTCATCTCCGCGAGGTTCGCACCCTTGCCTCCGAGGAGGTCTTTGAGGTCCTTGTTCCCCTCGGCGAATTCGTAGACGTACTTGGGCACGGGAACTCCTTTTCACGGCCGGGCGACCTGAGATGGCGCGACTCTACCCGAAGCCGTCCAGCAACTTTGTTCAGCACACCCCTTATTCTGGTGTTTCCGCAGGTCAAAGAGGTTCGAGTGGTTTAAACCAATGGTCCACTCGTTTTGTCCGGTTTCAGACCCCAAAATCCCCGGAAAGCCGCTCCACAGATCCAGCAAAACCAAAGGTCAGAGCCTGTTTAGACCACTCACCCTCACCGCTGCCCAGAAAGCTGGCCCACAATCAGGGGGAACCAGCCCGGAGTGTGCCCAGCGCCACATCCGTACCGCCAAGTAACCTACGTCGGCGTAAGTTACTCTCCAGAGCAAGGAGCCCACGGGCGACCACGGAGCAGAGGCGGCGAAGAAGAGCGTGACCGTGCAGTCTGAGGACCGATCCCGAGCAGAGAACCCGCACGTCTCCCCCGACCCCTCCGAGGGGCCGCTCGACCGGGTCGAGGCGGCCGCCTCCGACCTGCTGGACGCGGCCAAGCCCCGGCTGCGCGGCTGGCTGCACCTGGGCACGGCCCCCCTGGCCCTGGCCGCGGGCATCGTCCTGGTGTGCCTGGCGCCCACCGCCGCGGCCCGGTTCGCCAGCGCGGTCTACGCCCTCAGCGCGGTCCTGCTGTTCAGCACCTCGGCGACCTACCACGTGGGCCGCTGGTCACCGCGGACCGCGGCCGTCCTGCGCCGGATGGACCACTCCAACATCTACCTGATCATCGCGGGGACCTACACGCCGTTCGTGCTGCTCGTGCTGGAGGGCACGCTGCGCACCGCGATGCTCGCGCTGATCTGGGGCTGCGCCGCGGCCGGCGTGCTGTTCAAACTGCTGTGGCTGAACGCCCCGCGCTGGCTGTCCACCGCGCTGTACCTGGCGCTGGGCTGGGTCGCGCTGCTGTTCCTGCCCGACCTGGTGCGCGGCATCGAGGCCGCCCCCCTCGTCCTGGTCCTCGTCGGCGGCGTCCTCTACAGCCTGGGCGCGCTGGTCTACGCCCTGAAACGCCCCGACCCGGCGCCCCGCTGGTTCGGCTTCCACGAGATCTTCCACGTGCTGACCATCGCGGCCTTCGTCTGCCAGTACATCGCGGTGTTCTTCGTCGTCCGCTCCGCCCTGTGAGGGGGCGGACAGCGCACGGGGCCCCGGACCGGTACCGGTCCGGGGCCCCGTCACCGGGAGGCGGGCCGGGTCAGCACCCGGGCAGCCGCTCCCACAGGTACTGCTCGACCTGGTCGATCGAGATGCGCTCCTGGGCCATGGAGTCGCGCTCGCGGACGGTCACCGCGTTGTCCTCCAGGGTGTCGAAGTCGACCGTGACGCAGAACGGGGTGCCGATCTCGTCCTGCCGGCGGTAGCGGCGGCCGATCGCCCCGGCGTCGTCGAACTCCACGTTCCACCGCTTGCGCAGCGTCGCGGCGAGGTCGCGGGCCTTCGGCGAGAGGTCGGCGTTGCGCGACAGCGGCAGCACCGCGGCCTTGACCGGGGACAGCCGCGGGTCGAGCCGCATGACGACGCGCTTCTCCATCTTGCCCTTGGCGTTGGGGGCCTCGTCCTCGGTGTAGGCGTCCAGCATGAAGGTGAGCATCGTCCGGTCGACCCCCGCCGAGGGTTCGATCACGTAGGGGATGTACCGCTCGTTGCTCTCCTGGTCGAAGTAGGACAGGTCGGTGCCCGACTTCTCCGAGTGCGTGGACAGGTCGTAGTCGGTGCGGTTGGCGATGCCCTCCAGCTCGCCCCACTCACTGCCGGCGAAGTTGAACCGGTACTCGATGTCGACGGTGCGCTTGGAGTAGTGGGACAGCTTCTCCTTCGGGTGCTCGTACAGCCGCAGGTTGTCCTTGTTGATGCCCAGGTCGACGTACCACTGCAGGCGGGTGTCGATCCAGTACTGGTGCCACTCCTCGTCGGTGCCGGGCTTGACGAAGAACTCCACCTCCATCTGCTCGAACTCGCGGGTGCGGAAGATGAAGTTGCCCGGGGTGATCTCGTTGCGGAACGACTTGCCGATCTGGCCGACGCCGAAGGGGATCTTGCGGCGCGCCGACTGCTCGACGTTCTTGTAGTTGATGAAGATGCCCTGCGCGGTCTCGGGGCGCAGGAAGGCCAGGCCGGTCTCGTCCTGCACCGGTCCCAGGTAGGTGCGCAGCAGGCCGTTGAACATCCGCGGCTCGGTGAAGGCGCCCTTGGCCCCGCAGTTGGGGCAGTTGAGGTCGGCCAGGCCGTTGGCGGGC
Source organism: Thermobifida alba (assembly GCF_023208015.1). Classification (NCBI taxonomy): domain Bacteria; kingdom Bacillati; phylum Actinomycetota; class Actinomycetes; order Streptosporangiales; family Nocardiopsidaceae; genus Thermobifida; species Thermobifida alba. Next base: position 200,037 of record NZ_CP051627.1, on the reverse strand, counting down.
TCCCGGCCGTGCTTGGCCTCGTAGGCCTCGACGAGGTGGTCGGCGCGGAAGCGCTTGTGGCAGGACTGGCACTCGGTGAGCGGGTCGACGAAGGCGCTGACGTGGCCGGACGCCTCCCAGACCTCGCGGGCGAGGATGACGCTGGAGTCGAGGCCGACGATGTCCTCGCGCTCCTGGACCATGCTGCGCCACCACTGGCGCTTGACGTTGTTCTTCAGCTCCACGCCCAGGGGGCCGTAGTCCCACGAGGCGCGCAGGCCCCCGTAGATCTCGCTGGAGGGGTAGACCAGTCCCCGGCGCTTGGCGAGACTGACCAGGGTGTCCATTGCCTCTGACTTGGCGGCCATAGTGTCTGATCTCCATCCATCCGGCTGGCGGTCGGCGGATCGCGGAAAGGCGCGACGCTCGAACGGGTTACGGGCCACCAGCCTATTGGACCCGTCGACGACTTCACGCAACCCGGCGACATGTCCGTTTCCTCCGCCCGTCGTGTCGGAGGCCCCCGCTGCTCAGTCCGCCGCGGGGCCCTGGACGGCCAGGACCTCGAAGGCGCTGGCCTCGTCGTGGGCGGTGGACAGCAGCGGCACCGCGGAGACCTTGACGTCGAAGTCGGACAGCGCCCGGCGGTAGGCGCCCGGGCCGTCCCACTCGGTGACGAGCGTCCACAGCGCGGGGTCGTCCGCTGCGCGGGCCAGCGACCCCCTGCGGTAGCCGGGGCGGCGGGACAGGACCTCCAGCGCGGCCGCGGCGCGCGCGGCGAAGTCCTCGGAATCCTCGGGGGCGACGGTGTGCCTGGTGATGACGATCACGCGGCCATGGTGCCACAGCGGTCCGCGGGCCCGGGCGGGGCGGTGGACCGTCCGGGCCGGGAGGAGGGCTCCGGAATCAGTACGCTAAGTCCGTCGCCCCGAACACCGTGGAGGAGAGCCGGGTGTCCCCCGAACAGCGCCGCCCCGAGCCCGCCGACCGCCGCTCCCCCGACGGGGAGCCGTCCGCCGCTCCCCGCGCCTCCCGCCTGCGCCGCACGGTCGAGGAGCGCAGCGCGGTTCCGCTGGTGCTGCTGCACAACGCGCCCTCCTGGGTGCTGCCCGTCGCCGTGGTCGGGGTGTTCTTCTCCGGTCTGCTGCTGCCCGGGATCGCCGGCGCGCTGCTCCTGGTGCTGCTGGCCGCGTTCTTCGGCTGGCTGGGCTACCTGGCCTGGCCCCGGCTGTCGGGGGCCGAGCGGGCCATGCGGTGCGCGGTGGTGGCCGTCCTGCTCGGACTCGGAGTACTGCAATCCGGGATATTTTGACAATCGTTTTCATTTTCGCCACACTGGAGAAGTGTCGTCTGCCACCTCGTCCGCCGAAACCGCCGTTCCCGCCTTCGCCGCGCGCGACGTCGTCGTGTCCTACGACCGCAGGCCCGTGGTGCGCGGCGTCTCCTTCGAGATCGCCCGGGGCGAGACCGTCGCCGTCATGGGCCCCAACGGGTCGGGCAAGTCCACCCTGACCCGCGCCCTCCTCGGCCTGGTGCCGCTCACCTCCGGGCAGGTCTCGGTCTGCGGTGTCCCGCTGCGCCGCTTCCGCGACTGGGCGCGCATCGGCTACGTGCCGCAGCGGCTGTCCGTGGGCGGCGGGGTCCCGGCGACCGTGCGCGAGATCGTGGCCTCCGGCCGGATCAACCGGCGCCGCCGGTTCCGCCCCGCCTCGGCGCACGACCGCGCGGCCGTCACCGCGGCCCTGACCGCGGTGGGACTGCTCGACCGGGCCGACGACTCCGTGCACGAGCTCTCCGGCGGCCAGCAGCAGCGCGTGCTCATCGCGCGCGCCCTGGCCGGCGAACCCGACCTCTTCGTCATGGACGAGCCCATGGCGGGCGTGGACGCGGCCAACCAGCAGGCGCTGGCCGACACCATCGGGGCGCTGTCGGACCGGGGCGCCACCGTCCTGCTGGTCCTGCACGAACTCGGCCCCCTGGAACCGCTGATCGACCGCGCCCTCACCCTGGCCGGCGGCACCCTGGTCGGCGACGGCGCCCCGGTCCCTCCCGAGGGGGCCTGCGCCCGCCCCGGACACGACCACGTCCACCCGCACGCCGACAGCGACCCGACCCCGCCGGCCGTCCCCCTCATCGAGGTCTCCCGCCGTGCCTGACATGCTCCAACTCGACTTCATGGTCCGCGCCCTCGTCGCGTCCGCACTGGTGGGCCTGACCGCCCCGGTCATCGGGGTCTTCCTGGTCCAGCGCCGCCTGGCCCTGCTGGGCGACGGCATCGGGCACGTCGCACTGACCGGCGTGGGCCTCGGGTTCCTCACCCACCACTCCCCGGTGCTGACCGCGCTGGCCGTCTCCGTCGTCGGGGCGGTCCTCATCGAACTGGTGCGCACCCACACCCGCACCAGCGGGGACCTCGCCCTGGCCCTGCTGTTCTACGGCGGGATCGCCGGAGGCGTGTTCCTGACCGGGCTGGCCCCCGGGGTCAACAACGCCGACCTCACCTCCTTCCTGTTCGGCTCGGTCAGCACCGTGAGCGCGGAGGACGTGGCCCTGGTCGCGGTGCTGGCCGTGGCCGTCCTCGCGGTCATGGGCTACTTCGGCCAGGAGCTGTTCGTCCTCTGCCAGGACGAGGAGGTGGCCCGCGCGCACGGGCTCCCGGTGCGCCTGCTGGGCACGGTGATCGCGGTCGTCGCGGCGGTCACCGTGGTCCTCGCCATGCGGGTCGTGGGCGTGCTGCTGGTCAGCGCGCTGATGGTGGTGCCGGTGGCCGCGGCCCAGCAGCTCACCCGCAGCTTCCGGGCGACCGTGGGCCTGTCCGTGCTCCTCGGCGTGCTCGCCGCCCTGACCGGCCTGTCCACCGCGTTCTACACCGACACCGCCCCGGGCGCCGCCATCGTGCTGGTCGCGATCACGCTGTTCGTCGCGGCGGCCGGAGGTGGGATCCTGCTGCGTGGCAGACGATCCCGGACCACCCCCGAGGGAACCTCCCCTACGGTGGTGGGTACCATTTCCGGGACCGATCCGGGGAGCGTTTCGTCATGAGCACACGTCGCGAGACCGTCCGCCAGGCACTGCACCGGAGCAGCGGCTTCCGCAGCGCCCAGGACCTCTACGCGTCCCTGCGGGCCGACGGAGCCAAGATCGGCCTGACCACCGTCTACCGCGCCCTGCAGGCCCTGACCGACGCGGGCGAGGTGGACGTCCTGATGACCAACGAGGGTGAGGCCGTCTACCGGGCCTGCGCCACCCGCACCCACCACCACCACCTGGTCTGCCGTTCCTGCGGCAAGGCCGTGGAGATCGAGGGACCGGCGGTGGAGGACTGGGCGGACGAACTGGCCGCCCGGCACGGCTTCGTCGACCTCACCCACACCCTGGAGCTGTTCGGCACCTGCTCCGACTGCGTGGCGCAGGCCCGCACCTGACCCCGCGGGGCCTCACCGCCGGACGAGCGGTTCCAGGTGGGGGCGCTTGGGCGCCAGCCCGTCGCCCGAGGAGCGGCCGGTCAGCCGCCGGCCGATCCACGGCACCAGGTGCTCCCTCGCCCACCGCAGGTCCTCCTGCCGGGCCTGCCGCCAGGGCGACGGCGGCAGCTGCGGCCAGGGCTCGTCCCAGTCCCCCTCGGCGGGCACGCCCAGCACCTCGCACACCCGCAGCGCCAGCCTGCGGTGCCCCTCGGCGGACAGGTGCAGCCGGTCGGCGCTCCAGGCCCGGCGGTCCTGGAAGATCTTCATGCTCCACAGGTCCACCACCGCGCAGCCGTGGCGGTCGGCGATGGCGCGCAGGTGCATGTTGTAGGTCGCGACCTTGCCGCGCAGGTGCTTCATGACCGGTTGGAACCCGGTGTCGAACCCGGTGAAGACGACCACGTCCGCTCCGGTGTCGCGGAGCCTGCGGACCCCGCTCTCGAAGGCGTCGGCGAGCGCGTCCGGGTCGGAGCCGGGACGGAGGATGTCGTTGCCGCCCGCGCAGAGGGTGACCAGGTCCGGGCTCAGCTCCACGGCCCGGGGCAGCTGCTCGGTGAGGATCTGGCGCAGCAGCTTGCCGCGCACGGCGAGGTTGGCGTAGCGCAGTTCGCCCACGTGCCGGGCCAGGTGCTCGGCGAAGCGGTCCGCCCAGCCCCGGTAGCGGCCCGAGGGAAAGTCCGCGCTGTCCGGATAGGGGTCGTCGAGTCCTTCGGTGAAGCTGTCACCGACAGCCACGTAGGAGAGGATGTCCTTTCCGATCTGAAAGCCGCTCATGGTAGACGATGATGCATCGTAAAGCCACGGTTACGCGACAGTAGGTTTCGGGGTCGCCGGTTTTTGTCACGCCTCTCACAGCACGCCCGACGGCCCCGGCCCCCCACGTCCCGCCGTCCCGGCTCAGCCGCTGCGTCCGACCGCCGTCACGGGCGGGTACTCCTCCAGATCGGGGCGCTTGGCGGTGACGGAGTCCCCGGAGGAGCGGCCGGTCAGCCGCCGGCCGATCCACGGCACCAGGTGCTCCCTGGCCCAGTTCACGTCCTCGCGCAGCGCCCGGCTCCGGGGCACCGGCTCGGTCTCGGGCCAGGGCTCGTCCCAGTCCCCTTCGGCGGGCACGCCCAGCACCTCGCACACCCGCAGCGCCAGCCTGCGGTGCCCCTCGGCGGACAGGTGCAGCCGGTCGGCGTCCCAGGCGCGCGGATCGGTCAGCACCGGCATGGACCACTGGTCGACCAGGTGGCAGCCGTGCCGGTCGGCGACGGCGCGGATGTTGAGGTAGTAGCGGGCGAACCGGCCGATGAGCCCCCGCATGTACCCGGTGGCGATGTTGACCCCGGTGAACAGCACCACCTCGGCGCCGACCGCACGCAGCCTGCGCACCCCGACCTCCAGGACGCGCGCCAGCCGGTCAGGGTCGCTCCCCGGCCGCAGCAGGTCGTTGCCGCCCGCGCTGAACGTCGCCAGGGTGGGCCGCAGCTCCAGCGCGCGGGGCAGCTGCTCCTCCATCACCTGCCGTATCAGCTTGCCGCGCACGGCGAGGTTGGCGTAGCGCACCCGTCCGGCGTGTCCGGCCAGGTGCTCGGCGAAGCGGTCCGCCCAGCCGCGCGGCGTGCCGTCGGGGTACCAGTCGCCCACGCCCTCGGTGAAGCTGTCGCCGACGGCCACGTAGTCGACCGGGGCTCCGGGGTCGATCACTCCCATCAGCGCGGCCCCTCCGCGTCGGCGGACGACGGAGGCGGCTCCACCGGGTTGGGTTCGGCTCCCCCGTAGCGGCGGTCCCGGCTGGCGTAGATCTCGCAGGCGTGCCAGAAGTGCCGCCGGTCGAAGTCGGGCCAGAGCGTGTCGAGGAACACGAACTCGGCGTAGGAGGACTGCCAGAGCAGGAAGTTGGAGAACCGCTGCTCGCCGGAGGAGCGCACGAACAGGTCCACCTCCGGGATGTCCGGCTGGTACAGGTAGCGGGCGAGCGTGGCCTCGTCGACCCGGTTCGGGTTGACCCGGCCCGCGGCGACGTCGCGCGCCAGCGCCGCGGCGGCGTCCGCGATCTCCGCGCGCCCCCCGTAGTTCACGCAGAACTGGAGGGTGAGCCTGGTGTTGTGCTTGGTCAGCTCCTCGGCGTCGGCGAGCTCCTTGAGGACGCTCTTCCACAGCCGCCCCTGCCGTCCCGCCCAGCGCACCCGGACCCCGCGCGCGTGCAGCTCGTCGCGGCGGCGGCGGATCACGTCGCGGTTGAAGCCCATGAGGAAGCGCACCTCCTCGGGCGAGCGCTTCCAGTTCTCGGTGGAGAAGGCGTAGGCGGACAGGTAGGGCACGCCCAGTTCCAGCGCTCCCTCGATCACGTCGAACAGGGAGGCCTCCCCGGCCTTGTGCCCCTCCGTGCGGGGCAGCCCGCGCTGCTTGGCCCAGCGGCCGTTGCCGTCCATGACGATGGCCACGTGGCGGGGGACGAGTTCCCGGGGGAGTTCGGGCGGACGGGCGCCGCTGGGGTGCGGCCGCGGCGGGACCGGCTCCGGTTGGGCGGTCCTGGGCGAGAAGACGGTGTTGGGACTCACGCACGCTCCACAAGGCGCAAAGATCGGATTCCGTTCTCCAGGTGCCACTGGAGGTAGGCGGCGACCAGGCCGCTGCACTCGGTACGGTCGCGCTCGGCACTGGCGTCGGCACTCTCCCAGTCGCCGCGCAGCAGCGCGGCCATCAGCGCCACCGCGGCGGGGGACGGCCGGACCGAGCCCGCGGGACGGCACAGCGAGCACACCATACCTCCGGCGTGCACCGCGAACTCCCGGTGCGGGCCCTGCGCACCGCAACGGGCACATTCTTCCAAAGCCGGGGCGTACCCGGCGACGGCGAGGGAGCGCAGCAGGTAGGCGTCGAGGACCAGACGGGGGTCGTGGGAGCCCTCGGCGAGCGTGCGCAGTCCGCCCCACAGCAGCAGGAACTGCCGCAGCGCCGGGTCCTTCTCCACGCTCACGATCTTCTCCGCGGTCTCCAGCATCGCGGTCCCGGCGGTGTAGCGCGGATAGTCGGTGACCAGGGTGCTGCCGTAGGCGTGCAGGGTGTCGGCCTGGGTGACCACGTCGAGGCTTCTGCCGGTGTGGAGCTGCAGGTCGACATGGCTGAACGGCTCCAGCCGAGCGCCGAAACGGGACCGGGTGCGGCGGACTCCCTTGCCGACCGCGCGGACCAGCCCGGTGCGTCGGGTCAGCAGGGTCACGATGCGGTCGGCCTCTCCCAGCTTCTGGGTGCGAAGGACGATGCCCTCGTCGCGGTAGAGGCTCACTCCCCCATTGTCGCCGACGCCTCCCCCCGGGACGAACCCGGACTGCTTCCCCGCTTCGGGCCTGTGCAATCCTGGGGCACATCTCGGCTGAATAACACTTTGGGTCCCGTTTTCGTCTACGATCGTCCCCCACGGGGGGAATCCGACTTCCCCGTCCCCCATGCACCCGCACGAACGGAGGCAGGCGAATGTCCGAGGACGAGCATCCACCGCTCGGCTCCCGGTCGCACCGGCGCCGCCGCGCCCGCTCCCGGGCACGGCGCTCCACCCGTCCGCGACGCCGCTGGCGGGGCCCGCTGCTCGCCGCCCTGCTGTCCGTACCGGCGGGGCTGGCCCTGGCCGCCGTGCTGCTGCTCGGGTCGACGGCGCTGCCCGACGGCGATCCGGCCGCCTACGCGCCCGACGCCCTGCTTCCCGACGACGCCTCGCTGCCCACCGCGTTCTTCCCCAGTCCCGAGCCGGGGGCGGAGGCCGCCGAGCCCTCCGCCGCCCCCTCCCCCGTCCCCCAGGCCGAGCAGCGGCTCGACGGCGTGGAGACCCGGGCGGAGGAGAGCGGCTCCGACGACGGGGGCTCCTCCTCCGGCGGCGGTGGCGGCGGCAGCGGGGGAGGCTCCCGGGGCGGGAGCGGAGGCGGCGGAGGGTCGTCCTCCGGCGGTGGCGGCCGGTCCGCCGGCACCATGAACACGTTGAGCGCCCAGGTCTTCGCCCTGGTCAACGAGGAACGCTCGGCGGCGGGCTGCCCTCCGGTCCACGCGGACGACCGGCTGACCGCCGCCGCCCAGCTCCACAGCGAGGACATGGACCGCAACAACTACATGTCGCACACCAGCCTCGACGGCCGCTCCCCGGCGGACCGCGCCCGCGCGCAGGGCTACCACGCGTGGTCCGGGGAGAACGTCGCCAAGGGGCAGCGCACCGCCGAGCAGGTCATGCGCGACTGGATGAACAGTCCCGGCCACCGGCAGAACATCCTCAACTGCGAGAACCGCGCCCTGGGGGTGGGCGAGGCCAACGGCGCCTGGACCCAGATGTTCGGCCGGGAGTGACGGCAGCGCGGTCCGGACGCGACGGAGCCCCGCCCTCCCGGCTACGCAGGGGGCGGGGCTCCGTCGCGTCCGCGAACCACGCGGCACAGTACTCGGGCGCGGCGCGGGGACGACCCGCGCCGCGCCCGGTCACCGCCGTCGGGCTCAGTGCTGCACGCGGTTGACCGCGCTGCACACCGCCTTCAGCGAGGCGGTGGTGATGTTGCTGTTGATCCCCACGCCCCACAGGACCTGGCCGTCCACGTCGGCCTCGACGTAGGCGGCGGCCCGGGCGTCGCCGCCCTCGCTCAGGGCGTGCTCGCTGTAGTCCAGGACCCGGACCTTGATGCCCACCCCGGCCAGCGCGTCCACGAAAGCGGAGATCGGACCGTTGCCGGTGCCGGTGATCTCCCTGATCTCGCCGCGCAGCCGGACGTCGGCGCTGATGCGGTACTCGCCGCCCGCGGTGGTCTGGGAGCGGTGCGCCATGACGCCGACCGCCCCCTCGGACAGGTAGGTGTCGGTGAAGATCTCCCAGATGCGCTCGCCGCTGAACTCGCCGCCCTCGGCGTCGGTGAACTCCTGCACGACCCGGGAGAACTCGATCTGCAGCCGGCGCGGCAGGTCGATGGAGTAGTCGCGCTGCAGGACGTAGGAGACCCCGCCCTTGCCGGACTGGCTGTTGACCCGGATGACGGCCTCGTAGTTGCGGCCCACGTCCTTGGGGTCGATCGGCAGGTACGGGACGTTCCACCGGTACTCGTCCACCGGGACGCCCGCCGCGGCGGCGTCGGCCTCCAGCGCGTGGAAGCCCTTCTTGATGGCGTCCTGGTGGGACCCGGAGAACGCGGTGTACACCAGGTCTCCGCCGTAGGGGTGGCGGGGGTTGACCGGCAGCTGGGTGCAGTGCTCGACGACCCGGCGGATCTCGTCGATGTCGGAGAAGTCGATCATCGGGTCGACGCCCTGGCTGAACAGGTTCAGGCCGAGGGTCACCAGGCACACGTTGCCGGTGCGCTCCCCGTGTCCGAACAGGCAGCCCTCGACGCGGTCCGCGCCCGCCATCACGGCCAGCTCGGCCGAGGCCACCGCGGTGCCGCGGTCGTTGTGCGGGTGCACCGACAGGCACACGTACTCGCGGCGGGACAGGTTCCGGCTCATCCACTCGATCTGGTCGGCGTAGACGTTGGGGGTGGCGCGCTCGACCGTGGCGGGCAGGTTGAGGATGATCTCGCGGTCGGGACCGGGCTGGTAGACGTCCATGACGGCCTCGCACACCTCCAGTGCGAAGTCCAGCTCGGTGTCGATGAAGATCTCCGGCGAGTACTCGTAGCCGAAGTACTCGGTGTCGCCCAGGTACTGCTCGGCGAACTTCAGCACGTGCCGGGTGCCCTCCACCGCGATGGCCTTGCACTCCTCGCGGTCGACGCCGAACACCACCCGCCGGAACTCCGGGGCGGTGGCGTTGTACAGGTGCACGGTGGCCCGCTTGGCTCCGACCAGGCTCTGCACGGTGCGTTCGATCAGCTCCTCGCGCGCCTGCGTCAGCACCGAGATCTGCACGTCGTCGGGGATGCGGTCCTCTTCGACCAGGTAGCGCACGAAGTCGTAGTCGGTCTGGCTGGCCGCGGGGAAGCCGACCTCGATCTCCTTGTAGCCCATGCGGACCAGCAGGTCGAAGATCTCGCGCTTGCGCTCGGGGTCCATGGGCTCGATCAGCGCCTGGTTGCCGTCGCGCAGGTCGGTGGAGAGCCACCGGGGAGCCTTGGTGATGGTCTTGGAGGGCCAGGTCCGGTCGGGCAGGTCAACCGGTTTGAACGGCTGATAGCGATGGACGGGCATGCCACTGGGCTGTTGCTGCGGAATCATGGAACGAGCTCCCGAAAGATCTTCTTGCGGTCGTGCGGCCGACAGCGGACAGGACGAACCTCCGCGGCGAGGGAGCCGGCCTATCGGCCCCCGCCGCGGCCGCTAAGCAGGAGCAGCTCGCGCAGCATGACGGAACCAACGTTAGCAGACCGTTGCCCCACGGCGTGGCGGAGCACCTCGTCCCGAGGCTACGCAACACCTCCGCCGTCTCCCGACGTCACAGGGGGATTGCGGGGAATGTCACGGACACCACCCACCCGGGGCGCCGTCGCCCGCCCCTCCCTGCCCCGCGGGCGGCCTTCCCGCACAGCCCGGTGCGCGGGGCGCGTGTCCCCTCCGGCCGTCCGGCGACGACCGGACGGACCGCCCCTCCCGGGCCGCGGTCTCCACGGGTCTGCCCGCGTCCGGGAGGAGCCGACCGGACTACAGCAGGTTCGGCAGGCTGGTGAACCCCACGACCGCACCGAGGACCAGCAGCAGGACACCGCAGTACTGCATGGGGATGAAGAACAGCGTGTGCCGGTTCTTGTACAGCACCGGCTGCCCGGTCTGGGGGTGGTAGCCCTGGACGGGGGCGTTGAGCCGCTGCCCGACCAGGAACGAGGCGACACCGCCCACGACGATCCCGATGCCCGCGCCGAGCTGCGCCATGTCCTCGCCCAGCAGCGCCTGCGCCGCGAAGGCGCCCAGCCCCGCCGGGAGCCCTGTCATGAGGAGAACGAGGATTCCCCAGCCGCGCCAGATGATCAACTCAACTCACTCCTCGGGGGTAGGGGGACACGATCGCGAGAGCATCCTAGGGCACCGTTTCCCCCTGGTGAGCGCTGTTCCCCCGGCCTCCCCTCCACCACGGGGCGCCGGGGTTTCCCACCTGGGGACTTCCGAAACCTCCGGGGGCGTGCTGACCGGAAACGGCCACCGGGGCACCGGGCGGGCGCCGCGCCCACCAGCTGTTCCGCCCCACCACTTCCACATGACGGATGTCAACTTCTACACTTCGGAAGAGTGGACGACGCGCAGCCTTCGCCCCGTGGACCGGACCGCCGTGCCCGGTACGGTGCGGGCGGCGGCTTTGATCCGCGCAACACGGGCGCCGTGCCCGCGGACGCGGCTCCGTGTGCCGCAGAATGAGGGTCCCGAGAACTCATGTGGCCGTCAGCTCGGTCGGTCACGGCGATGGGAGCTGATTCCTTTGACGACGTCACAGACAGCGACCGGTGACGCCGGACTCGACGGTGTGAACGGGGCCGCCGTCACTGCGGGCAAGCGGGAACGCTCCGGCGGGGTGCAGTCGCTGGACCGCGCGTTCACCCTGTTGGAGATCATGGCCGAAGCGGGCGGGGAGACCTCGCTCAGCGAACTCGCGCACTCCTCGGGACTGCCGCTGCCCACGATCCACCGCATCGTCCGCTCCCTGGTCGGCAACGGCTACGTGCGGCAGCTGCCGTCGCGCCGCTACGCCCTGGGGCCGCGCCTGATCGGCCTGGGCGAGAGCGCCTCACGCCTGCTGGGCGCCTGGGCCCGCCCGCACCTGGCGCACCTGGTGGACGAACTCGGCGAGACCGCCAACCTGGCCATGCTCGACGGCGACCAGGTGGTCTACGTGGCCCAGGTCCCGTCGGCCCACGCGATGCGCATGTTCACCGAGGTCGGCCGGAGGGTGCTGCCGCACTCGGCGGGCGTGGGCAAGGCGCTGCTGGCCCAGCTGCCCGAGGACGAGGCGCTGGCCGTGGTCCGCCGCACCGGGATGCCCGCGGCCACCGACCGCACGATCACCACCCCGGAGGCGTTCGCCGCCGAACTGGCCCGGGTGCGCAGTCGCGGCTACGCCGTCGACGACGGGGAGCAGGAGGTCGGCGTGCGCTGCCTGGCCGTGCCGATCCTGGGCGGCCCGGCGATGATGGCCGTCTCCATCTCCGGCCCCGAATCCAGGATGACCTGGGACTTCGTGGCCAAGGCCGCGCCCGTGGTGCGCCAGGCGGCCCGTGACCTGGCCGATGACCTCAACAACCAGGCCGCCCGGCCCCGGTGACGGCCGCACGGCCGCCGCGCCGGGCGCGGGACACGGCCCCGCTCCCCCGGCGTCGCGGTCCGGTTCTCACGGCGGTCCGCCGCCGGTCGCCGGTGCCGGGCCGGACACTCGGGCGGACCGCCGCCCCCTCCTCCGCCTCCCCGGAGGAAATCCGCGCACCCCGCGTCCCCGCCGCCGTCAGACCTGCTGGTCGAAGCCCAGCCGGCGCAGCTGCTTGGGGTCGCGCTGCCAGTCCTTGGCGACCTTCACCCGCAGGTCGAGGTAGACGCGGCTGCCCAGCAGCGCTTCGATCTGCCGGCGTGCCCGGGTGCCGACCTCGCGCAGCCGGGCGCCCTTCGTGCCGATGACGATCGCCTTCTGGCTGGGGCGCTCCACGTACAGCGAGGCGTGGATGTCGATGAGGTCCCGGCCCGCGCGCGGCGCCATCTCGTCGACCACCACCGCGATGGAGTGCGGCAGCTCGTCGTGCACCCCCTCCAGGGCGGCCTCCCGGACCAGTTCCGCCACCAGCATCTCGTCGGGCTCGTCGGTGAGGTCGCCGTCCGGATACAGCGGCGGCCCCTCCGGGAGGTGGCCGCACAGCACGTCGGTGAGCTCTCCCAGCTGGAAGCCGCTCTCTGCGGAGACCGGGACGATGTCGGCCCACTCCCCCAGCCGGGAGACCGCCACCAGCTGCTCGGCGATCCGCCGGCGGTCGGCCTTGTCGGTCTTGGTGACGATCGCGACGACCGGGGTCTCCTTCTGCTGGGCGAGCTCCCGGGCGATGTAGGTGTCACCGCGTCCGATCGGCTCGTCGGCGGGGAGGCAGAAGCCGATCACGTCGACCTCCACCAGGGTGGAGCGCACCAGGCTGTCCAGCCGCTCCCCCAGCAGGGTGCGCGGCTTGTGCAGACCCGGCGTGTCCACGATGATCAGCTGCGCGTCCTCGCGGTGCACGATGCCGCGCACCGTGCGCCGCGTGGTCTGCGGCCGGTTGCTGGTGATCGCCACCTTCTGGCCGACGAGGGCGTTCATCAGCGTCGACTTGCCCACGTTGGGGCGTCCGACGAAACAGACGAAGCCGCTGCGGTAGCCCTCCCGGTGCGCGGCCATCGGCAGCGGCGGGAGCGGCGTGGTGCTGTCGAGGTCGTCCATGCTTTCCAGTCTCACCGGTTCCCGTGACCGCTCAGGTCCGCTCCACGCGGACCGGGGTGCCGTCGGGCGCGGCCAGCACCAGGGTCGCCGCGCCGAGGTCGGCCGCCGCCGCGCGGTCGGCCTCGGCCCACTCCGCGTCCTGGCTCACCACCACGACCGCTTCCAGGCGCTGCGCACCGCTGGAGACCGCGGCGGCCACCGCGGCCTGCACGGCGCTCAGGCGCAGCGACGGCAGGGCGACGGTCGTGGCCACGTAGGTGCGGCCCGTCTCGTCGCGCACCGCCGCACCCTCCGCGGCGCCGTTGCGGGCCCGCGAGGAACGGGCCAGGGTGATCAGCTTGACGTCCTCGGGGTCCTGGACGTCATAGGTGGTGTTGCTCACGGAAAACCGCCTCCCTGCGGTCAGGTCTGGTCTGGGTCCGCCGACTCCGCGGCCCCGGTCAGCCGCTCCACCAGGACCGTGGCGGTCTTGCGGCGGCGGCGCGCGGGGTCCTCCGCCACGAGCCGCAGCCCCGCGTACTCGGTCGTGGAGCCGGGGACCGGGACCCGGCCGAGCGCGTAGGCGAGCAGACCGCCGACGGTGTCCACGTCGGGCGCGTCGATCTCCACGTCGAACAGTTCGGCGAGTTCGCCCACCGGAAGCCGCGCGGTGACCCGGGCGCGGCCCTCGCCCAGCGGTTCGATCGGCGGGACCTCGTCATCGTACTCGTCGGTGATCTCCCCGACGATCTCCTCCACGATGTCCTCGATCGTGACGATTCCGGCGGTGCCGCCGTACTCGTCGATCACCACCGCCAGGTGGATGCGCTGCTGCTGCATCTCCCGCAGCAGCTCGTCGACGGGTTTGGAGTCGGGCACGTAGGTGGCCTCGCGCATGAGCTCGCGGACCGTGCGCCCGTGGCCGAAAGCCCCGCCGCCGTCCCGCCAGACGTCGTACATCCGCGCCACGACGTCCTTGAGGTAGACGATGCCGACGACGTCGTCGAGGCTCTCCCCGATCACCGGGATGCGGGAGTAGCCGCTGCTCAGCGCTTTCTCCAGGGCCTCCTCGACGGAGACGTCGCCGTCCAGGAAGACGATGTCGGTGCGCGGGATCATCACCTCGCGCACCGTGGTGTCGTCGAGCTGGAACACCGAGTGGATCATCTGGCGTTCCTCGGGGTCGATGACGTGCCCCCGCTCGGCCAGGTCGACCAGGTGGCGCAGCTCCTCCTCACTGGAGAACGGCCCCTCGCGCTCGGCGCCGCCGCGCGGCACGAGCAGCTGCCCGAGCGCCACCAGGAGCCGGGCCAACGGCCCCAGCACCGTCGTCGCCGGACCGATCACGGCGGCGCCGATCTCCGCCGTCGGGGCGGGGAACTGCCGCGCCAGGACCCTCGGGACCACTCCGACCAGCACGTAGTCGACCAGCACCGCCACCGCCCCGGTCAGGACGACCGCGAACCAGGTCAGCCCCCACCAGCCGAGGAAGCCGACCGCGAGCGCCAGGACGGCCGCCACCTCGCAGCCGACCCGCAGCAGCAGCACCGTGTTGAGGCGGGGGACGGGGTCGGCGGCGATCCGCGCCAGGCGGCGCGCGGCCGGACGGTCCCGGTCGGGCGCCTCCGTGCCCAGCCGCATGACCCGGCTGAGCGCGGTCTCGGCGGCGACGCAGAAGGCCGCGCCGCAGACGAACAGGACCGCCAGGCCGAAGGCGATCCCCGTGCCGGCGGTCCCGCTCACCGTGCCTCGTCCAGACTTCGGCGCCAGCCCGCCAGCAGTTCGTTCTGGAGGCCGAACATCTCGCGGTGCTCGTCGGGTTCGGCGTGGTCGTAGCCCAGCAGGTGCAGGATCCCGTGGGTGCACAGCAGGTCGATCTCGTCCTGTGTGCTGTGCCCGGCCTGCTTCGCCTGGCGGGCGGCGACCTGCGGGCAGATGATCACATCCCCCAGGATTCCCGGCTCGGAGGTCCGTCCGGGCGCGCCGGGGCGCAGTTCGTCCATGGGGAAGGAGAGCACGTCGGTCGGTCCCGGCTCGTTCATCCACCGGACGTGCAGGTCCGTCATCGGCTCCTCGTCGACGAGGAGCACCGACAGCTCCGCGAGGGGGTGCACCCGCATGGCGTCCAGGACGTACCTCGCCAGTCGGGCCAGCCGCTCCTCGTCCGCGGGCACGCCGGACTCGTTCGCGACGTCGATACTCATAGCTGTTACCGGCCTATTCCATTGGGTGTCGGGAGGAGGCTCCACCGTGCGGTCCGCGCCGCGGGTCAGCTGGTGCCGGGTACCGTCCCGTTGGAGCGGTCGGCCCTGCGTCCCGCGGAACCGTTGCCCTGCCGCTGACGCTGCTCGGCCTCGTGCCGGCCGTAGGCGTCCACGATCTTCCCGACCAGCTTGTGCCGGACCACGTCGTTGCTGGTGAGACGGCAGAAGCTGATGTCCTCGATGCCGTCGAGGATGGTCTCGACCGTCCACAGCCCGCTCGACTGCCCGTTGGGCAGGTCGACCTGGGTGACGTCGCCGGTGACCACGATCTTGGATCCGAAACCGAGCCGGGTGAGGAACATCTTCATCTGCTCCGGCGAGGTGTTCTGCGCCTCGTCCAGGATGATGAAGGCGTCGTTGAGGGTGCGCCCCCGCATGTAGGCCAGCGGCGCGACCTCGATCGTCCCCGCCGACATCAGCTTGGGGATGGAGTCGGGGTCGAGCATGTCGTGCAGCGCGTCGTAGAGCGGGCGCAGGTAGGGGTCGATCTTCTCGTAGAGGGTGCCCGGCAGGAAGCCCAGCCGCTCGCCCGCCTCGACCGCGGGGCGGGTGAGGATGATCCGGTTGACCTCCTTGGCCTGCAGCGCCTTGACGGCCTTGGCCATGGCCAGATAGGTCTTGCCGGTTCCCGCCGGTCCGATCCCGAAGACGACGGTGTGCCTGTCGATCGCGTCGACGTAACGCTTCTGGTTGAGCGTCTTGGGCCGGATGGTGCGTCCGCGCGCCGACAGGATGTTCATCGTCAGCACGTCGGCGGGGCGCTCGGTTCCGGGGGAGTGGAGCATGCCCAGGACCCGCTCGATCGTGTCGGGGGTGATCTGGGTCCCGTTCTCCACGAACCGCAGGAGTTCCTCGATGAGCCGGACCACCAGGGCGTTGTCCTCGGGCCGTCCGCTGATGGTGATCTCGTTGCCCCGGACGTGGATGTCGCTGTCGAAGGAGTTCTCGACCACGCGGAGCAGCTCGTCTCCGGATCCCAGCAGATGGACCATCATCTGCTCTTCGGGGACGACGACCTTGACCCGGGTGTGTGCGTACGTTGACTCGACCATGATGTGGCCTTGCGGCCGTCTCGCCCCTGCCTTTCGCGTGTCCGGAGGCCGTGTCACAGCTGCCCCTGCGGCCTCACTGCCTCGCCTGCGATTCTACCAACCGGCGCCGACCCCCCGAAGGGGTTTCCCGCCCCGGTCGGGGCCGCCGAGCCGACGCCTCCGACCGGGCGGGAACCGTCCCGGCTCACCCGGGGGGCCACTCCATGCCGCGGCCGCCCAGCAGGTGGCCGTGCAGGTGGAAGACGGTCTGCCCGGCCGCGGGACCGGTGTTGAAGACCATCCGGTACCCGCTCTCGGCGATCCCCTCGGCGCGGGCGATCTCCCCGGCCTCCCGGGCGATCTCGTCGAGGAGGCCGACCCCGGCGGCCCCGGCGCTGACCATGTCGGGGTAGTGCTCACGCGGAATGATCAGCACGTGCGTGGGCGCCTGCGGGTTGATGTCGCGGAAGGCGACCGTGCGCTCGCCCTCGCGGACGATCTCGGCGGGCACCTCCCCCGTGACGATCTTGCAGAACAAGCAGTCGGACCGGCTGTCGGTCACCGCTCCTCACCTTCCTCGGAAGAACTCGGGACGCTTCCCGGGCCCCCATCATGCCGGACCCCGCGGCCGGTCGGCCGCGGAGGGCGGAGGCCGGCCCCGCGCGACCGCACCGGCGGCGGCGCCGTCGCCACTATCCTGGTTCTTCGTGCCGCCCGTCCCCCCGCCCGCCCCGGCGGAACCCGGCACACCGACCACGCTCCGAGCACCGAAGGAGGTCATGGACGCCTTCTCCGGCAAGCAGCAGTCTCCGACCAAGCGAGAAGAACGGCATGGCCTTTCGTAAACCCGGCGAGAAGGGGCCGCGTCCTAACCACGTGACTGAAACCATGGTGGCGGGAGCGCCCGCAGCAACGGTGTCGGTCGGGTGGGACGCCGACCAGGCGGTGACGCAGCTCTATTCGGCCCACTACCGTCCCCTGGTGCGGCTCGCCGCCCTCCTCGTCCGTGACATCGCCACCGCCGAAGAGGTCGTGCAGGACGCGTTCGTCGCCATGCACGGGGCCTGGCGGCGGCTGCGCGACCCCAACAAGGCGCTCTCCTATCTGCGCCAGTCGGTGGTCAACAAGGCCCGGTCCGTCCTGCGCCCCTGGTGCGGCTCGCCGCCCTCCTCGTCCGTGACATCGCCACCGCCGAAGAGGTCGTGCAGGACGCGTTCGTCGCCATGCACGGGGCCTGGCGGCGGCTGCGCGACCCCAACAAGGCGCTCTCCTATCTGCGCCAGTCGGTGGTCAACAAGGCCCGGTCCGTCCTGCGTCACCGGGCCGTCGTCGAGAAGCACGCCCCCAAGGCGCTTCCCGACGCCCCCAGCGCCGAGCACGGCGCCCTCGGGGAACTGGAGCGCGCCGAAGTGGTCAACGCCCTGCGCGCCCTGCCGACGCGGCAGCGGGAGGCCATCGTCCTGCGGTACTACGGGGACCTCTCCGAGGCCCAGATCGCCGACGCCATGGGCATCAGCCGTGGCGCGGTCAAGAGCCACACGGCACGCGGCATCTCCACGCTCCGCAAGCTCCTGGAGCAAACGACATGACCGAAGAATTCGACGACTTCGAACGACGGCTCAGGGCCGCCCTGCGCGCCGAGGCCGACGACATTCCCGTCTCCCACGACGCGCTGGAACGCATCCGGGCCCGCACCGAACGCAGGGGCCTGTTGCCCTCCTGGTTCGGGCTGGTGTGGTTCCGTCCCGTCGTCGCCGTCGGCGCCGCGGTGCTGATCGCCGGGTCGGTTCTGCTGGGCACCCCGCAGATCCGCGACCACGTGCTGCCAGGATCGTTCGTCTCCGCCTCGGACACCCAGCGGGCCTCGGAGAGTCCGCCGAGCCCGGCGCACGCGCCCGCCGACCGGGACGGTGCGGTGGTCCCCCCGACCGGGGACGCGTCTCCTCCGCCCTCCCCGCCCCTTCCCGGGGCCTCTCCGTCCGCTCCGGAGTCCACGGACTCCCCGGCGGAGTCCGAGCAGCCCGCCTGCGCCTCCGCCGATCCCGGGGAGCGGGACGACGCCGCCGAGGAGGACGGCGACCGCTCCGGTGCGCGGTCCTGCCCGTCGGAGTCGCCCTCTGCCGAACCCGAGCCCGGGGCGTCCTCCCCGCCGGTGGACGACGCCCCGGAGGAGGGGGCCTCCCCGACCCCGGGACCCCCCGGTTCCGCGGAGACCCCCTCCTCCCCGCTCCCGCCGCCCTCCGGGGACGACAGCACCGGCCAGTGACACCGTCCGTCGGACCGTCTGCGGATCGCGGCGTCCGCTGACGCCGCGATCGTCCCGCTACCAGCGGCCGCACCGGGCCTGGAGGACGGCGAGCGCGGCCACCCCCGCCGTGGAGGTGCGCAGTACGGTCGGCCCGAGCAGCGCCCGCACCGCCCCGGCCTCCTCGAAGGCCGCCAGTTCGGCGTCGCCGAAACCGCCCTCGGGTCCGACGACCAGCACGACGTGTCCGCCGGGGCGGGCCACCGCGTCGGGCAGCGGCAGTTCCGACAGCCGCACCGCGCCCTCCTCGTGCAGCACGACGCCCAGTGACGCGGCCGCGAGCAGCGCCGCGACCTCCGCCCGCCCGACCGGTTCGGCGACCTGCGGAACCCTGCTGCGCCGGGCCTGCTTGGCCGCGGCGCGGGCCGCCGAACGCCACTTGGCCAGCGACTTGGCCGCACGGTCCCCCCGCCACCGGGCGACACAGCGCTCCGCCTGCCAGGGCACCAGGGCGTCGACGCCCGCCTCGGTCATGAGCTCCACGGCCAACTCCCCGCGGTCCCCCTTGGGCAGCGCCTGGACCACGGTGATGCGGGGCGCCGGCTCGGCCTCGTGCACGCGTTCGCGCACCGCGCAGGTGACCGTGTCCCTGCCGACCGCGGTGACCACGCAGCGCGCCCGGGTCCCCGCGCCGTCGACGAGGTCGACGGCCTCGCCCACGCCGATCCTGCGCACGGTGGCGGCGTGCCGGCCCTCGGCTCCCGTCACCACCACGGGGTCGGCGTCCAGCGCCGCGGGGTCGACCAGGAAGACCGGGGCCGTCACCGCGCGCCGAACGCGTCGCGGATCCGGGAGAAGAGGTTGCCGTGCCCGGGGCTGAACTTGCCCGGGGGACGGTCCTCACCGCGCAGCTCGGCGAGTTTGCGCAGCAGCGCCTCCTGCTCCTCGTCCAGCTTGCTGGGCGTCTCCACCGTGACGTGGATCAGCAGGTCGCCGCGGCCCGGCGCGTTGAGGTGGTGGCATCCCCTGGAGTTGAGGGTGATGACCTGTCCGGAGTTGGTCCCGGGACGCAGGTCGATCTCCTCGGGGCCGTCGAGGGTGTCGATGGTCAGCGACGCGCCCAGCGCCGCCGCCGTCATCGGCACGGTGACCGTGCAGTGCAGGTCGTCGCCGCGCCGCTCGAAGATCGGGTGCGGGCGCTGCACGATCTCCAGGAAGATGTCGCCGCGCGGCCCGCCGTTCGGACCGACCTCGCCCTCGCCCGCCAGCTGGATCTGGGTGCCGTCCTCGACCCCCGCGGGGATCTGGACCTTGCGGGTGACGCGTTCGCGCACCCGCCCCTCGCCGGCGCAGTCGGGGCAGGGGTTGCGGATGACGGTGCCCTGTCCCGAGCACTGCGGACACGGCCGGGTGGTCATGACCTGGCCGAGGAAGGAGCGGGTGACCTGGGAGACCTCGCCCCGGCCGCCGCACATGTCGCAGGTCTCGCGGTGGCTCCCGCGCGCCGTGCCCTCCCCCTGGCAGGTGTCGCACACGACCGCCGTGGGGAAGGTGATGTCCTTGGTCACGCCGAACGCGGTCTCGGCGAGGTCCAGTTCGACGCGCACCTTGATGCTGCGCCCCCGCCGCATCCGGTCGCGTGCCGTGCGGGTGCCTCCCGCGGCGCCCCCGAAGAACGCGTTCATCAGGTCGTCGAACGGGAAGCCCGCCCCGCCGAAGCCGCCCGCTCCGCCGCCCGCGGCGCCGCCGCGCGCGAAGGGGTCGACGCCCATGTCGAACATGCGGCGCTTCTCCGGGTTGGAGAGCACCTCGTAGGCCTGGGCGACCTCCTTGAACCGCTCCTGCGTCTCCGGGTCGGGGTTGACGTCCGGGTGCAGTTCACGCGCGAGCCGGCGATATGCCTTCTTGATCTCGTCCTGGGTCGCGTCCCGGCGAACGCCGAGGATCTCGTAATAGTCTCTGGCCACTTACTGCCCCGCCAAGATCTGACCGACGTACCTTGCCACTGCGCGTACCGCTCCCATCGTTCCTGGGTAGTCCATCCGGGTCGGGCCGACGACCCCGAGCTTGGCCAGTGTCTGATCGCCGATCCCGTACCCCGCGGCAACGATCGACGTGGCCTGCAGGCCCTCGTGAGCGTTCTCCGCGCCGATGCGTACCGTCAGCATCGAGGCGTCGCCCATCTCACCCAGCAAACGGATGAGCACGACGTTTTCTTCCAGGGCTTCGAGGACGTCCCGGAGCCCGGCCGAGAACCCCATCGCGGCGAGGTTCGCGGTGCCCCCGAAGACGATCTTCTCCTCGTGCTTCTCGACGAGACTCTCCATCAGCACCGACAGCACCGACTCCGCCATCGGGCGGTCGTCTGCCGGAAGCTGGGCGGTGACCGTCGAGAGTGCCTGGGGCGCCTCGGTCAGCCACTTGCCGACGAGGGCCCGGTTGAGCGCCCCGCGCAGGTTCTCGACCACGTCGTCGGAGACCTCCGCGAGGCCGTCGATGACGCGCTGCTCGACCCGGCCGGTGTTGGTGATCAGCACCATCATGACACGCTGCGGACCGAGCGGCACGAGTTCGATGTGCTGCACGCACGACCGGGTCAGCGACGGGTACTGCATGATCGCCACCTGACGGGTCAGGTGCGACAGCAGCCGTACCGTGCGGGAGACGATCTCGTCGAGGTCGACCGCCCCGCCCAGGAACGTCTCGATGGCCCGCCGCTCGGCCCTGGACAGCGGTTTGACCGTGGAGAGCCGGTCCACGAAGAGCCGGTACCCCTTGTCCGTGGGGACCCTTCCCGCGCTGGTGTGCGGCTGGGCGATGTACCCCTGCTCCTCCAACGCCACCATGTCGTTGCGGATCGTCGCCGGGGAGACCCCCAGCTTGTGCCGCTCGACCAGTGCTTTGGACCCCACGGGCTCGTTCGTGGACACGTAGTCTTCGACGATGGCACGCAGCACCGCGAGTTTACGGTCGTCGAGCACGCGCTCACCTCCTGGCACTCCGTGGTCTCAAGTGCTAATTCTATGCGGCGGCACCGAGCAGCGTTATGTCCGCCCAGGCACGGTATCAACCGATACCTGCCCGGCTTTGCCTCCGCGCTCACCCCGTCAGGGGATTCTCCCGCGCTTCCGGCCCCGCCGACGCCGCCTGAAAGCCTCCCACGCCCCGGCGGCCACAGCCACTACACTCCGCCCCATGCCTCCCCACTCCAGGCGATACGGCGACGACGTCCTCTCCGGCGACTGGCGCCGCCCGAAACGGCGGAGCGTCCCGGCCGTCCCCGCCGAACGCGGACTGGTCGTCGAGACCGCCGACGGGGGGTTCTGCGGCGCGGTGGTGGCCTGGGACCGCGCCACCGTCACCCTGGAGGACCGGCACGGCCGGCGGCGGGTGTTCGAGACGGCCCCCGCGGCCTTCCTCCTCGACGGCCGACCGGTGACCCTGGTGCGCCCCGCACCGGAGAGGACCGGCCCCCCGCGCAGCGCCTCGGGTTCGATCCTGGTGGCGGACCACCGGGCGCGGACCGCCCGGCCGAGCCGGATCCTCGTCGAGGGGGTCCAGGACGCCGAGCTCGTGGAGCGGATCTGGGGACACGACCTGCGCGTGGCAGGCGTCGTCGTGGAGTGCCTGGAGGGGGTGGACCGGCTGGCACAGGCCGTCGCGGAGTTCGCGCCCTCCCCCCTGCGGCGGCTCGGCGTGCTCCTGGACCACCTCGTCCCCGGCTCCAAGGAGAGCCGGATCGCCGAACAGGTCGCCTCCCAGCACGTCCTGGTCGTGGGCCACCCCTACGTCGACATCTGGCAGGCGGTGCGCCCCTCGGTCCTGGGCCTGTCCGCCTGGCCCCGGGTACCGCACGGGACGCCCTGGAAGGAGGGGGTGCTGGCGGCGCTCGGCTGGCGGACCGACCCGGCCCAGGCGTGGCGGCGCATCCTGGGCTCGGTGCGCTCCTACGCCGACCTGGAGCCGGAACTGCTGGGTCGTGTCGAAGAACTGATCGATTTCGTGACCGCCCCGTACTCTTCCCCGCACTAGGCTGCGCGGTGCGGACCCGAGGCCCGGGTCAGCGACATCGGCACAGGCAAGGGAAGACATGAGCGAGACACCGCCCGATCCCCCTCCCCACGACCGGTCCCAGGGCCCCTCGGGCCCGCAGCCGGGACTCGGCCCCGGGGGCGCCGACGGCCCGTCCGGCCCCCAGCCGCCGGTTCCGCCCGTCCCGCAGTTCGCTCCGCCGGCCCCTCCGCCCGCGGGCCCGTACTCCGCGCCCCCTGCGGGGTTCCCCCCGCCCGGCAGTGCCCAGCCCCCGGTCGTCCCCGGCCCCCACGGGTACGCCCCCGGGGGCGGCCAGGGGCCTGCGGCGGTCCCGCCGCCCCCTGACGGGAGCACCGGGGCGATGGTCGCGCACCTGGTCGGCGTGGTGTTCGCGTGCGTCGGCTGGCTGCCGGCGCTCATCGTCTACCTGACGCTGAAGGACCGCTCGCCGTTCGCCCGGCACCACGCGGCCGAGGCGCTGAACCTCCAGCTGACCCTGTTCGTCCCGTACGTCGTCGGCGCCGGGCTCTTCGCCGGGTACGGGTTCTTCTCCCCCGACCTGGCCTGGATCGGGTCGGCGGTGGTCGTCGCCGTGTGGCTGGTCTCCCTCGTCTTCGGGGTGCTGGCCGCCACGGCGGCGGCCCGGGACGCCTGGTACCGCTACCCGATCGCCGTTCATCTGGTCAAATAACGGGAACCACCCCTACGGTGGGTCCGTCGGAGTAACCAGACGGCCCGCCGCCCGCCAGGACGGGGACTGTTCGCGGCCCCGGACCGGAACGGCGTCGGACCGCCACGGCGCTGCCGCACCGCGGCCGCCCTGCACCGCACCTCCCCTACCGACAAGCACGAGGACGAGCATGAGCAACCCCTACCCGCCCCACGGCCCCGAAGACTACGGTCAGGGCGGCTACAGTCCCGACCCCTCCGCGATGGGGGGCCAGCCGGGCTACGGCGCCCCCACCCCTCCCCCCGGCTACGGTCCGCAGCCGGGTTACGGGCAGCAGCCGGGCTACGGTCCGCAGCCCGGCTACGGTCCGCAGCCGGGCCACGGCAGCAGCGACGACACCACGTTCGCGATGCTCACCCACCTGCTCGGCATCATCACCGGGTTCGTCGGCCCGCTCATCATGTACCTGGTGAAGAAGGACGAATCCTCCCCCTTCCTGCGGCACCACCTGCTGGAGGCGCTGAACTTCCAGCTCACGGTCACCATCGCCTACGTGGTGTCCTGGGTGCTGATGTTCATCTTCATCGGCACGCTCACCTGGATGGCCGCCGGTATCTGCGCGCTCATCTTCGGCATCCTCGCCGGCATGGCCGCCAGCAAGGGCGAGTGGTACCGCTACCCGGTCAGCATCCGCATGGTCAAGTAGTCCGCGTCCGCGGTCGGGGGCCCGGTCTCCGGGCCCCCTTCGCGTTGCGCCCCTCAGGCGAGGTCGAGGACCAGCGCGTCGGCGAGCAGCCTCCCCCGCAGGGTGAGCACCGCGCGTCCGCGGGCGTGGGCGTCGGCGTCCAGCAGCCCGTCCGCGACGGCGCGGGCCGCCGCGGCGCGTCCGGCCCCGTCGAGCAGGTCCAGCGGGCACCCCTGGACGATCCGCAGCTCCAGCAGGATGCGTTCGAAGCGGCGGTCCTCGGCGGAGAGGACCTCGCGGGCCTGCGCCGGGGTGCGCCCCGCGGCCAGGCGCGCGGCGTAGGCGGCGGGGTGCTTGACGTTCCACCAGCGCACCCCGCCGACGTGGCTGTGCGCGCCGGGCCCGATCCCCCACCAGTCGCCGCCGGTCCAGTACAGCAGGTTGTGCGCGCTGCGCGCGGAGGCGTCGGCCGCCCAGTTGGACACCTCGTACCAGTGCAGTCCCGCGGCGGAGAGCACCTCGTCGGCCAGCAGGTAGCGGTCGGCCATGACGTCGTCGTCGGGCGGGGCCAGTTCGCCGCGGCGCACCCGGGCGGCCAGCCGGGTGCCCTCCTCCACGATGAGCGAGTAGGCGGAGACGTGGTCGGGGCCGGCCGCGACCGCGGCGGTGAGGGACTCCTTCCAGTCGGCCTCGCTCTCCCCGGGCGTGCCGTAGATGAGGTCCAGGTTGACGTGGTCGAACCCGGCCCGGCGGGCCCAGGCCACGCACTGCTCGGGCCGTCCGGGGGTGTGCGTGCGCTCCAGGACCGCCAGCACGTGCTCCCGGGCGCTCTGCATGCCGAAGGAGACGCGGGTGAATCCGGCCTCCCGCAGCCGCAGCAGCACGTCGAGGTCCACGGTCTCGGGGTTGGCCTCGGTGGTGACCTCGGCGTCGGGGGCCAGTCCGAACCGCTCGTCGATCGCCGTGAGGATCCGTGCCAGCTCCTCGGGGGCGAGCAGGGTGGGGGTGCCGCCGCCGACGAAGACGGTGCGCACCGGGAGGTCGCGGTCGCCCAGCACCCGCCGGGCCAGGTCCACCTCCGCGACGGCCTGCTCGGCGTAGGTCCGCGGGGAGGCGACCGCCGAGCCGTCCCGGGAGCGCAGCTCCGCGGCGGTGTAGGTGTTGAAGTCGCAGTAGCCGCAGCGGGTGGCGCAGAACGGCACGTGCACGTAGACCCCGAACGGCCGGGTGCCGAGTTCCGCCAGCGCGGAGTCGGGCAGGGAGCCGTCGGCGGGAACGGGACTGCCGTCGAGTGGGACTGAGGGCATGTCTCCAGTGTCGGCGATGTCCGGTGGTGGCCGCGCCCGGCCGGGGTGCGTCCCGGTCAGGACCGCTGTTCGGCGGCGGCCAGCCGCAGCCGCCACTCCTCGGCGCTGCCGGGCAGGCCCGCGACGCGGCGCAGCAGGGCGACGTCGCGTTCGCGGCGGGCGCGGAAGGCCGTGGCGAGGTCGATGCCGTGGTCGGGGCGGTGCTCCACGACCACCGCGTCGCCGGCGGCGACCTCCCCCTCCTCGACCACCCTCAGGTAGGCGCCGGTGCGCCCCTCCTCGGTGAAGCGCCTGACCCAGCCGCGTTCGCCCAGCCAGTTCTGGAAGGTGCCGCACGGGACGCGCGGCAGCGTCACCTCCAGCAGCGCGGTGCCGACCCGCCACCGCTCCCCGACGAGCGCCCGGCTGACCTCGACGCCGCGCGTGGTGAGGTTCTCACCGAACATCCCGTCGCGCAGCGGCCTGCCCAACCGCTCCTGCCACAGGTCCAGCTCCTCCCTGGCGTAGGCGTAGACCGCCTGGTCGCGGCCGCCGTGGTGGACCGTGTCCGCCTGGGCGTCGCCGGCCAGGCCCAGGGAGCGGACGGCCACCCGCCCGGCGACGGGGCGCTTGTCGATGGCGGTGCGCTTGAGCCGGCCCGCCCACTCGGCGGGGACGGGCAGTCCGACGTTGACCGACAGCACGGTCCCGGTGTCCATGGAGCGCACCCTACCGCCCGGTCGGGGCGGCCCGCTCGTCCAGGGAGGCCCGGTGGACCCCGGTCGAGCCGCGGACGACGAGCTCCGGTTCGAACACGTACTCGGTGCGGGCCGGAGCGTGCCCGGCGATCTCGTCGCACAGGGCCCGGACCGCGGCCAGCGCCATGGCCTGGACCGGCTGGCGCACGGTGGTCAGCGGCGGGTCGGTGAACGCGATGAGCTGGGAGTCGTCGTAGCCGACCACGGACAGGTCCCCGGGCACCGACAGGCCCCGCTGGCGGGCCGCGCGGACCGCGCCCAGCGCCATCAGGTCGGAGCCGCACACGATGGCGGTGACGCCGCGGTCGAGCAGTCTGCTGGCCGCCGCGTGGCCGCCCTCGACCCCGAACAGGGAGAGTTCGACGAGGTCGTCGTGGTGGTCCAGGCCGTGGTCGGCCATCGCGGCCCGGAACCCCGCCAGCTTGCGCTGCACCGGGACGTAGCGGTAGGGGCCGCTGGCGAATCCGATGCGGGTGTGGCCCAGCGCCGCCAGGTGGTTGACCGCGAGCCGGGCCGCA
Organism: Thermobifida alba; assembly: GCF_023208015.1. Taxonomy (NCBI): domain Bacteria; kingdom Bacillati; phylum Actinomycetota; class Actinomycetes; order Streptosporangiales; family Nocardiopsidaceae; genus Thermobifida; species Thermobifida alba. The sequence continues at coordinate 173,786 of NZ_CP051627.1, read as the reverse complement.
GCCCGGTCGTCGGGGGAGATGAACGACGCGGGGAGCCCCTCGACGTAGCCGTTGACCAGGACGATGGGCAGGCGGCGGGCCAGCAGGGCGCGGTAGCGGTCGTGGTTGGCGGTGGTGTCGGCGTGCAGTCCGGAGACGAAGATGATGCCGGAGACGTTGCGTTCCAGCAGCATCTCCACGTACTCGTCCTCCACGATCCCGCCGGGCGTCTGGGTGCACAGCACCGGGGTGTAACCGTGCTGGGCCAGCACCCCCTCGGCGGCCTGGGCGAACATCGGGAATATCGGGTTCTCCAACTCCGGGACGACCATGCCGACCAGTCCCGCCGAGCGTTGCCTCAGGCGGGCCGGACGTTCGTAGCCGAGCACGTCCAACGCGGTCAGCACGGCCTTGCGCGTGTCCGGACCGACCCCCGGCTTGTCGTTGAGCACCCGGGAAACCGTCGCCTCGCTCACGCCCGCGTGGCGGGCGATGTCGGCCAATCGTGGTGCACCCATGCCAGCACTCTAATCCAAAACCCCCTTCCGCGGCTGCAAGAAGTCGGTAATCTTGCGCAAGTAGTTGCAGCCCTGCTTCCCACCGTGTGACGGAGACACAACCATGCAGCAGACTCCCGACAACGCCACCCTCACGGCGCCGACCTCGCACGCCAGCTGGTGGCGGCACGCGGTCATCTACCAGGTCTACGTCCGCAGCTTCGCCGACTCCAACGGCGACGGCGACGGCGACCTGAACGGCATCCGCGAACGCCTGCCCGCGCTGTCCTCCCTCGGCGTGGACGCGATCTGGCTCACCCCCTTCTACGTCTCCCCGCTGGCCGACGGCGGCTACGACGTCGCCGACTACCGCGACGTCGACCCCCGGTTCGGCACCCTGGCCGACTTCGACGCGCTGCTGGCCGCAGCCCACGACCTGGGCCTCCGGGTCATCATCGACATCGTGCCCAACCACACCTCCTCGGCCCACCGCTGGTTCCGCGAGGCGCTGGCCGCCGGCCCGGGCAGCCCCGAGCGGGACCGGTACGTCTTCCGGCCGGGGCGCGGCAAGGACGGCGAGCTGCCGCCGAACAACTGGCAGTCGATCTTCGGCGGCCCCGCCTGGACCCGCGTGAAGTCCTCCGGGCAGCAGCCCGAGGAGTGGTACCTGCACCTGTTCGACGTCGAACAGCCCGACCTGAACTGGGAGAACCCGGAGGTCCGGGCGGAGTTCGCCGACATCCTGCGGTTCTGGCTGGACCGCGGCGTGGACGGTTTCCGCATCGACGTGGCGCACGGGATGATCAAGGACCCCGCGCTGCCCGACATCGCCGAGGGGCAGAAGGCCGACCTGCTGGACGGCCACACCAAGCTGCCCTACTTCGACCAGGACGGCGTGCACGAGATCTACCGGGAGTGGCGCGCCATCGTCGACAGCTACCCCGGCGAGCGCGCCCTGGTGGCCGAGGCGTGGGTGGAGGACGCCGACCGGGTGGCGCGCTACCTGCGCCCCGACGAGCTGCACCAGGCGTTCAACTTCGAGTACCTCACCGCCGACTGGGACGCCGCGGCGCTGCGCTCGGTCGTCGACCGCTCCCTGGCCGCCAACGGCGCGGTCGGCGCGCCCACCACCTGGGTGCTGTCCAACCACGACGTCACCCGGCACGTCACCCGGTTCGGCGGCGGGGAGACGGGGCTGGCCCGCGCCCGGGCCGCCACCCTGCTGATGCTGGCCCTGCCCGGGTCGGCCTACCTCTACCAGGGGGAGGAGCTGGGACTCCCCGAGGTCACCGACCTTCCGGAGGAGGCGTTGCAGGACCCCACCTGGGAGCGTTCAGGCCGCACCGAGCGGGGCCGCGACGGGTGCCGGGTGCCGATCCCCTGGGAGGGCGAGGAGCCGCCGTTCGGCTTCGGCTGCCCGGCCGAGCTCAGCTGGCTGCCGGTGCCCGCCCAGTGGCGGTCGCTCACCCGGGAGGTCCAGGAGCGCGACCCCGCCTCCACCCTGTCGCTGTACAAGGCGGCCCTGCGGCTGCGCCGGGAGCTGGAGGCGCTCGGCGACGGCTCGCTGACCTGGGGAGAGGCTCCCGAGGACGTGCTGGTACTGTTCCGCGAGCCGGGTTTCTGCTGCGCGGTGAACCTCGGCTCCGCACCGGTCGAACTGCCCCTGGAGGGCGAGGTGCTGCTGTCCAGCGGCCCGGTCGAGCGGGTCGGGGCGCGCCTGGCGCTGCCCGCGGACACCGCGGTGTGGCTGCGGCGCTGACGGGACCGCCGGCGCCCGGGGACGGGCGCCGGCCTCCGCGGGGGTCCGGACGCACGGGGGCGTCCGGACCCCCGCGACGGTTGACCGGAGATTTCACTTGGATTACTCATTCTGTTGCAAGAAAGAGAAAACTCTTCCAACTCTTGCAAAAACTTGCTAACGTCTCACGCCACCGCACCCGGAAAGCCGCGCGGTGCCGGGGGACGCCGCCGCGGCCTGCTCGAAGGAGAATCCATGAAGTTCCGCAACTTCAGCGTGCTGTCGGGCGTGGCAGCCCTGGCACTGCTCGCGACCTCGTGCGGCGGCGGTGGCGACGACACCGCGGCCTCCGAGGAGGCCGCCGACGGCACCATGGTCATCTGGGCCGACCCCAACCGGACCGACGTGCTGATCCCGTATGCGGAGCAGTTCGGCGAGGCCCACGGCATCACCGTCAAGGTCGAGTCCATCCCCAACGAGGACCTGCAGGACAACTTCGTCACCGCCCACCAGGCGGGCTCGCCTCCCGACCTGCTGGTCGGCGCCCACGACTGGACCGGCAACCTGGTCCGCAACGGCGCGATCGACCCCGTCCAACTCCCCCAGGACAAGGCCGACGGGTTCGAACCGGTCGCCCTCGACGCGGTGACCTTCGACGGCCAGCTCTACGGCGTGCCCTACGCCATGGAGAACCTGGTGCTGTTCCGCAACACCGACCTGGCCCCCGACGCCCCCGAGAGCATCGAGGACCTCGTCGACCACGGCAAGGAGCTCAAGGCCGACGGCGAGGTCGAGGAGATCATGAGCCTGCAGGTGGGCTCCGAGGGCGACGCCTACCACATCTACCCGCTGTACACCTCCGCCGGCGGCTACCTGTTCGGCACCGACGACGAGGGCAACCTCGACCCCGACGACATGGGCGTGGGCACCGAGTCCTCCATCGAGGCCTTCGAGAAGATCGCCGAACTCGGCGAGAAGCACGAGGGGGCGCTCAAACGCTCCATCGACAGCCAGAACGCCAGCCCCCTGTTCAACGAGGGCAAGACCGCCTACCTCGTCTCCGGTCCCTGGGCCATCGCCGACATGAAGGAGGCGGGCGTCCCCTACGAGATCAGCCCCGTCCCCGGATTCGCCGACGGCGAGGAGGCCCGCCCCTTCATCGGCGTGCAGGCGTTCTTCGTCTCCTCCGGCGGCGCCAACAAGGTCTTCGCCCAGGAGTTCGTCACCAACTACGTGACCGAGACGAAGCTGGCCGTGGCGCTGTACGAGGCCGACCCCCGTCCCCCGGCGCTGACCGCCGCCCTGGAGGCCGTCTCCGCGGACGACCCCGACCTGGCCAAGATCGTCGAGGCCGGCGCGAACGGCGACCCGCTGCCCGCGCTCCCCGAGATGGCCGCCATCTGGGGACCGTTCGGACAGGCCGAGGCCGCCGTCATCGCCGGCGAGGACGTCGCCGAGGCCGTGGAGGCCGCGGGCGCGGCGATCTCCGAGCAGATCGGCGGCTGATCCGCGGTGGCCCGCAACACCGTCGCGGGCGCTCCCGAGGGGGCGCCCGCTCCCGCGAACCACGGCCGCGGCGAACCCACCGCCTCGGTGCTCGGCCTGACCGTCAAGATCGGTGCGCTGGGCCTGGCCTCCGCCCTGGCGATCTGGGCGGCCGTCCCGCTCGTCGACGCGGCCAACTGGATCGGGGTGGGCGTCGTCGCCGCGGTGACCGCCCTGATCTTCTACGTCTACCTGTCCCCGCGCCGCGTGCCGCTGAAGTACCTGCTGCCCGGCACGCTGCTGCTCATCGCCTTCCAGATCCTGCCGGTGCTGTACACCGTCAGCACCTCGGTGACCAACTTCGGCGACGGGCACCGCGGCGACAAGGAACAGGCCATCGCCGCGATCGAGGCGTACTCCGTGGTGCGCTCCCCCGACTCGCCCAGCTACACCCTCACCGTCGCCGCCGACGGCGACCCGGACACCGGCGACCTGGTGTTCCTGCTGACCGCGGCCGACGGCACCGTCCACGCGGGCGACGCCGAGGGACTCACCGAACTCGCCGCCGACGCCGTCACCACCGACGCCTCCGGCAAGATCACCGCGGCCGAGGACTACACCGTCCTCACCACCGCCCAGATCAACGAGCGCGGCGACGAGATCGCGGACTTCGCGGTGCCCACCGGTGACGGCACCGGCATCCGCTCCAGCGGCCTGTCCCTGGCCTACGAAGGCCAGGCCACCCGCACCTACCAGGAGGACTGCGACTGCATCGTGGACTCCGTCACCGGAGTGGAGTACGCCGCCGACAACACCAACGGCGTCTTCGTCTCCGCCGACGGGCAGCGGCTGCTCCAGGGCTGGCAGGTCAACGTCGGCTTCGCCAACTTCCTGCGGTTCGTCACCGACCCCACCACCGCCGCGTCCTTCCTGTCCATCCTCACCTGGAACATCGGCTTCGCGGCGGGCACCACCCTGCTGGTCTTCGTCGTGGGCCTGGGCCTGGCCCTGGTCATGCACACCCGCAAGCCCCTGCGCGGCCGCACCGTGTACCGCATCCTGCTGGTCCTGCCGTACGCGATGCCCTCGTTCGCGATGCTGCTGCTGTGGCGCGACATGTTCAACACCGACTTCGGACTGATCAACCGGGTGCTGGGGCTGGACGTGAACTGGCTGGGCAACGCCTGGACCGCACGCGGCTCGATCCTGCTGGTCAACACCTGGCTCGGCTTCCCCTACATGTTCCTGGTGGCCACCGGGGCCCTCCAGGCCATCCCCCGGGAGCTGGGGCAGGCGGCCCGCATCGACGGGGCGAGCGCCTGGCAGGCGTTCCGCCACGTCACCCTGCCGCTGCTGATGGTCGCCATGACCCCCATCCTGGTCTCCACCTTCGCGTTCAACTTCAACAACTTCAACGCGGTCTGGCTGACCACCCGGGGCGGCCCGTTCAGCCCCGACAACCCGCTGGCCGGGGCCACCGACCTGCTCATCACCTACACCTTCCGGCTGGCCTTCGGCGGGCAGGGCGCCCAGTACGGGTTCGCCTCGGCGGTGTCGGTCCTCATCTTCCTGATCGTGGCGCTGCTGTCCCTGCTGAGCCTGCGGCAGAGCCGTTCCCTGGAGGAGGTGAACCGGTGACGACCGCGACGCGCGGCCGACGCGCCGCCCGGTGGCTGCGGGAGAACTCCTGGCGGCACCTGCTGCTGTGGTTCGCCCTGGCCTTCGCGCTGTTCCCGATCCTGTTCGTGGTCTCGGCCGCGCTCAACCCGCTGGGCACGCTCAGCTCCAGCCACCTGCTGCCCGGCGGCGCCAGCCTGGACAACGCGCGCGAGCTGTTCGACACCACGCCGTTCGGCTCCTGGTACGCCAACTCCATGCTGCTGGCGCTGTGCAACGCCGCGGTGACGGTGTTCCTGTCCGCGCTGGCCGCCTACGCCTTCAGCCGGTTCCGGTTCGCCGGGCGCCGCATCGGCCTCCTCGGGATCCTGCTGATCCAGATGTTCCCGCAGTTCCTGGCGATCGTGGCGCTCTACCTGATGTTCAACGCGGTCACCGACTACTGGCCCGCCTTCGGCTTCGACACCCGGTGGGGCCTGCTGCTGGTCTACCTGGGCGGCGCGCTGAGCGTGAACACCTGGCTGATGAAGGGCTTCTTCGACACCATCCCGGCGGAACTCGACGAGTCCGCCAAGGTCGACGGCGCCAGCCACGCCCAGGCGTTCTTCCGCATCATGCTGCCGCTGGTGACGCCGGTGCTGGCGATCGTCGGCCTGCTGGTGTTCATCAACACCGTCAACGAGTTCCTCATCGCCAGCGTGTTCCTGCGCGACCCGGAGTCCAAGACCGTCGCCCTGGGCCTGTACGCGCTGGTCGCCGACGAACGCAACGCCAACTTCGGCCTGTTCGCGGTGGGCACCCTGCTCATCGCGCTGCCGACCATGGCGGTCTTCTGGTTCCTGCAGCGCTACATCGTCGAGGGACTGACCTCGGGCGCGGTCAAGGGATGAGCCCCGGGCCGGTGCGGCCGACCCCTCCCCGGTCCGCACCGGCCCCTCCCCGACGCGCTCCCCGGTGTGCGGGCCGGGGAGCGCGTCACTTCTTCCTGGCGTCCTTGCCCTCGCCGCCGCTGTCGGTGGACAGCGCCGAGATGAAGGCCTCCTGCGGCACCTCGACGCGGCCCACCATCTTCATGCGCTTCTTGCCCTCCTTCTGCTTCTCCAGCAGCTTGCGCTTACGGCTGATGTCACCGCCGTAGCACTTGGAGAGCACGTCCTTGCGGAGCGCGCGGATGTTCTCCCGGGCGATCACCCGGGAGCCGATGGCGGCCTGGATGGGCACCTCGAACTGCTGCCGGGGGATCAGCTCCCGCAGCTTCTTGGTCATCTCCACCCCGTAGGAGTAGGCGCTGTCGCGGTGCACGATCGCGGAGAACGCGTCGACCACCTGCCCCTGCAGCAGGATGTCCACCTTGACCAGGTCGGCGGACTGCTCCCCGGACGGCTCGTAGTCCAGCGAGGCGTACCCCTTGGTGCGGGACTTGAGCTGGTCGAAGAAGTCGAAGACGATCTCGGCGAGCGGCAGCGTGTACCGCATCTCCACCCGGTCCTCGGACAGGTAGTCCATGCCGTCCAGGACGCCGCGCCGCCCCTGGCACAGCTCCATGATCGGGCCGACGTAGTCGGCGGGCGTCAGCACGGTGGCCTTCACCACCGGTTCGCGGACCTCCGCGATCTTGCCCGCGGGGAACTCGCTGGGGTTGGTCACCGTGTGCTCGGTGCCGTCCTCCATGCGGACCTGGTAGACCACGTTGGGCGCGGTGGAGATGAGCGCCAGGTCGAACTCGCGCTCCAGCCGGTCGCGGGTGATCTCCAGGTGCAGCAGCCCCAGGAAGCCGCAGCGGAACCCGAAGCCCAGCGCCGCGGAGGTCTCCGGTTCGAACACCAGGGCCGCGTCGTTGAGCTGGAGCTTCTCCAGGGCGTCGCGCAGCACCGGGTAGTCGGTGCCCTCGATCGGGTACAGCCCGGAGAACACCATCGGCTTGGGGTCGCGGTAGCCGGGCAGCCCCTCCTCGGCGGGGGCGGCGGCGGAGGTGACGGTGTCGCCGACCCTGGACTGGCGCACGTCCTTGACCCCGGTGATGAGGTAGCCGACCTCGCCCACGCCGAGCGAGTCGACCCTGGTGGGCTCCGGCGCGCTCACCCCGATCTCCAGCATCTCGTGGGTGGCCCCGGTCGACATCATCTGGATGCGCTCGCGGGTGTTGAGCCGGCCGTCGACGACCCGCACGTAGGTGACCACGCCCCGGTAGGTGTCGTAGACGGAGTCGAAGATCATGGCGCGCGCGGGCGCGTCCGCGTCGCCGACCGGCGGCGGGATGCGGGTGACGATCTCGTTGAGCAGCTCCTCCACGCCCATACCGGTCTTGGCGCTGACCCGCAGCACGTCCGACGGCTCGCAGCCGATGATGCCCGCCAGCTCCGCCGCGTACTTCTCCGGCTGGGCGGCGGGCAGGTCGATCTTGTTCAGCACCGGGATGATCGCGAGGTCGTTCTCCAGCGCCAGGTACAGGTTGGCCAGCGTCTGGGCCTCGATGCCCTGGGCCGCGTCGACCAGCAGGATCGCGCCCTCGCAGGCGGCCAGCGACCGGGAGACCTCGTAACTGAAGTCCACGTGACCGGGCGTGTCGATGAGGTTGAGCACGTAGGTCACGTCGTCGAGCGCGGTGAAGGGCAGCCGCACCGCCTGCGACTTGATCGTGATGCCACGCTCACGTTCGATGTCCATGCGGTCGAGGTACTGGGCCCGCATCTGGCGTTCCTCGACCGCACCGGTCAGTTGCAGCATGCGGTCGGCCAGTGTCGACTTGCCATGGTCGATGTGCGCGATGATGCAGAAGTTCCGGATCAGCGCAGGATCGGTCCGAGTTGGCTGTGGCACCGTGGTCCGTTCACATTCTTCGAGGTCGGATGGGGGCACGACGCGGCGGGAGCGCACGCGCGGCCGGGGTCGGGCGGTGTCTCCAATAGTCCCACGGGCGCGACAACGGGCGGTACCGCGGGCCAGAATGGGACACGCGACCCCTACCAGGCTATGCGACGGACACAACCGGGAGACCAACGGTGCGCTGGCTACTCACACGTCTTCTCGCGGGACTCGCCGCGGTGCTGGTGGTGGCGGTGGGCGCGGGCGTGCTGCTGGCCGCGCAGTTCTCCGGGGAGAAGGCCGGGTGGGCGGCCTCCGCCGGCGCGGACGCGGCGTGGCTGGACGGCTCCTGGGTCGACGGGCGGGCCGACGAGGACGACTTCGCCGCGGCGCTGCCCCGGCTGCGCGCCTTCTCCGAGGTGTACGTGCACGTGGGGGAGATCGCCGAGGACGGGACGGTGGACCCCGCCGGCTACGCCGCGGCGGACGCCTTCCTGGACCGGATGGACCGGGAGCTGCCCGAGGTGCGGGTGCTGGGCTGGCTGAGCAGCGCCGCCGACAGCTCGTCGCTGCTGGCGGACCGCGTACCGAAGGAGGCCCGCGCCCGCCTGGTGGAGGCGGCCGCCGCGGTGGTGGACGCGGGGTTCGACGGGGTGCACTACGCCGTCACCCCGGTCACCGTGAACGACCCGGGCTTCGTCGACCTGCTGGAGCGGACCCGCGAGGCGGTCGGCGAGGAGGCGGTGCTGTCGGTGCTCGCACTGCCGGTGGAACCGCTTCCCGGGGTGCGGCTGCCGGTCTTCCTCGCCAACCGGGGGGAGCGCTACTGGTCCACCGGCTTCCTGCTGCGGATCGCGGAACTGTGCGACGTGGTCGTGGTCTCCGGCAGCGGCACCGGCATGCCGGGCGGCTCCCTGTACGGCGGGTTCATGGCGCGGCAGACCGAACTGGCCCTGCGGACGGTGCCCGGGGACACGGGGCTGCGGATCGGCGTCCCGGGGGCCGAGGAGGGCTCCGGCGGCGTGGCGACCGCCGCCGAGGCGGTGCGCGTCGCGCTCACCGGGCACGGCGAGCGCGACGGCTTCGGACTGGCCGTGCCGGCGCCGGACGCCATGACCGAGGAGGAGTGGGCGGCCTTCGAGGAGGGCTGGCTGGCCCCGCAACGCTGACCGGGGCCGCACCCCGCCGCTCCCCCGGCGGCCCGCGCCGCCGGTGGGCGGTGCCGCGGTGCGAGCAGCCGGTGCCGCAGGGCATAATGGAAGTCCGTGTCTCGGACGTTCCACGTTCGATTTGAGCCCTTGGTCTCAACACTCGCGTCGACCTCCGCGGACCCCTTTGTGGATCGGCTGCCCACAAGCGTGGTCCGGGTGCGTGCGGCGCGCATCCTGACAGCAACTGGAGCATGTTTTCGCATGGCGAACATCAAGTCGCAGAAGAAGCGCAACCGGCAGAACGAGAAGGCCCGTCTGCGCAACAAGGCGGTCAAGTCGTCGCTGAAGACCGCCATCCGCAAGTTCCGTGAAGCTGCCGAGGCCGGGAACGTCGAGCAGGCCGTCGTCCTGCAGCGCGCCGCCGCGCGCCAGCTGGACAAGGCCGTCAGCAAGGGCGTCATCCACAAGAACCAGGCCGCGAACCGCAAGAGCGCGATCGCGAAGCGGCTCAACCAGCTGCAGAACGCCTAGTTCGCACAGGCCGTGAAGGCCGGGCCCCGCGCGGGGCCCGGCCTTTTCCCGTTCTTCCGGAAGGAGTGGTCCGCCCCGGGGCGCCGTCGTGTCCGGGGCTCGGAGCCCGGCGGGGCCGGTCCTGCCGGGCCGGGCCCGGTGTCCGCTGACCCGGTCGGTGCGTGTCTGTTCGGGCCGGACCGGTCACGGGGCCTCTGCTTCCTCCTCTTCGTCGAGCGGCCCGGGGCGGCGCAGGTCCGGCGGTCGCCGGTCTGCTCGTGGCGGCCGGGGGCTCCGCGGCGGGCGGGGAACCGGAACCGCTCGGTGCCGCGGCCCCGCACGGGGATGGCCGGGCCGGACCGCGTCGGGGCGTCCGCAGCCGGTGCGGGCGGCGGTTCCGGGCCGCCCGATGCCCGGGTCCCGGGGCGGCGGGGAGTTGTCCACAGGCGGGAAACTCGTCCGGTGACGTCCCGCGGCGGGGACCTACCGTCGTCGGCATGGCACGACACACCCCTCCCGGTCCCGTCGGCTCCCCGGAACAGCGGCTGCGGGCGCTGTCCCGGGGAGCCGTCCCCGCGCCCGTCCCCGGCCCCGCGGTCGAGGACCCCGCCGACGCGTCCGACCTCGCCGCGCCGCCCCCGCCGCCCTACGCCCTGGTCGACGGCCCCGTCCGCGCCCCCGTCCCCGCTCCCGCCGCGGACCTCCCGGTCCCCGCGCCCCGCCCGCCCGCCGGGGCGCCGGCCGACCGCGGCTCCCCGGACCGCGGCGGCCCCCACTCCCCTCCCCCGCCGCCCGCCGCCCCCGTCTCCGCGGAGCAGGCCGCAGCGGCGGGAAGCGGCGTCCGGCCGGAGGGGGCTGCCCTGTCCCGACCCCCGGACGGCGACCACGGGGACGACGCCCCCGCCTCCGACGACGCGCCCCCGTCCGACGCCCCGCCCGGGTACGTGCGGCTCCTGCCCTCCGACGGCGCCTCCGGGCGGCGGCTGCCCGCCCTGTTCGGAAGCCTCCTGGAGCGGTGCCTGCCCACCGGAGCGGACCAGCCCCCGCTGGGACGCTCCGGGGTCCTCGCGCTGGCCCTGGTGTGCCTGCTGGCCGCGGGCCTCACCGGATGGTTCGTGCTGGACGCCCGGCCCGCCTCTGCTCCCGCCCCGCCGCAGGCGGCCTCCCCGTCCGGCGCCTCCCCGTCCGCCCCGCCCGGCTCCCCGGGCACGGTCGTGGTGCACGTCGGCGGCGAGGTCGAGTCGCCCGGGGTGGTCACCCTGCCCGCCGGGTCCCGGGTGGCCGACGCCATCGACGCCGCGGGCGGGCTGCGCTCCGACGCCGACCCCGGCCTGCTCAACCTGGCCCGCCCCCTCGTCGACGGCGAACAGGTGCTGGTGGGCGTCACCCCCTCCCCCGTGCCCGGCGGTCCGGCGGTGCCGGGCCGGCCCGCCGGGGACGGGCGGATCGACCTCAACACCGCCACCGCCGAGCAGTTGCAGACCCTTCCCGGCATCGGCCCGGTGCTGGCCCGGCGGATCGTTGAGCACCGCGACTCCATCGGCGGCTTCACCTCCGTGGAGCAGCTGCGCGACGTCACCGGTATCGGCGACCGCCGCTTCGACGACCTGCGCGACCTGGTCCACGTGGGCGGCCTGTCGTGAGCGTGTCCCTCCCCCCCGTTCGACGGGCGCACCCCGTTGGACCTGCGCCTGGCCGTCCCCGCGGCGGGGCTATGGCTGACCGTGCTGGCGCTGCTGGACGCCTCCCCGCGCACCGCGTTCCTGACCGCGGCGGTGACCGGCACGGCCGCTGCGGCGGTGCTGCCGCTGCTGCGCCGCCCGCGCGGCGGGGCCGCGGCCGCGCTGCTCGCCGCGACCCTGGTCTGCGCTGCGGGCGGCGCCCTGGCGGTGGCGGGCCGCAGCGCGGCGGTGGCGGCCGGTCCCGTGGCCGCACTGGCCGCGGCCGAGCAGCACACGGAACTGTCCGCGGTGGTCTCCCTGGACCCGCGGCCCCGCGCGAACCCGGCGGTGCCGGGCCGCGCCGAGTTCGTCGTGGACGCCCGCACCGAGTGGGTGGCGCTCGGGGACGACGGGACGCGGGTGCGCACCCGCGTCCCGGTGGTGCTCCTGGTGCACGGGGAGGAGTGGCGGCACCTGGTGCCGAGCCAGCCGGTGCGGGCGGCGGGCCGACTCGTCCCCGCCGACGGCGGCCTGGAGGCCGCGCTGCTGCTGGTGCGCGGACCGCCCCGCGAGGTCGGCCCGCCGTCCACGGCGCACGCCTGGGCCGAGGAGGTGCGCGAACGGCTGCGCCGGGCGTGCGCGGTGCTGCCCCGGCCGGAACGCGGCCTGCTGCCCGCACTGGTGGTCGGCGACACCTCCGGACTCGACGCCGAGACCGCGGAGGCCTTCCGCGCCACCGGGCTGACCCACCTGCTGACCGTCTCGGGGGCGAACCTCGCGGTGATGACCGGCGTCGTGCTGGCCGTCGCCCGCTGGTGCCGCCTGCCCCCGTGGGCCTCGGCGGCCGCGGGGGCGGCCACCATCGCCGGGTTCGTGCTGCTGGCCCGGCCCGAACCGAGCGTGCTGCGCGCGGCGTTCATGGGAGCACTCGCCCTGGTGTCGCTGGCGGTGGGACGGCCCCGCATCGGTGTGGCGACCCTCGCCGCCGCGGTGATCGGACTGCTGCTGTTCGCCCCGGCCCTGGCCGCCTCCTTCGGGTTCGCGCTGTCGGTGCTGGCCACCGGGGGCATCATGGTGCTCGCGCCGCGCTGGCGGGACGCCTGGGCGCAGCGGCTGCCGACGTGGCTGGCCGAGGCGGTCGCGGTGGCCCTCGCCGCCCAGGTGGCGTGCGCGCCGCTGCTGGTGCTGCTCTCCGCCGAGGTCACCTGGGTGTCGGTGCCGGCGAACGTGCTGGCCGGACCGTTCGTGCCGGTCGCGACCGTGGGCGGCTTCGCGGTCGCGGCCCTGGCCTCCGTGGCGCTGCCGGTGGCGCGCGCGGCGGTGTGGGTTCCGGGGACGGCCGTGCACTGGATCTGCGTGATCGCCGACGCGGGCGCGCGGGTCCCGCACGGGGCGCTGCCGTGGCGGTCCGACGTGGCCGGGGCGCTGCTGCTGGCCGCGCTGCTCGCGGCGCCGCTGGTGCTGCGGGGCCGGGCGCGGCGGGCCGTAGCCGCGGTGACGGCCGCGGCCGTAGTGGCGGCGACCGCGGTCACCTGCCTGGCCGCGCCCTGGCCGCCGTCCGGCTGGGCGGTGGTGGCCTGCGACGTCGGACAGGGCGACGCGCTGGTGCTGGCGGCCGGCCGCGCCGACGCCGTCGTGGTGGACGCGGGCCTGCGCCCCGAGGACGTCGACCGCTGCCTGGACGGGCTGCGGGTGCGCCGGGTGGTCCTGCTGGTGCTCACCCACCACGACCTCGACCACGCGGGCGGCACCGGCGGGGTGCTGCGCGGCCGCACGGTGCGGGAGGCGGCGGTCCCGCCCGGCTTCGACGCCCCGGTCGCCGCCGCGGCACTGGCCCGTGCCGGGGTCCGGCCGCGCACGGTGCACACCGGCCAGGACCTCGCCGCGGGCCCGTGGCTGCTGTCCGTGCTGTGGCCGCCGTCCGACTTCGCCGGCGACGACCCCAACGAGGGCAGCGTGGTGCTGCTGGCCCGCCCGTCCTCGCCCCGGGGCCCCGGCGGGACGCTGTCGGTGCTGCTCACCGGGGACATCGAGGAGTCGGCGCAGCGCGCGCTGCTGGCCGACCCCGCGATCCGCGGCGTCGACGTGCTGAAGACCCCGCACCACGGCGCCGCCACCCAGGAGGGCGCGTTCCTGGACGCCACCGGGGCCCGGGTGACGCTCACCTCGGTGGGCGCCGACAACCCCTACGGCCATCCCGCCCCGGCCACGTGGGCGCGGTTGACCGCCCTGACCCCGGCCTCCTACCGCACCGACCGGCACGGCGACGTGGCGGTGGTCCCCGGTCCCGACGGCCCGGTCGTGCACTGGCGCGGCCCGCGGGCGCGGTGAGCCGAAGGCCGGGCGCGACCGGGGACCACGAACCTAAGCTGACGGTTATGGACACCCTCCCTCCTCCCGAGGACTCCGCCCTGCGCCGCGTCTCCCGCGAGGCCGCCGTCCTCGGCGGCGCCGGGTACGCGATCCTGCTGCAGGTCGCCCACCCCGCGGTGGGCCAGGGAGTGCACGACCACAGCGACTTCGCGTCCCGTCCCCTCGACCGGCTGCGCGGCACCCTCACCTTCGTCTACGGCGTGGTGTTCGGCACCCCCGCCGAGGCCGCACGGATCAGCGCGATCGTGCGTGCCCTGCACACCAGGGTCACCGGCCCCGGGTACCGCGCCCTCGACCCGCAGCTGCTGCTGTGGGTGGCCGCCACCCTGTACCGGGCCGCGGAGACCGTGTACGACCTGGCCGTGGGCGACCTCACCGACGCGGAGAAGGACGAGGCGTACGCGCACTCGGCGGTGCTCGCCACGGCGCTGGGCTGCCCGCCCGAGTACTGGCCGCCCTCCCGCGCCGACTTCGACCGCTACTGGGCGCGGACCGTGGCCTCGCTGCGGGTGACCCCGGCGGCCCGCACCGTGGTCCGGGAACTGCTCCACCCCGCCTCCCCGCTGCTGCGCCCCGCCGCGCGCGTCCAGGGGTTCGTCGCCGCCGGACTGCTGCCTCCCGGGCTGCGCGAGGAGTTGGGGCTGGCCTGGGACGCGCGCCGCCAGCGCCACTTCGACCGGATGTGCGCGCTGGTGCGGGCGGTCTACCCGCGGCTGCCGCTGCGGCTGCGCACCTCGGTGCGGGACGCCCTGCTGTGGGACATCCGCCGCCGGACCGCCCGGAACCGGCTGTACCGCCGTCCCCGGGGGTGGCGCCCGGTGCTGCGGGGCGCGGCGGCCGAGGCGCGGCAGCGCTCCGCGTGACCGTCCGCGGTCGGCGCGACGGGGTCCGTCCGTCACCGTCGCGTGGCATGCTGGCGTCCATGGACTCCACCTCCGTTCCGCCGCTGTCCGTCGTCGTCGGCGACGAGGAGCTGCTCGTCGACCGCGCCGTCGCCGGGATCGTGGCCGCGGTGCGCGCCGCCGACCCCGACGTGGACGTGCACGACCTGATGCCCTCCCAGGTCAGCGCGGGCACCCTGGTCGAGGTCACCTCGCCGTCGCTGTTCGGGGAGCGCCGTGTGGTGGTGCTGCGTGCGGCACAGGACCTCACCAAAGAGCCCGCCGGGGTGGTCGCCGACTACCTGCGGGACCCCGCCGACGACGTGGTGCTGGTGCTGGTCCACGCGGGCGGCGCCAAGGGCAGGGCGCTGCTGCAGGCCGCGCTGAAGGCGGGGGCGCACCGGATCGACTGCGCCAAGCCGACCAAGGCGTCCGAACGGGCCGCGTTCGTCCGGGGCGAGTTCGAACGCGCCGGACGGAAGATCACCGCGGACGCCGCGCAGGCGCTGCTGGACGCGGTCGGCACCGACCTGCGGGAGATCGCGGCGGCCTGCACCCAGCTCATCGCCGACACCGAGGGCCGGGTGGACGCCGCGGCCGTGGCCCGCTACCACAGGGGAAAGGCGGAGGCGTCCGGGTTCACCGTCGCCGACCGCGCCGTGGAGGGCCGCCTGGCCGAGGCGCTGGAGCAGCTGCGCTGGTCGCTGTCGGTGGGCATGGCCCCGGTGCTGATCAACAGCGCGCTGGCGGGCGCGGTACGCGGGATCGCGGTGGCCGTGCAGCCGCCGCGCGGCCTCTCCGACGCCGAACTCGCCAAGCAGGCCAAGGTGCCGCCGTGGAAGCTGCGCACCATCCGCCAGCAGGCCCGCGGCTGGACCCCGCGCGGCGTGGCGCACGCGATGCGGGTGGTCGCCGAGACCGACGCCCTGGTCAAGGGCGCGGGCCGCGACCCCGCCTACGCCCTGGAGCGCGCCGTCATCGAGATCGTCTCGGCCCGGGGACGGCGGTGACCCGTCGCCGTCGCGCGTGATGTCCAGGAGGGGAACGGTCCGCTCCGGCTCCCGGAGTGTCGCAGGACGCACGGCGGCCGTGCGGCCCCGCCCCGGACGCCCGGCCGGCAGCGGGCTTCCCGCCCCCGGAAAACCACGGGACGGCGTGGTCCGCGCGCCCTATCCTCTTCCGTGTGGAAGGTGAGGTCCTCCGCGGCGGGGTGAACCGGGTGGTGCGCACGGGAACGGTCGTGCGCCGCCCCACGGGACCGTGGACCCCCGCCGTGCACGCGCTGCTGCGGCATCTGGAGTCCGTCGGGTTCACCGGGGCGCCGCGACTCCACGGCGTCGACGACCGGGGACGCGAGGTCCTCGACTTCGTCCCCGGCACGGTGGCGGACTACCCGGTCCCCGCCTACGTGCGCAGCGACGCGGCGCTCGTCGCGGCGGGACGGCTGCTGCGCCGCTACCACGACGCCACGGCCGGTTTCGTCCCGCCCTCCGGCGCGGTCTGGCAGCTGCCGCCGCGCGAACCCCGGGAAGTGGTCTGCCACGGTGACGCGGCCACCTACAACACCGTGTTCCGCGACGGCCTGCCGGTGGCCCTCATCGACTTCGACACCGCGCATCCGGGCCCGCGCGTGTGGGACCTCGCCTACACCGCCTACCGGTTCGTGCCGCTGGGCGCGCCCGGCAGCAACGGCGAACACGTCCCGGTGGCGGAGCAGGCGCGGCGACTGGAACTGCTGGCCGACGCCTACGGGCTGGCGGAGGCGGACCGGAACGTCCTGGTGGGGACCGTGCGGGAGCGCCTGGCGGCCCTGGTGGACTTCATGACCGCGCGGGCGGCCGCGGGCGACGCGGCGTTCGCCCGGCACCTCGCCGAGGGCCACGACGTGATCTACCGCAACGACATCGCGTATCTTCGCGCGCACCCCGAGTTGTTGCGGGGATGACTTCGCCACCGGTCCTCGCGCACCCGGTCCTTCCCGGGGTGCCGGGATCAGCGGATGGCCTCGCCGCCGCGCCACACCCGCATCGCCTTCAGGCCGTAGGCCCAGGCGAACGCGCCCTCGTGGTCGGCGTCCCACTGGACGACGTCGGCGATCTTTCCCGGGGCGATGAGGCCGCGGTCGACCGCGCCCAGGGCCTGGGCCCCGCCGACGGTGGCCGCGCGCAGCGCCTCGTGCACGCTGATGCCGTACAGGCCGACGGCCATGCACACGACCAGCGACATCATGGTCGTCCCGGAGTGCGCGGGGTTGTGGTCGGTGCCCAACGCCACCGGGACGCCGTGGTCGAGGAGGGTCCGCACCGGCGGGGTGCGGCGCTCGTTCAGCGAGGCGGTGGGGCAGGCCACCACCGGGATGTTGGACTTGGCCAGGGCCAGCAGGTCCTGCTCGTCGGTCTCGTGCAGCAGGTCCACCGAGTCGCACTGCAGTTCGGCGGCCATGCGCACGGCTCCGTGCCGGGGTTTGGAGCAGGCGTGCAGCCGGGTCCGCAGCCCGGCGGCGCGGCCCAGCGACAGCAGCCAGCGCGCGTCCTCCGTGGTGAACTGGCGGTTGTCGCAGTAGACGTCCACGCCGTCGGCGCCGGCCTGGGCCGCGTCGCCCAGCCACGAGCCGACGGCCTGCACGTAGTCGCGGGGACGGCCGAAGTACTCGGGGGGCACCGCGTGCGCGGCGAAGAAGGTGACGTGCAGCCGCGGCATCCCGGGCTCCTCCTCCAGGGAGCGCAGCAGGCGCACGTCGGCGAGTTCGCCGTCACGGGTCAGGTGGTAGCCGGTCTTGGCCTCGACCGTGGTGGTGCCCCACAGCAGCCAGTGGCGGAGCCGGTCCCGCACGTCGTTGCAGAGGGTCCACGGGTCGGTGCCCCGGGTGACGGTGACGGTGGAGGAGACGCCGCCGCCCGCGGCGACGATGTCGCTCTGCGAGGCCCCGTCGGTGCGCGCGGAGATCTCGGCGAACCGGTTCCCGGCGTAGACGGGGTGGGTGTGGGCGTCGATGAGGCCGGGGGTGACGAGCGCGCCGCCCGCGTTGTCGATCTGGGCGTCGACGATGTGGTCGATGACTCCGGGGATGCTCTGGGGGAGGTCGGCGGCCGGGCCGACCCACGCGATGATCCCGTCGTGCATGACGATGGCGGCGTTGCTGATGAGTTCGACGCCGGTCCACAGTCGTCCGATGTTCGTCAGCAGTCGTACCGTCATCGTCTCACCGCTCGCCCGTCCACGTCGCCACGGTCGTCATCCGATGAGCGGGGGACGACCACGCCGCACGAACAGTCCTCACACGACTTCATATCGATGCCTTGGCCTAGTAGGGGGTCAACGCGGCCGGAACGGGGCCGGGCAGCAGCATCTCACTTTGGTGAAGGCAACCGTAGTTCATAGAGCGTTGAGATGTACACCTCTGCGCCCGAACAGTAAACGGCGGAACCTCCGGGGAGGTTCCGCCGTTTTTGTTCCTCTTGGTCGTTACTGTGCGTCGTTACCGCGCGACGGTGGCGTACTGGTCCAGTTGGCCTGCCAGCAGCGGGGGGACCCAGGCGTGCAGGGCGGTGCCCTCGCCGGTGTACTCCTCGCTGAGGATCCGGCCCTCCTGGTGGACCCGGGAGACCAGGTCGCCCCGGTCGTAGGGCAGCAGCACGGAGACCTCGCGCTCGAACTCGGGCAGCGCCTCGGCGATGGCCCGCAGCAGCTCCGGGATGCCCTCGCCGGTGTGCGCGGAGACCTCGACGGCGTCGGGGTACTTCGTGCGCAGCTGCTTGAGCACCGTCTCCTCGGCCGCGTCCACCTTGTTGACGACGATCAGCTCCGGGATGTCGGCGGCCCCGATCTCGGCGAAGACCTCGCGCACCGAGGCGATCTGCTGCTCGGGGTCGGGGTGGGAGCCGTCCACGACGTGCAGGATGAGGTCGGCGTCGGTGACCTCCTCCAGGGTGGAGCGGAACGCCTCGACGAGCTGGTGCGGCAGGTGCCGGACGAATCCGACGGTGTCGCTGAGGGTGAACAGGCGGCCGTCGGGGGTGTGCGCCCGGCGCACGGTCGGGTCCAGGGTGGCGAACAGCGCGTCCTCCACCAGCACGCCCGCTCCGGTGATCCGGTTGAGCAGGCTGGACTTGCCCGCGTTGGTGTATCCGGCGATGGCCACGGCGGGCACCTGTCGGGTGCGGCGCCGGTCGCGTTTGACGTCGCGGGCCACGGCCATGTGCGCCAGTTGGCGGCGGAGCTTGGCCATCCGGGCGTTGATGCGGCGCCGGTCGGTCTCCAGCTTGGTCTCGCCGGGGCCGCGCAGTCCCACGCCGCCGTTGCCGCCGCCGGAGGTGCCCGCCTGGCGGGACAGCGCCTCACCCCAGCCGCGCAGTCGCGGCAGCAGGTAGGTGAGCTGCGCCAGTTCCACCTGCGCCTTGCCCTCCCTGCTCCGGGCGTGCTGGGCGAAGATGTCGAGGATGAGGGCGGTGCGGTCGATCACCTTGACCCCGACCACGTCCTCCAGCTGGCGCAGCTGGCCGGGGGTCAGTTCACCGTCGC
Source organism: Thermobifida alba (assembly GCF_023208015.1). Lineage (NCBI taxonomy): Bacteria > Bacillati > Actinomycetota > Actinomycetes > Streptosporangiales > Nocardiopsidaceae > Thermobifida > Thermobifida alba. The sequence continues at coordinate 154,568 of NZ_CP051627.1, read as the reverse complement.
AGATGACGGTGTCGGCCCCGGTGCTCTCCACGATGTCGCGGAGTTCGGCGGCCTTGCCGCTGCCGACGTAGGTGGCGGGGTCCGGTCTGGACCGGCGCTGGGTGAGCCCCTCCAGGACCAGGGCGCCCGCGGTCTCGGCGAGCTGCTTGAGCTCGAACAGCGAGTTGTCGGCGTCCTGCTGGGTGCCGCTGGTCCACACCCCGATGAGCACCACGCGCTCCAGCCGCAGCGACCGGTACTCGACCTCGGTGATGTCGTGGAGTTCGGTGGACAGCCCCTGGACACGACGCAGTGCCTGGCGGTCCTGGAGTTCGAGCTGTCCCTGGTCGACCGCGTCGACGTCCGGGCCGGTCCGCGCGGGGTCCACCGCCACGGCACTCGATCCGGTGCGGGGAGTGTGGTCGTTGAGAGAAGTACGTGTCATATCCATCCAGGCAGTGTCAACACGGGGTCACCGCGGTTTCTTCCCCCGATCGTCCCACGGGTACCACTCGAAGTCAGGTGTTTTTCGTGCGGCTGGCGTCCCTGGGCGGAACCGCTGCGTGACCGGCAGGTAAAGAAGAAGAGTTCTTTAACCACTCTTGATCCGGAAAAAACGTTGATCTTTCCGATTGGGCGAAAAATCCGCACCGTACAGCGGGGAGACTGCGTTGACCTGCTCGTACGGGCAGAGTAGCGTCATATTCCACATACCAGAAGCAAGTTTCGCGATGCGGAAGGTCTAGTTCCATGAGTGCTCCCACCGGGGTCGAGATCACCGGCCCGATGAACGACAGGTACGACGAGATCCTGACCGACGACGCCCTCGCGCTCATCGCCGACCTGCACCGCAGGTTCGAGCCCCGCCGTCAGGAGCTGCTCGCCGCCCGCAAGCGCCGCCAGGAGGAGATCGCCGCAGGCGCCGACCTGGACTTCCTCCCCGAGACCAAGGCCGTCCGCGAGGACCCGGACTGGCGCGTCGCCCCGCCCGCCCCGGGCCTCGTCGACCGCCGCGTCGAGATCACCGGTCCCACCGACCGCAAGATGACCATCAACGCGCTCAACTCCGGCGCGAAGGTGTGGCTGGCCGACTTCGAGGACGCCAACACCCCCCTGTGGGAGAACATGATCGAGGGCCAGCTCAACCTGCGTGACGCGCTGGACCGCACCATCGACTTCACCACCCCCGAGGGCAAGAGCTACGCGCTCAAGGACGACGCGGAACTGGCCACCATCGTGGTCCGCCCCCGCGGCTGGCACCTGGACGAGAAGCACATCCTCGTCGACGGCCAGCGCACCTCCGGCGGCATCGTCGACTTCGCGCTGTACTTCTTCCACTGCGCGCGCCGCCAGCTCGCCAAGGGCAAGGGCCCCTACTTCTACCTGCCCAAGATGCAGAGCCACCTGGAAGCCCGGCTGTGGAACGACATCTTCGTGCGCGCCCAGGAGTCGCTGGGCATCGAACGCGGCACCATCCGCGCCACCGTGCTGATCGAGACCATCCCGGCCGCCTTCGAGATGGAGGAGATCCTCTACGAGCTGCGCGAGCACTCCGCCGGGCTCAACGCGGGCCGCTGGGACTACCTGTTCAGCATCATCAAGACGCACCGCACCCGCGGCCGCCAGTTCCTCATGCCCGAGCGCAACGCCGTCACGATGACCGCGCCGTTCATGCGCGCCTACACCGAACTGCTGGTCAAGACCTGCCACAAGCGCGGCGCGCACGCGATCGGCGGCATGGCCGCGTTCATCCCCAGCCGCCGCGACCCCGAGGTCAACAAGGTGGCGCTGGCCAAGGTCCGCGACGACAAGACCCGTGAGGCGGGCGACGGCTTCGACGGCTCCTGGGTCGCCCACCCCGACCTGGTCCCGGTCGCCATGGAGGTCTTCGACGGCGTCCTGGGCGACCGTCCCAACCAGATCGACCGGCAGCGCGACGACGTCTCGGTGACCGCCGCCGACCTGCTGGACGTCTCCACCGCCGAGGGCGGCGTCACCGAGGGCGGCCTGCGCAACAACATCAACGTCGCCATCCAGTACCTGGCCGCGTGGCTGGGCGGCAGCGGCGCGGTGGCCATCCACAACCTGATGGAGGACGCCGCCACCGCGGAGATCTCCCGCTCCCAGATCTGGCAGTGGCTGCACAACGACGTCACCCTGGACGACGGCACCCGCGTCACCGCCGAGCTCGTGGAGCGCCTCATCGGCGAGGAGCTGGCGACGATCCGCGAGACCACGTCCCTCGACGCCGACCTGCTGGACCGCGCCACCTCCCTGTTCAAGGAGGTCGCCCTGGCCGACGACTACGTCGACTTCCTCACCCTGCCCGCCTACGAGCGGATGCCGTAGCCGGCGCCGCACCCGCACCGCCCCCGCCGGACCGGACCGTCCGGCGGGGGCGTCGGCGTCCTAGTCCCCGGTGAGGTAGCCGATGTCGGCGTAGTCGAGCGTGCCGAACCCCGGCGCGCCCACGTTGGCCAGGGTGTCGCGGACCGCGTAGAGCTGCGGCCTCTGGTACAGGGGCAGGGTGTGGCCCGCCTCCCACAGCAGCCGGTCGGCCTCGTTGACCCGCTCCGCCGCGGTGTCGGCGTCCAGTGCCTCCAACGCCCCGTACAGGGCCGCGTCGATCTGCGCCGAACCGATCCGTCCGACGTTGGCGCGCCACTGCGGCTGCCCGTCGGGCCCCTCCACCGCGTCGACCCACTGGTGCAGGAAGTCCGACGCCGGAAACCCGCTCCCGCCGTTGACGAAGGCCACCAGGTCGTAGTCGCCGGGCTGCACGTACCGGCTGAACAGCTGGTCGCCGGGCACGCTCCTGATCTCGACGTCCACGCCGATCTCGGCGAGCATCGACTGCACCAGTTCGGCCTCCTCGCGCGCCGACGCGTACCCCTGCGGGACCACGAACCGCAGGGTGAGCGGTTCACCGTCGCGGCTGCGTACCGCGCCGGGCTCCGCGGCCGTCCACCCCGCCTCCTCCAGCAGCCGGGCCGCGCGTTCCGGGTCGTACTCGCCCCACTCGCCGCTGTTGTCGGCGTAGCCGGGCTGCCCGGGCATGAGGAAGCGGTTGTTGAGCACCTCCGGCTGCCAGCCCAGGGCGCTGAACGCCGCGGCGGCCACCACCTCGCGGTCGATGCCCAGGAAGACCGCGTGGCGCACGTCCACGTCCCGCAGGACCGGGCTCTGCCCGTTGAGGGTGATGTGCCGGTAGTCGGGCGCCAGCGCGGCGCGGACCTCGGCACCGGGCGCGGAGCGGATCCGCTCGTGGGAGCCGGAGTCGAGGGAGAGCGCGTACAGGTCGATGCTGCCGTCGAGGAAGGCCGCGTCCAGCGCGTCGGGGGCCAGCGCGCGGAAGACGAGCGAGTCGAGCTTGGCGGGCTCGCCCCACCAGTCGTCGTCGCGGTCCAGGACCACGGTCTGGGCGACGGGGTCGATCTCCGCCACCTCGAACGGTCCCGCGGTGACCGGGATCTGCTCCAGGAAGCCGGTGTTGAACGCGTCCGCGTCCGCGGTGTACTCCGCGGGCAGCAGGGGCGAGAACAGCGCCCGGTAGTCGGCGAAGGGCTGTTCGAAGACGATGACGACCTGGTACTCGTCCTCCCCCCGGCGCACCTCGGCGATCCGGTCGTAGCCGGCCGCGCCGAGCACCTGGTAGTCGGTGTCGGCTCCGGACAGCGCCTCGGCCATGGCCGCGTAGTCGCGCCAGGTGACGGGCTCCCCGGTGGACCAGGCGGCCTCGGGGTTGAGGGTGAGCGTGACGACCTGCTCCGGTTCGGTGGTGACCGACACGTCCGTCACGTAGTCGGGGTCGGGGTGGGAGTGCCCCTGTTCGTCGGTGCGGAACGGCGCGGGCAGCAGCGCCCCCAGGACGGTGTGCACGGTGACGAGGTTGCCCGCCTGGTGGTGGGGGTTCCACTGGGTGGGGAACTCGTTGACCCCCCAGGTCACCGTGCCGCCCTCGGCGACACGCGCGCGGTCCGCGGCGTTGACCGAGGCCGCGGCGGGCTCCGGGACCGCCGCCCCGCTCTCCCCCGTCGCCTGGCAGCCCGCCAGCGCGGTCATCAGGACCAGCAGAAACGCTCCGGCCGGAGTCGCACGCCGTTTCCCTGTTCGCACTTGTCCCCCAAATGTCATGGGTCGTCCGCGGCAGGGTTCCGAAGCCACCGGATCTCCACCGGACCGACACGCCATGATTGCCTTAACAAAAGGCACCAATGGAACAATTGGGGAAAATAGTACTCCGATTGGGAAGCGATAGGGTGTCCGACCTCACAGTCCGCTATCCCGTCCGGCTCCGCGGGTCCAGCACCACCCGCGCGACATCGGACACCACCCCCGCCGCGACCACGCACACCGCCCCGAAACAGCACACCGCCGCGACCGCGTTCACATCCCCCTGTCCGACCGACTCGAACAGGTACTCCCCCACCCCGTGCCAACCGAACACCTGCTCGGTGAAGACCGTACTGGTCAGCAGCAACGCCGAGGAATAACCGAAATACGCGACCGCCGGCACCAGCGTGACCCGCACCGCGTGCCGCACCACCGCCCGCGACCGCGTCATCCCCTTGGCACGCGCCGTCCGCAGGTACTCCGCGCCCACCTGCTCGGCGATCAGCGACCGCTGGTACCGGCTGTACAGGGCGACCTGCGGCAGCGCCACCGCCAGCGTCGGCAGCACCAGGTGGCGCAGCCGGTCCGCCGCCCGCTCCCCCACCCCGCCGTCCAGCCCCGCGGTGGCCTCACCGGTGACCCGCAGCACCTCCACGCCCGTCACCTGGTTCACCCACAGCGCCGCGTTCTGCAACGACACCGCGACCACCACCACCGGCACCGAGATCAGCAGCAGCGACACCGCCGTGGCGGCCCGGTCCGCCGCCCCGCGCGGACGCGCCCCCGTCCACGTGCCCAGCAGCACCCCGCCGACACAGCCGAGCACCGCCCCCGCCGCCAGCAGCCGCGCGCTCACCCCGACCCGGCGCGACAGCTCCTCGTTGACCGACGCACCGTCCCACGTCCGCCCGAAGTCGCCGACCACCACCCCCGAGACCCACACCGCGTACCGCTGCGCCAGCGGCGTCTCGTCGTTGAGGTTGGCGGCGTCCAACGCGGCGTCCACCGCCTCGGCCGGCGGAGGCGGACGCCGCGCCTCGTAGTTCTCCCGAGGATTCAGCGCGGTCGCCGCGAGCAGGTAGACGCAGCTGACCGCGGCGAACAGCAGCACCAGCCGTCCCAGCACCCGCCACAGCAGCGAAAGAGCGCCTCTGCCCCCCGCCGCGACGGCGCTCACCGCGCCACGGGCAGCCGGACGTCCCCCTCGGCCACGATCACCGCGGGCCCGCGCAGCCGGGCCGCTCCCCCCTCCAGGACCACCGCGCACACCCCGCCCGGCACCTGCACCGTCCACTCCGCGTCCTCACCCGGCGGCGTGGCCGCCGCCGCGGCGGCCACGATCCCGGTACCGCACGACCGGGTCTCCGCGGCCCCCCGCTCGTAGACGCGCATCTCCAGCACCCCCGGGGCCACCTCGCGGAACACCTCGACGTTGGCCCCGTGCGGAAACTCCTCCTCCCGCAGCACCGGGGGACGGCCCAGATCCACCTCGGCCACCGGACGCGCCACCCGGCAGGCCAGGTGCGGATTGCCCACCGAGACCCGCACCCCCCGCACCGGGCCGTCGGCCAGCTCGGCCCGCCCCGGCCCCAGCACCCGCACCGGCCCCATGTCCACGGTGACGTCCCCGTCGTCCTCCAACGTCACCCGCCGCGCGCCGGCCCGCGTGCCCACCTCGAACACGGTGTCGCCCACCAGGGCCGCCTCCCGCAGGTAACGCGCGAACACCCGCACCCCGTTGCCGCACATCTCGGCGACGCTGCCATCGGCGTTGCGGTAGTCCATGAACCACTCGCAGCGCGCGGCGTCGGCCGCCTCCCCCGCCAACGGCTCCCCCAACGCCTTCGTCCGCACCACCCGCAGCACCCCGTCCGCGCCCAGACCGGCACGCCGGTCGCACAGCGCGGCGACGGTCGCCGCGTCGAGGTCCAACTCCCCGTCCGGATCGGGGAGGATCACGAAATCGTTCTCGGTGCCGTGGCCCTTCGCGAAACGCATGCGTTCATCCTAGATTCCCGCCCCTCCTCCCCGTGCCCCCGCACTGACCGGGGGCGAAGCGGCCTCCCCGGGCGCTTGGCGCTGCCACACTTGAGGCATGAGCACAGTGATCGCGGTCGTCGGAGCGACTGCAGTGGGCAAGTCCGACCTCGGCGTCGAGCTGGCGCTGCGCCTCGGCGAGCACGGACTCCCCGCCGAGATCGTCAACGCCGACTCCATGCAGCTGTACCGGGGCATGGACATCGGTACCGCCAAGCTCACCGCCGACGAGCGGCGCGGCGTCCCCCACCACCTGCTCGACGTCTGGGACGTCACCCAGACCGCGAACGTGGCCGACTACCAGCGCATGGCCCGCGCGGTCATCGACGACCTCCGCTCCTCGGGCCGCGTCCCCGTCCTGGTCGGCGGCTCCGGCCTGTACGTGCGCGCCGCCCTGGACGAACTCGACTTCCCCGGCACCGACCCGCAGGTGCGCGCCCGTCTGGAGGCCGAACTCGCCGAGCACGGCCCGCTCGCCCTGCACGCCCGGCTCGCCCGCCTCGACCCCGCCGCCGCGGAGGCGATCCTGCCCAGCAACGGACGGCGCATCGTACGCGCCCTGGAAGTCGTCGAGATCACCGGCGGGCCGTTCACCGCCACCCTGCCCGAGCACGTCTCCCACTACCCGTGCGTGCAGATCGGCCTGACCGCGCCCCGCCCCGAACTGGACGAGCGCATCGCCCTGCGGGTGGACCGGATGTGGCGGGCCGGCCTGGTCGACGAGGTCCGCGCCCTGGAGAAAGCGGGCCTGCGCGACGGCTTCACCGCCTCGCGCGCCCTCGGCTACGCCCAGGTGCTGCGTTTCCTCGCCGGCGAGTGCACCGAACAGGAGGCCAGGGAGGAGACCGTGCGGGCCACCCGCCGCTTCGCCCGCCGCCAGGAGTCCTGGTTCCGCCGCGACCCGCGCGTGCACTGGCTGCCCTACGACGCCCCCGACCTGCTCGACCGCGCGTTCGCCCTGGCCGGCGGGCCGTCCGGCGACCGCTGACCCCCCACCGGTACGGACACGTCAAAACACCGGCAAAAACCTGGTCGGCCCGCGCGGAACCCACCTCCACCCATTCGAACACACGTACGATTGGAGGTATGACGCACTCCATCGCCTACGCACCCGGCGCACCCGCCTGGCTCGACCTGCCCGTCCGCGACCTCGCCGCCGCCCAGCGCTTCTACGCGACCGTGCTCGGCTGGGAGTTCACCGACGACGGCGGCCCCTACCGCACGGCCCGGCTCGACGGCCGGCGGGTCGCCGCCCTGTACGAACCCGCCGACGGCGCCCCGTCGGCCGAACGGCCCGCCTGGACCGTCTACCTCGCCACCGGCGACCTCGACGCCGCCCTGACCGCCGTACGCGACGCGGGCGGCACCGTGGTCACCGGCCGCGACGACATCCCCGGCTTCGGCTCGACGGCGGTCGTCCAGGACCCCGCCGGCACGGTCTGCGCGTTCTGGCAGGGCACCGGACTGGCCGGATCGGAGATCTCCGGCGTCCCCGGGGCCCCCGCCTGGGCCGAGGTGGCCAGCCCCGCCCCCGCGACCGCGGACTTCTTCGCCGCCGTCTTCGGCCTGACCGCCGAACGCCTCCCCGGCATCGACTTCACCAGCCTGGCCCACGACGGCGCCCCGGTGTTCGGCGTCTACGGCGGAGGCGACCGCGTCCGCCACGGCACCGGCGCCTGGCTGCCCTACTTCGCGGTCGCCGACACCGACAAGACGGCCGCCCTCGCCGAACAGGAGGGCGGCACGGTGCTGCGCGCCCCCGCCGACTCCCCCTACGGCCGCTGGGCGATGCTCACCGACCCCGCGGGCGCGCACTTCGCCGTCGCCCGCCCCGCCGACTGAACCGTCCGCACCGCGGCCGCGCCGTGTCCCGGAACGCCATCGGGACACGGCTTCTTCGCATGGGCCACCATCGCGGCAACTCTCTTTTGCAGAAGGGGAACATTCCCTCACGTTTATCCCGAAGGAAATCCACCCCTTCAACAACTCCGAACCATTCCACAGCAACCTTCACTTTTCATTCACATCCATTATTCAACCAATAAAAACATTACCATGATCTTCTCGTGACCTATTCCGGACACGAAGAGCCCGCGGGAACACTCGCCGAATACGGCCTCCGAGCACACCGCCACACCCCCTAATTCCCGTTCACAAGCGCCCTGACCTGCGCATTCTCCTCCCTTGCCGGGAAAAGCCGGACCGGAATCCGAAAGCCCGGGACATCACGGAACCCCGGCTCGCCCCTGAGATCACCGAAAGGAGAACACCGGCGGCCCGACCGTCGCTGTCCCCGGCACGGCGATTCTGTTAATCTCCCCTGCCGTAGCCCCACGGCGCACCGAGCCGATCCACGAAGAAGCACGAGCGGACAAGGCGGCCGAGACCGCGGCGACCCCGCCGCCGGCTGTCGGCACCAAGAATGCCCCGCCTCCTCCCAGCGCCATGGACAACGGCACCGCCACACCCCACCCGGCGGGCCACCGCTCCCCCCTCCCCCCGGACACGGACGAACCACCGGACGTACCGGTGCGCCGGCGACCGAACGCCGACCACACCGCGGGTCCGTCGCCCCGCCGACAGGCCCGCCCCAGCCGCCACAGGACCGCCAGGTGCCGAACCGAACGCTTTCCTTCGCCTACACGGCGTGCGCCGCCTTCGCCGCGCTCCTCGCCTTCCTCCTCGCCGCCACGGCCGAGCAGACCATGTTCGTCCTTGAGGACTCGGAGATGGTGTGGATCACCGAGAACGAGGGGACCCACGACATCGACGCGGTCGCGCGCACCGTGCAGCAGGTCGCCGACGACCACGGCGCGGCCGTCGGCTACGCCGTGCTCGACGTCCACGAACCGTCGTCGCTGGCCCACCTGTACCTGGCGGTCTCCGACCCCGACTCCCACTACGCCCGGTGGCTGCGGGACGGGTATCCGGCCTTCGGCCGCGGCTTCACCGTCCAGACCCACCCCATCACCGAGTTCGGCGAGGTCGGCCCCAACGGCTACTACTTCATCCTCGGCGCCTCCGACGTCCGTCCCGTCCTCCGTGACGCACTCGCCGCCCACGGTCTGCACGAAGCCCCGGGCACGCAGGTCACCGAGCTGTGGCACTACTTCACGGGCGGCCCCCTGTTCAACCTCCTGGCCGTCGCCCTGCTCGCCACCGTCGCCGCGGTCGGCGCCGGCGTCCTGCTCTCCGCCCGCGACTACGCCGTCATGCGCCTGCAGGGCCACTCCTATCCGGGCATCCTGCTCGCGGACCTGGCCAAGATCGCCCGTCTGTGGGCGGTCGCCCTGCCCGCGGTGGCCGCCGCCACCCTGGTGTTCCTCGGCGTCTACAACGGGTGGAACCAGCTCGGCCGCTACACGCCGCTCGCACTGGTGTTCCTGACAGTCCTCACCCTCCCCTGCCTGGCCGCGCACGCCGCCGTGCTCGGCCTGGTGCACACCACCGGCATCCTGCCCGCGCTCAAGGGCCGCCTGCCGGTGCGCAGCACCACCGCCGCCGTCTACCTGGTCCGCGTCCCCGTGCTGGTGCTGACTCTGACCATCCTCGGTTCGGTGGTCCTCTCCGCGCAGCAGGCCCGCGACCAGCGGGTCGGACTGGAACTGTACGAGCAGTACGGCGACGCCTCACGGCCCGCGCTGAGCGCCAACTACGGCTGGTCGGACGAGCAGGCCGTCGACGACACCCTCGGTCCGTGGCTGCGCCGGGTCGACGCCGACGGCGACATGGTGCTGGCGGTCCACTCCAGCCTGGAGTTCTTCCTCCCCGCTGCCCCGGGCAATCCCGCCCCGTCCGACGGGGACACCTCCGTCCTCGTCGTCAACGACACCTACCTGACCGAACAGGAGGTTCTCGCCCCCTCCGGGGAACGCCACGGCCCGGGCGAGACCGTCCGCGTCATCGTGCCCGAGTCCGTCTCCGTCCCCACCGACCAGCTGGTCGAAGGGACGAACCGGTGGCTCGCGCTGTACGGCGCACCGGACACCTTCGACGTCGAGGTGCTGACCGCCGCCGCCGGCCAGACCCTGTTCACCTACGGCGCCCAACGGCCCGAGGGCTCCCGGTTCCTGCCCCTGCTGCACGAACCGGTCCTCGTCGTCCTCCCCAACGGGCAGGTCCTCTCCGACAACGCCTACGTCACCCACATGAGCGGCAGGTCGACGGTCTTCCCCGACCCGGAGGTGGTCGAGGCGTTCCGCGCCGAGAACCCGCAGGCCTCCCGGTACATCTCCATGGTCGAGACCCTCACCACCAGCGCACGGCAGGAACACGCCGCCACCCTGACCGTCCTGCGCAGCGAACTGTTCAGCCTCGCCGGGGCCGGCGCCGTGCTGCTGCTGACCGCCGCGGCCGCGTGCATCGTCTACGTGCGCACCCGCGCGCAGACCATCTTCGCCCGGCACATCAGCGGCTGGACCTTCCTCGCCACCCACCGGCGGCTGCTCGCCGCCGAGGCCGCCGTCGCGGTGGGCTTCGTGGGCTGGGCCACCTGGGACACCCTCACCGCGCTGGCCGCCCGGAACGACCCCACCCGGGCCCTCATCCCCGGCACGGAGGCCACCGGCGCCGAACCGTTCTACGCCCTGGGCATCGCGGCGGCCTCCCTGGCGATCACCGTCGCCGCCCTCGCCCTCTTCCACCGCCGCATCGTCCGCGAAGGCACCTCGCAGGCCTGACCTCCGGAAAGCACCATGATCACCGTCAAGAACCTCACCAAGTCCTTCGGGCCGCGCACCCTGTGGCGGGGCCTCGACCTGACCGTTCCCGCCGGGCGGATGCTCGCCCTGGTCGGCGCCAGCGGATCGGGCAAGACCACCCTGCTCAACTGCATGGGACTGCTGGAACGGCCCAGCAGCGGCCAGATCCTGTACGAGGACACCGACCTCACCCGCCTGGGCCCCGGCGGACGGCGCCGCTTCCGCCGCGACAGGCTCGGCTACCTGTTCCAGGACTACGCGCTCATCGAGAACGCCACGGTCAAGGCCAACCTCGACGTCGCCCGCAGACGCGGCATCCGCCCCGACCACACCCGGATCCTGCAACGGGTCGGCCTGGCCGGACGCGAACGGGAGAAGGTGCACCACCTGTCCGGCGGCGAGCAGCAGCGCGTCGCCCTGGCCCGCCTCATGGTCAAACAGCCCTCCCTGGTGCTGGCCGACGAACCCACCGGCGCCCTGGACAGCGACAACGGCGCGATGGTGGTGGACGTGCTGCGCCAGATGAGCCGGCAGGGCTGCACGGTGGTCATCGCCACCCACAACGACGACGTGCGCGACGCCTGCGACGCCGTCTTCGACGTCCACCGGCAGCGGGAGCTCTGACTCCGGGAAGACGGAAAAGGGGTGGTCCCGGCCGCACCGGAAACCACCCCCGCACCGCACAGGGTCAGGCGTCGCAGCAGCCGCCCGCCGCCACCGGCGGCGGCGCGGGCGCCCCCACCTTCGGCATGCCCAGCAGCACTCCCGAGGACCGCTTCTCCTCGGCCGCGTTGCGCGCCTCCCACGCGTCACCCGCGCGGGTCCGCCGCACCGCACGCACCCCCGAGTCGGCCACCAGGTGGTGCGGGGCCGCATACGTCACCTCCACGGTGACCATGTCGCCGGGACGCACCCCCAGCCCCTCGTCCACCGCGAAGTGCACCAGCCGGTTGTCGCGGGCCCGCCCCGACATGCGGCGGTGCACGTCGTCCTTGCGGCCCTCGCCCTCGGCGACCAGCACCTCCACCTCGCGGCCCACCTGCTTGGCGTTCTCCTCCGCGGAGATGCGCTCCTGCACCTCCAGCAGCCGCTGGTACCGCTCCTTCACCACCTCCGGGGGCACCTGGCCGTCCATCGACGCCGCCGGCGTCCCCGGACGCTTGGAGTACTGGAAGGTGTAGGCGTGCGCGAACCGCGCCTCCTCCACCACCCGCAGCGTCTCGGCGAAGTCCTCCTCGGTCTCCCCCGGGAAGCCCACGATGATGTCGGTGCTGATGGCCGCCTCCGGCATGGCCTCCCGCACCTTCTCCACGATCCGCAGGAACCGGTCGGACCGGTAGGAGCGGCGCATCGCCCGCAGCACCCGGTCCGACCCCGACTGCAGCGGCATGTGCAGCTGCGGCATCACGTTGGGGGTCTCCGCCATCGCCGCGATCACGTCGTCGGTGAAGTCACGCGGATGCGGGGAGGTGAACCGCACCCGCTCCAGCCCCTCCACCTCGCCGCAGGCGCGCAGCAGCTTGGAGAACGCCTGCCGGTCCCCGAACTCCGACCCGTAGGCGTTGACGTTCTGCCCCAGCAGGGTGACCTCGATCGCGCCCTCGGCCACCACCGCGCGCACCTCGGCCAGCACGTCGCCGGGACGGCGGTCCTTCTCCTTGCCGCGCAGCGCCGGAACGATACAGAACGTGCAGGTGTTGTTGCAGCCCACCGAGATCGACACCCAGGCCGCGTACACCGACTCGCGCCGCGTCGGCAGCGTGGAGGGGAACGTCTCCAACGACTCGACGATCTCCACCTGGGCCTCCCGCTGCACCCGGGCGCGTTCCAGCAGCACGGGCAGCGAGCCGATGTTGTGTGTCCCGAAGACCACGTCCACCCAGGGGGCGCGGCGCACGATCTCCCCGCGGTCCTTCTGCGCCAGACACCCGCCCACCGCGATCTGCATCCCCGGGTTGGCGTCCTTGACCGGCCGCAGATGGCCCAGGTTGCCGTAGAGGCGGTTGTCCGCGTTCTCACGCACCGCACAGGTGTTGAAGACGACGACGTCCGGCGTGACGTCCTCGGCTGCCCGCTGGTACCCCGCGTCCTCCAGCAGTCCGGAGAGCCGCTCGGAGTCGTGGACGTTCATCTGGCAGCCGTAGGTCCGCACTTGGTAGGTACGACTCTGGCTCACCCATCCAGGCTAAACGTTTCCCCTACCCGCCCGGACCCCCGCTCTCGCCCCCCTGACCGGAACCGGCCACATCAGTCGACCGATCACGCGACCGACACGACAGAAACAACCGAATCCCCAGTTTAAACGTAACATTTGTACGGATTCAGGGATAACAAGTCTGCCACTCTGGCAGATTCACGGGTCCACCCTGGTGACAAACCCATCGTCAGCAGACTAGTTTCCGTTCCCATGACCGCCACTCCTCTCGTCGCACTGGAGAACGTCAACAAGCACTTCGGTGAACTCCACGTCCTCCGCGACATCAACCTCTCCGTCAACACCGGCGAGGTGGTCGTCATCATCGGCCCCTCGGGATCGGGAAAGTCCACGCTGTGCCGCACGATCAACCGGTTGGAGGCCATTGACAGCGGTCGCATCCTGCTGGACGGTCAACCCCTGCCCGCCGAGGGACGCGCCCTGGCCCGGCTGCGCAGCGACGTCGGCATGGTGTTCCAGTCGTTCAACCTGTTCTCCCACAAGACCGTGCTGGAGAACATCACCCTCGGCCCCACCAAGGTCCTCAAGGTCCCCAAAGCCAAGGCCACCGTGCGCGCCCTGGAACTGCTGGAACGGGTCCGCATCGCCGAACAGGCCAACAAGTACCCCGCCCAGCTCTCCGGCGGCCAGCAGCAGCGCGTGGCCATCGCCCGCGCCCTGGCGATGAACCCCAAGGTCATCCTCTTCGACGAGCCCACCTCCGCCCTCGACCCCGAAATGGTCCAGGAAGTCCTCGACGTCATGACCGACCTGGCCAAAGAGGGTATGACCATGATCGTGGTCACCCACGAGATGGGCTTCGCCCGCCGCGCCGCCAACCGGGTCGTGTTCATGGCCGACGGCCAGATCGTCGAGGAGAACACCCCCGACGCGTTCTTCACCAACCCCCAGAGCGACCGGGCCCGCGACTTCCTCTCCAAGATCCTCACCCACTGACCCGCCCACCATCGGCAACTCTCCGCACCACCAGAGAAGAAAAGGGTTCACCACCATGCGCATCCGTCGCACCGGCGCCGCCCTGGCAGGCGCCTCCGCACTCGCCCTCACTCTCGCCTCCTGCGGCACCGCCGACGTCGGCGGCGGAGGAAACGGAGACGGCGGCGGGAACGGCGACACCATCACCATCGGCGTCAAGTACGACCAGCCCGGCCTCGGCCTGCTCGAAGGCAGCGCCCCGGCCGGCTTCGACGTCGACGTCGCCACCTACATCGCCGGAGAGCTCGGCTACTCCCCCGACCAGATCGAGTGGACCGAAGCCGCCTCCGCCAACCGCGAGACGTTCCTCCAGCAGGGCACCGTCGACATGATCGTGGCCACCTACTCCATCACCGACGAACGCAAGAACGTCGTCGACTTCGCCGGCCCCTACTACGTCGCCCAGCAGGACATCATCGTCTCCGCCGACAACACCGACATCCAGGGCCCCGAAGACCTCGACGGCAAGGTGCTCTGCTCCGCCTCCGGCTCCCGCTCCGCCAACAACATCGTCGACAGCGAGGAGGAGGGCGGCCTGGGCATCGGCGCCGAACTCCGCGAGGCCGGCAACTACTCCGAGTGCATGGAACTGCTCGCCAACGGCACCGTCGACGCCGTCACCACCGACAACACCATCCTCGCCGGGTTCGCCGCCCAGAACCCCGACGCCTACCGCATGGTGAACAACCCCTTCGGTGAGGAGAAGTACGGCGTCGGCCTGCCCAAGGGCTCCACCGAGATGTGCGAGCAGGTCAACGAGGCCATCACCAAGATGTGGGAGGAGGGCAAGACCCTCGAATTCCTCGACTCGGCCTTCGGCTCGACCGGCTTCGCCTACGCCGAGGAGCAGCCCGCCCTTGAGGGCTGCGCGTAGCCCCGAACGCCCGTCCCGGCCGGCGGGGCGCACCACCCCGCCGGCCGCCCCTACCGACTGGGACCGATGGAAGCCTTCTTCGACAACATCGACAAGGTCATCGACGGTTTCTCCTGGACCGTCCGGCTCACCTTGCTCAGCGCCCTGTTCTCCTTCCTCCTGGGCGTCCTGCTCACCGCGATGCGGGTCTCCCCCATCGCCCTGCTGCGCGGCGTGTCCACCGCCTACGTGGAGACCATCCGCAACTCACCGCTGACCCTGGTCCTCCTCTTCTGCGGCCTGGGCCTCAACAGCGCCCTCGGCCTCAGCCTCTCCGGCACCGTCGCCTGGGACGTGTTCTGGTGGGCGGTCATCGGACTGTCCGCCTACACCTCCTGCTTCGTCTCCGAATCGCTGCGCTCCGGCATCAACACCATCCCCCTGGGACAGGCCGAAGCCGCCCGCTCCCTCGGCCTCACCTTCACCCAGAGCCTGCGCCTCGTCATCATCCCCCAGGCACTGCGCACCGTCATCGGCCCCCTCGGCAGCGTCCTCATCGCCCTCATCAAGAACACCACCGTCGCCTCCGTCGCCGGCCTCGGCGTCCAGGAGGCGTCCCGACAGATGAAACTGATGTTCGACCAGGGCGTCGCACCGGTCCTGCCGACCTTCATCGGCTTCGCGATCGGCTTCCTCATCCTCACCCTGCCGGTGGGATACTTCTTCAGCTGGCTCAGCAAGCGAATGGCGGTGGTCCGGTGAGCGCACAGCAGGTCCTCTTCGACACCCCCGGCCCCAGGGCCCGGGCCCGCCACGCCGTTTACACCGTCCTCACCATCGTCGCCTTCCTCTGCGGACTGGCGATCGTCTACCTGGGCTTCAACCGCACCCTCGGCGAAGGCGCCCCCTCCCCGCTCAGCGCCGAAGCCTGGCGCGTCAACCCCGGTGGACAGTGGGCCGCGGCCAAATGGCAGCCCTTCCTCGACCCGGCCACCTGGACCGACTACGTCGTCCCCGGCCTGCAGAACACCCTGACCGCCGCCCTCACCGCCTCCGTCCTCGCCCTCCTCTTCGGCTTGGTCTTCGGCATCGCCCGGCTCTCCGACCACGCCTGGGTCCGCGTCGCCGCGGGAGCGGTCGTGGAGTTCTTCCGCGGCATCCCGCTGCTCATGCTGATCTTCTTCACCATGGCGCTGCCCCTCGCGGTCAACCAGATCCTGCCGGCCCTCGGCATGCCGCCGCTCACCCCCGGCACCTTCCAGGTCTCCGCACTCGCCGCGGTCGTCACCGGCCTCACCCTCTACAACGGGTCGGTCCTGGCCGAGGTGTTCCGCGCCGGCATCAACGCCGTCCCCAAGGGGCAGTCCGAGGCCGCCTACTCGCTGGGCATGAACAAGACCAAGGTCATGCGGCTCATCCTCATCCCCCAAGCCGTCAGCTCCATGATGCCCGCGATCGTCGCCCAGCTCGTGATCCTGCTCAAGGACTCCGCGCTCGGCTACATCATCGCCTTCCCCGAACTGCTCCGCAGCTTCTCCCTGATCGGCACCCGCTACGGCAACGTCATCCCCGCCGCGATCATCTGCGCCGTCATCTACATCGCCATCAACCTCTCCCTGAGCCGCCTGGCCATCTGGCTGGAACGACGCAACGCCCGCAGCGGAGGCCACCGGGGCCGCACCACCCCCGACCCCACCAACCCCACCGTCCTGGCCGCCGGACACATCGCCCCCGGCAACCCGGGAGCATCCGGGAAAACCCCCTGACCCCCGCGGCCCCGACCCCGCGAGCCCCGCCCTCCCCACCGCGGACGGCGGGGCTCGCCCATTCCGCCCCACCAGCGGCTAAGGTCTTCCTTGATCCCCACCGCCCCACTCAACGCCCGGGAAAGCGCACCATGAACGAACGCGTGATCCTGCCCTACGGCAGCTGGTCCTCTCCCATCGCCGCGGCCGACATCGCCCACGGCGCCACCCGCCTGGGCTTCCCCTCCGTCGTCGCCGACGAGACCTGGTGGGAGGAGTCCCGGCCCGACGAGGACGGCCGCACCACCGTCATGCACCGCGCCGCCGACGGCACCGTCACCGACCTGCTGCCCGCTCCCTGGAACGCCCGCACCCGCGTCCACGAGTACGGCGGCCGCTCCTACCTGCCCGTCCCCCGCCGCGACGACAAGGCCCTCACCCGCTGGGGCATCGTCTTCGCCAACCACTCCGACCAGCGCCTCTACCTGCTGGAGAAAGGCTCCCGCGAGCCCCGCCCCCTCACCCCCGAACCCCCCGCCCCGGCCGCACTGCGCTACGCCGACCCCGTACTCGCCCCCGACCGCAAGCACGTCATCTGCGTCCGGGAACGCCACAACGGCACCACCGTCACCCGCGACATCGTCTCCGTCCCGCTCTCCGGACGCGCCGCCGACACCCCCTCGGCGATCCGCGTCCTCGTCACCGGAGCCGACTTCTTCGCCTCCCCCACCCCCTCACCCGACGGCACCAAACTCGCCTGGATCTCCTGGGACCACCCCCGCATGCCCTGGAACGGCACCCAACTGCGGGTCGCCGACCTCCCCGCCACCGGCCCCGTCACCACCCCCCGCGTCCTCCGCGGCGGCATCCGGGAATCCGTCCTCCACCCCCGCTGGCGCGACAACGACACCCTCTACTTCCTGTCCGACTGGTCCGGCTGGTGGAACCTGTACGAAACCCGCACCCAGGGCCAGGCCCTGGCGCTCTTCCCCGACGAAGCCGAATTCACCCCGCCCCCGTGGCAGCTGGGCACCACCCCCTACTGCGTCCTCGACAACGGCCAGATCATCACCCTCCACGGCCACGCCGACCTCGCCGCCGGACGCTACGACCCCGCCACCGCCGACCTCACCCCGCTGGCCCCGTCCCTCACCACCTGGCACACCCTCGACAGCGACGGCACCACCGTGGTCGGCATCGCCGCCTCCCCCACCGAACCGGCCGCCCTGGTCCGCCTCAACCCGGACACCGGAGCCACCACCGTGCTCCGCCGCTCCCTCGACACCACCCCCACCATCGACCTCCTGCCCCGCCCCCGCACCACCACCCTGCCCGGCCGCTACGGCAGCACCGTGCACGCCAACATCTACCCGCCCACCAACCCCGACTTCGACGGCGAAGGCCCCGCCCCCTACGTCGTCTGGGTCCACGGCGGCCCCACCGGAGCCGCCACCACCGCCCTCGACCTCCACAAGGCCTACTTCACCAGCCGCGGCATCGGCATCGTCGACGTCAACTACGGCGGCTCCACCGGCTACGGACGCGCCTACCGGGAACGCCTCGACGGCCAGTGGGGAGTCGTGGACGTCGAAGACGCCGTCGCCGCCGCCCAGGCCCTCGTCGACCAGGG
This sequence comes from Thermobifida alba, assembly GCF_023208015.1. Lineage (NCBI taxonomy): Bacteria > Bacillati > Actinomycetota > Actinomycetes > Streptosporangiales > Nocardiopsidaceae > Thermobifida > Thermobifida alba. Next base: position 136,321 of record NZ_CP051627.1, on the reverse strand, counting down.
CCTCGCCGACCCCGCCCGCCTCGCCATCCGCGGCGGCAGCGCGGGCGGGCTCACCACCCTCCTCGCCCTCACCCAGGACGTCTTCGCCTGCGGCGTCTCCTACTACGGCGTCACCGACCTGCTCCGCCTCGCCCAGGAAACCCACGACTTCGAATCGCGCTACCTCGACACCATCATCGGCGGCCTCCCCGGCTACACCGCCACCTACCGGGAACGCTCCCCCATCAACCGGGCCGCCGAGATCACCGTCCCGGTCCTGCTCCTCCAGGGCGCCGACGACCCCGTGGTCCCGCCCGACCAGGCCCGCGCACTCGCCGCCACCCTCCACGAACGCGGCATCCCCCACGCCCTCGTGGAGTTCGACGGCGAAAGCCACGGCTTCCGCCGCGCCGACACCATCGCCACCGCCCTGGAACGGGAACTCGCCTTCTACTGCAAGGTGTTCTTCGGCTTCACCCCGCCCGGAGTCCCCCCGATCGAACTCACCGACCCCGCACCCCCCGCATGAGCCGACAGGGCTCCGGCCTCCCGCCGGAGCCCCGCACCGCTCAGCGCGCCGTCTCCGTCGCCCGCGACTCCCGGATCACCGTCACCCGGATCTGCCCCGGGTACGTCAACTCCTCCTCCACCCGCTTGGCGACGTCCCGCGCGATCACCTGCGCCTGCACATCGTCCACCGCCTCCGGCCGCACCATCACCCGGAGCTCCCGCCCCGCCTGCATCGCGAAGACCTTCTCCACCCCCTCGCTGGCCGCGTAGGCGATCTCCTCCATCCGCTGCAACCGCTCCACGTACGACTCCAACGACGCCCGCCGCGCCCCCGGACGCCCCCCGCTGATCGCATCCGCCGCCTGCGTCAGCACCGCCTCCACCGTGCGCACCTCGACCTCGTTGTGGTGCGCCTCGATCGCGTGCACCACGTCCTCGCACTCCCCGTACCGGCGGGCGATCTCCGCGCCGATCACCGCGTGGCTGCCCTCCACCTCGTGCGTCAGCGCCTTGCCGATGTCGTGCAGCAGCGCACACCGCTTCACCAGCCGCACGTCCAGCCCCAGCTCGGCCGCCATCATCCCCGCCAGATGGGCGCTCTCCACCAGGTGCCCCAGCACGTTCTGCCCGTAGGAGGTGCGGTACCGCAACTGCCCCAGCAACGTCACCAACTCCGGGTGCATGTCGGAGATCCCCACCTCCACCAGGGCGTCCTCCCCCGCCCGCACACACGACTGGTTCACCTCGCGGCGGCTGGCCTCGTACGTCTCCTCGATCCGGTGCGGATGGATCCGCCCGTCCGCCACCAACTTCTCCAGGGTGAGCCGCGCCACCTCCCGCCGCACCGGGTCGAAACACGACAGCAGCACCGCCCCCGGAGTGTCGTCGATGATCAGGTTGACCCCCGTGACCATCTCGAACGCCCGGATGTTGCGCCCCTCCCGGCCGATGATCCGCCCCTTCATGTCGTCCCCCGGCAGGTGGACGACCGTGACCACCGACTCGCTCGTCTGCTCACTCGCCAACCGCTGGATCGCCAGCGTGATGATCTTGCGGGCACGGGCCTCACCGTTCTTCCGCGCCTCCCGCTCAAGCTCGCGGACCAGCAGCGCGGCCTCCCGCTTCGCCTGCCCCGCCACCTCCGCGACCAGTTCGGCCTTCGCGTCCTCCGCGCTCAGTGCCGCGGTCCGCTCCAGCACGGCCCGCCGCTCCTCGGCCAGCCGCGACAGCTCGGCCTCCCGCCGGTCCAGCAGCGCCGCCCGCTCGTCGAGCCGGCGGCGCGCCTCGTCCAACCGGCGCACCTCACCGTCGAAACGACGCTCCCGGACGGTGATCCGCTGCTCCCGACGCTCCAACGCGGCCCGGTGCTCCGCCGCCTCCGCCAGCAACCGGTCCCGCTCGGCCCGCGCGGCGCCGATCCGACGCGCCGCCTCCTGCTCGGCGTCGGCACGCACCCGGTCGGCCTGCCGCCGCGCCTCCGCCAGCACGTCCCGGACCCGGGACCGGGTCAGCAGAAAACTGCCCGCGAGGAGAAGGACCAGGGCCCCGAGGAGTGCCACGACCACGAGGTCGGCCACGCCGTCCATGGAGCTACCCCCCACCGCGCCCTGCCCGGGTCCGACCACCGAACGCGGCCGCCCGGACAGCTCCACCGCGCGATCCCGCGCGTCGTCCGTCGGGATAGGGTTACCCCCCGGGAAACCGGGTTAACTCACTCCAGTGCGAGATTCAAGGGAACGGTGATCTCCGGGCCACCGCACCGGTACGCACAGAAAGCCCCTCACACGTCGTCCGGAACGTCGAGGTCCACCTCGGTGCCCTCCGCCTCCAACTCCTCACGCACCAGCCGATAGGCCAGACCAGCCGAGTACCCCTTGCGCGCCAGCATCCCCATCAGCCGGCGCACCCGCACCTCGGTGGGCTTCCCCCGGGTCGCCGCGAGCCTGCGCCGCACCAGGTGGCGCGCGGTCTCCTCCTCCCGCTCCGGGCTGAGCCCGTCCACCGCCTCGCGTACCGTGTCCTCGTCCACGCCGCGCTGCCGCAGCTCCGCCGCCAGGGCGCGACGCGCCAGCCCGCGCCCGGCGTGCCGGGAGTCCACCCACGCCTCGGCGAAGACCGCGTCGTCGACGATGCCGACCTCCCCGAACCGGCCCAGCACCGCCTCGACCGTCTCCTCGGGGATGTCCCGCCGCCGCAGCGCCTCGGCGAGCTGCGCCCGGGTGCGCGGCGCACGGGTGAGCAGCCGCAGACAGATCGCCCGCGCCCGCGCCTCGGGGTCCTCCGGAGGGGTGCTGCCGCCCTCCGGAGGACCCGTCGGCTCCGTTCCGTGCCGCCCGCGTCCGTCAGGCATCCGCGCCCGGGGTCGTCGGCTTGGCCTCGGCCGCGGAGGCGGCGGTCCTGCGCGTGGTCCGCTTGGCCGTGGCCGACGCGGCGGGCGCCGCCTTGGCGTCCTTGGCCTCGTCCTTCGCGGCCTCGCCGGCGGCGCTGTCGTCCCCCGTGGGCACGCCCAGCTTCTCCTTGATCCGCTTCTCGATCTCGTCGGCCATGTCGGGGTTGGACCGCAGGAAGTTCCGCGCGTTCTCCTTGCCCTGGCCGAGCTGGGTGCCCTCGTAGGTGTACCAGGCCCCGGACTTGCGCACGATCCCGTGCTCGACCCCCAGGTCGATCAGGCCGCCCTCGCGGGAAATCCCGACACCGTACAGAATATCGAATTCCGCCTGTTTGAAAGGGGGCGCTATCTTGTTCTTCACTACTTTGACACGAGTCCTGTTTCCAACGGCTTCCGTTCCGTCCTTCAGCGTTTCAATTCGACGGACGTCCATTCGCACGGAAGCGTAGAATTTCAGCGCCCGGCCGCCGGACGTGGTCTCGGGGCTGTTGTGCACCATCACTCCGTCGACGAAGTAATTGTGGTTCCCCTCGACCTCGATGTCGAATTTCCGCATGCTGCGGGTTTCGGGCTTGACCCGGATGTCGAGCACCGGGGCCGCCACCAGCCTCTGCACCGGTTCGGCGTACTCGGGCTCGACAGCGCACCGGCCACGGAACCGGGGAAGCAGTGTGTCGTCCATGGACTCGTGCACGTAGGGCGCGACGATCTCCATGAACTTGGCCGTGGACGCCGTGGTGAACTGGATGTGGCTCTTCTTGCCGGCACCACGCCGGGTCAGCTTCACGTCGAGCCCGTAGGTGTCACGCAGGTACTCGACCAGCCGCTGCCGGGAGCCGGGGCTCATCGCCTCCACACAGATCTCGATCCGGCCGCTGCCGCCCTCCGTACGCGCCTGGCCCCCCTCGGAGCGCAGCGTGAGGCAGCCGTCGTCCATGTACCACACGGCCAGCGCCAGAGGGGTCAGCTGCTTGAGGAACTCCCAGGTGAGGTGCTTCTTGCCGTCACCGAAGTACACGACCTGGTACAGCTCGTCGAGTTCGGGCAGCGGCGCGAAGTCGGCGAACACCGCCTGCTTCGCGTCGGTGGTCCGCGAGTGCTTGATGTTGCCCAGCAGGGAGACCTTCCAGTCGAGGTACGCCTCCTGCTCGGCCCCGTGCCCCATACGGAACCGCACCCCGGTGCGCCCGCTCCGGTTCGGGGAGAGGTCGCCGTCGCCCATGACGGACCCGTAGACCACCTGACGCTGCTGCTCGCTCAGGTAGTGCGTCTCGTTGACCAGGACACGGTCTCCGACGATCAGTTCACCGGCCTCGCGCCAGCCTCCGGGAGTACGGATCAGGTGGTTGGGCGTGGCGGCGAACTGCGCCCTCCCGTTCTTTCCGGAGCTGCCGACCGTGAACTGCAGGAAATAATCGGCTTCTCCGTTGTCGAACCAGTTCACGATCCGCCGCGGGACGATCCTGTCCGTCTCGGGATCGTAGGAGAGGACCTCGACGTCCATCTTCTGGTCGACGATTGTCCCGATCTTCTCCTGAGTGCCGTCGGCCAGCATCACCCGACTGTCATAGTGCATGCAGCCGAACATGACGCCGACCTTCTCGCGGAGTTGGTTGATGAAGATCGCGGTGGTCTTCGTCTGGTTCAGCGCTCCGGCGATCTTGCGGAGGGCCTGGGACATCAGGCGGGCCTGGAGGCCGACGTGGCTGTCGCCCATCTCGCCCTCGATCTCGGCGCGCGGCACGAGCGCGGCCACCGAGTCGATGACGATGATGGAGATCGCGCCGGAGCGGACCAGCATGTCGACGATCTCCAGTGCCTGCTCTCCGGTGTCCGGCTGGGACAGCAGCAGGTCGTCGGTGTTGACGCCGATCTTCTTGGCGTAGGAGGGGTCGAGCGCGTGCTCGGCGTCGACGAAGGCGGCGATCCCCCCGGCCCGCTGCGCGTTGGCCACGGCGTGCAGGGCGACCGTGGTCTTGCCCGAGGACTCCGGACCGTAGATCTCCACGATCCGGCCGCGCGGGATGCCGCCGATTCCCAGCGCCACGTCCAGGGAGATGGACCCGGTGGGGATCGACTCGATGGGCGGGCGGTTGTCGTCGCCGAGGCGCATGATGGTGCCCTTGCCGAACTGGCGCTCGATCTGCGCGAGTGCGGTCTCAAGGGCTTTGTCTCGATCAGCAGCTGCCACGGGAAACCCCTGTTGGGTCGGTGCCTTCTTCTTCATGATGGGGGTGACGTTACGCCGCGGCAGTGACATCCTGCGACGTCTTCTCCCCCGCTGTGGACAACCTTCCGGGCCGTCCCCTCCCCGGGCGGTCGCGGCTGTCCTCCGGCAGCGGCGGGGCCGCCCCGGAACCACTCCAGGCTCGGGTGTCTCATCATCCTACCCGAACCTTTGTTCGATCGCGGGTGCCTCGCCGGGCTCAGTGGACGTCGGCGGGGAGGTCGAAGGTGCGGCACACGGCGCGCCAGACCTCCTTGGCGCCGACGCCGTCGTCGAGGGCCTGGCGGACCGTGCGGGAGCCGAGCTCCTCGATGACGTGGTCGCGGGCGAGGCTCTCGGCGTAGGTCTCGCCGAACTGTTCGTACATGAGCTGCCAGAAGCGGGAGAGTCTCATCTCTCCTCCGGTGTCGGTCCCGTTCCGGTCCGCTACCGCCGGGGTCCGGGACGGGGCATGCTGATGGGATGGAGTTCACGATACGACCGATGGCGGAGTCGGACCGGCAGCGGCTGGTGGAGGTCAGCCTGGCCGCCGACCGGTTGTTCGCCCTGGCCGGGGTGCGGCTGCCGCCCGACGACCCGGGGCTGATGCTGGACCGCTGCTCGCCGGTGCTGGTGGCGGGCCGTCCGCCGGTGGGTCTGGCGGCGTTGACGGTGTTGGACGGCGACGCCCACCTGGAGCAGATCGCCGTCCGGCCCGACCACGGGCGGCGCGGGCTGGGGACCGCCCTGTTGGAGGCGGCCTGCGCGCGGGCGCGGGAGCTGGGCCACCGCCGGATCACCCTGACCACGTTCCGGGACCTGCCCTGGAACGCGCCGTGGTATGCCCGGCACGGTTTCGCGGTCCTGGCGGAGTCGGAGTGGGGGCCGCAGCTGGCCGAGCAGTGGCGGGAGGAGGCCGAGACCGGGATCGCCGTGCTGCCGCGCGTGGTGATGCGGCGTGAGCTCGGCTGAGCGGGGTGGTCCCGGTCTGGGTAGGCTGGGGGTCGGACGCAGCGGTGTGCCGGTCCCGGCGTGCGGGTTCTCCGCGGTTGCGGGGCGGCGCGTCGGCCCTCGATCTTTCCGGGAGGCGGAGTGGTGATGAGACGCGGCGGCGCCGTCGGGCGGCCGTCCGGTGACCCCACTGGCCCGACCTCCCCCTGTTTCACGGCATAATCGCAGCATGCGCCTTTCCGCCCGGGTTGATTACGCACTGCGTGCCGCAGCCGAGCTCGCGGCCGCCAGTGGCGGTCCTGTCACGGCCGAGCAGCTTGCGCGTGCCCAAGCCATACCTGGAAAATTCCTGGAGAACATCCTGACCCAGTTGCGCCGTGCCGGTCTGGTGCGCAGCCAGCGGGGACCGGTCGGCGGGTACTGGCTGGCGCGTCCGGCGTCGGAGATCTCTCTGGCCGACATCATCCGCGCGGTGGACGGCCCGTTGGCGAACGTGCGGGGTGAGCGTCCCGAGCACGTCGCCTACGAGGGGGCCGCGCGCAGCCTGCAGCAGGTGTGGATCGCGTTGCGGGCCAGTGAGCGGGCCATCCTGGAGTCGGTGACGTTGGAGCACGTGGCCACGTCCGCGCTGCCGGAGTCGGTCCGGTCGTGGACGCAGAACCCGGAGGCATGGACGAGCTGAGCGGATCCGGGCGGACGGCTGCGGCCCCCGGAGCTCCGGGGGCCGCAGCCGTCCGCCCAGGTGCGGGTCTCAGCTCATCGCCTGGAACATCCAGTGCTGCTGTTCGAGGTCCTGGCTGGCGGCGATGAGCAGGTCCTGGGTGACGGGGTCGGCGTCCTCGGTGGCCCGGATGTGTTCCTGGAAGCGTTCGACCGCGCCGCTGAGGGCTTCGACGGCGAACGCGACGACCTTGTCGTCCTGGACGTAGCCGGGGTCGAGTTGGGGGAGGCGGGTGTCCTCGGCGACCCGGCCGGACCGTCCGTCCGGAGTGACGCCGATGGCGACGGCGCGTTCGGCGAGGACGTCGGTGTGCCTGCGGGCCGCGGCGACGAGTTCGTCGAGTTGCAGGTGGATGGAGCGGAAGTTGCGGCCGATCACGTTCCAGTGCGCCTGTTTGCCCAGCAGCGTCAGGTCGATCAGGTCGACGATCGCGGCCTGGAGCGCCTGTCCGGTGGTCTTGCGGGCCTCTTCGGTGAGCGCGCCGTGGATCTTGGCCATCGTTCATCCCCCCTGTGGGTCCGGTTGCGGGACGGCTGGGGGTCCACTGCCCAGGGGGAACGGGGGGAAACCCGGTGGGTGAGCGCGAACGGGCCGACCGTACACACCGCGGTCGACCCGTTCGTTCTCGTGTGGGCGGGGTTCAGACGCCCACCATGTCGACAACCTCCGGAACGCGATCGGGGATGGGGTCGATGCCGAGCCGGTCGGGGCTGGTACCGGTTCCCGCCGGGACCGATCCGCTGAGCGCCGCCTCCTGGAGTTCGGCGAGGGCCAGCTGGTCGGAAACCTCTCGAAGGACCTGGGAGAGGGGGACTCCCAGCGCACCGCAGATCGAGGCGAGCAGTTCGGAGGAAGCCTCCTTCTGGCCGCGTTCGACCTCTGACAGATATCCCAACGACACTCGGGCATCGGCCGACACCTCGCGGAGAGTGCGGCCCTGCCGCTGCCGAAGCTGCCGTAGCACGTCACCAAGCAGGTGACGAAGCAGGACCATCATTCGCGCTCCCTCCTACCGGTAGCGACCTTCATAAAAACACCGTACCTGCCCGAAGCCCGATCGTCGCACCTCATAGCTTCCTTGTTCGCTGGAGGGATAACACGATCTTGGTGAGGTTTTGTTCCCCGAGTTCGGTGTCTTGAACGGGCTGCCGGTCGTTATTTCACGGTGGTTTGTGCCACGTCGGCCACCAGGGTGTCGCGCAGGAGGGCGAGGGCTGCGGCGACGGTCTGCTCCCGGATGGCTTCCCGGTCTCCGTGGAGTTGGAGTTTCCGCAGGTCGCAGCGGTTGTCGGGGCGGGCTGCGGCGGCGTAGACGGTGCCGACGGGCTGTCCGTCCTGGGGCTCGGGTCCGGCGACGCCGGTGACGGCGAGGCCGTAGGTGGCCGTGAAGAGCCGGCGGGCTCCGCGGGCCATGGCGGTGGCGACGTCGGGGTGGACGGCGCCGTGGTCGGCGAGCAGGGCGGCGGGGACGTCGAGGAGGGCGGCTTTGGTGTCCGTGGCGTAGGTGACGGCTCCGCCGCGGAAGACGGCGGAGGCGCCGGGGACGGCGGTGAGGGCGGCGCCGATCATGCCGCCGGTGAGCGACTCGGCGACCGCGAGGGTGTGTCCGCGGTCGGCGAGGAGGGCGTGGACGCGGGCGGCGAGTGCGGGGACGGGCACGGGGTCAGCTCCTTCCCGCTTCTTCGCCGGGCTGTCCGTTGCGGGCCTGGTGGCGCAGGCGCAGGGCCTTGACGACGTAGTCGGCTCCGGTCCACAGGGTGACGGCGACGGCGGCGGCCATGACGGCGTGTGCGGGCAGTTGCAGGTACCACTGGTCGGGCAGCGGGAACAGGTAGGCGCTGATGGCGACGATCTGCAGGACCGTCTTGAGTTTTCCGCCGGGGCTGGCGGGGATGACGCCGTGTCTGATGACGGCGAACCGCAGGGCGGTGATGCCCCATTCGCGGATGAGGATGACGGCGGTGACCCACCACCACAGTTCGCCGGTCCAGGACAGCAGGAGGAGGGCGGCGCCGGTGAGGGCCTTGTCGGCGATGGGGTCGGCGATCTTGCCGAAGTCGGTGACGAGGTTGTGGCGGCGGGCGAGCTCACCGTCGACGCGGTCGGTGATCGCGGCGACGACGAAGACGGTGAAGGCCGCCAGGCGCCACCAGAGGCCGTCCTGGAGCATGAGGACGGCGAAGACCGGCACCATGACGATTCGGCTGATGGTCAGGATGTTGGCGATGTTCAGCACCGGAACGGGACCGGTGGGTGCGACGGGGTCCGGGGTGCTCACGTGGTATCAGCGTCTTCCTGGTGTTCGGCGACGAGGTCGACTCCCATGGCGGTCAGCACCGTGGCGGGCACGATGTCGCCCACGCGCGGTTCGGTGTCGGCGTAGACGATGGTGCTGCCGTCCACTTCGGGGGCCTGGTGTGCGGCGCGTCCTTCGTAGGCGCCTTCGTCCAGTTCGGCTTCGATGAGGACGTCGACGGTGGAGCCGACGCGCTCCTCGGCGCGCTGGGCCATCAGTTCCTCGGCGAGCTGGTTGAGCTGCTCGACTCGTTCGGCGATGGTCTCCTCGGGGAGTTTGCCGTCGAGTCCGGCCGCTTCGGTGCCGTCCTCGTCGGAGTAGCCGAAGATGCCGATGGCGTCGAGGCGGGCCTGTTCCAGGAAGGCCACGAGTTCGGTGAGGTCCTGGTCGGTCTCGCCGGGGAAGCCGACGATGAAGTTGGAGCGGATGCCCGCTTCGGGGGAGCGGGCGCGGATGGTCTCCACCAGTTCCAGGAAGCGTTCGCGGTCGCCGAAGCGGCGCATGCGGCGCAGCAGGGGGCCGCTGGCGTGCTGGAAGGACAGGTCGAAGTAGGGCACGACGCGGGGGGTGCCGGTGAGGACGTCGACGAGTCCGGGGCGGACCTCGGCCGGTTGCAGGTAGCTGACGCGGACGCGTTCGATGCCGGGGACTTCGGCGAGGCGGGGCAGGAGCTTCTCCAGGGCGCGCAGGTCGCCGAGGTCCTTGCCGTAGGAGGTGGAGTTCTCGCTGACCAGGAACAGTTCGCGGACGCCCTGGCCGGCGAGCCATTCGGCTTCGCGGAGGACGTCGTCGGGGTGGCGGGAGAGGTAGGCGCCGCGGAAGGAGGGGATGGCGCAGAAGGAGCAGCGGCGGTCGCAGCCGGAGGCGATCTTGAGGTTGGCGACGGGGCCGCCGTTGAGCCGCAGGCGGGGGACGGTGGGGCCGGAGGCGGGGGCGACTCCCTGGGGCAGCGGGGCGGTGTCGGTGCCGAAGGAGAGGTGTCCGGGGGTGTGGGCGCCGGTCGCGGCGGCGCGGTCGACGGGGCTGATGGGGAGCAGGGTACGCCGGTCGCGGGGGGTGTGGGGGACGAGGGGGCGTCCGGCGAGGACGTCGTCGAGGCGCTCGCTGATCCGGGTGTAGTCGTCGAAGCTGATGACCTGTGCCTCGGGCATGGCTTCGGCCAGTTCCGCCCCGTACCGTTCGGCCATGCAGCCGGCGGCGACGACCTTGGTGCCGTCCTCGGCCGCGTCCAGCAGTGTCTCGATGGAGTCCTGTTTGGCGGCTTCGATGAAGCCGCAGGTGTTGACGACGACGACGTCGGGTTTTTCTCCGTCGTCACCCTCGACGAGGGTCCAGCCGTCGGCGGCGAGCCGCCCGGCGAGTTCTTCGGAGTCGACCTCGTTGCGCGCACACCCGAGGGTGACGAGCGAGACAGTACGGCGCGATGACATAGCTTCCAAGGTTAGGGGAATTCGTGGGTGCGGTGGTTCTCCGCTCCCAGGGTAGGTCGTGCCGGGGGGTGGGGGGTCGGCGGGTCAGTCCGGGGGGCCGGTGTCGGGGGTGTAGGTGAGGTGGGCGATCTCCCCGGCTGCTCCGGGGGTGCCGTGGTCCTGGCCGTTGACCCGCAGGCGGACGTTTCCGGCGTCGTCGAGGCGGAGGTGGATTTCGCGGGGGGCGGCCCAGTCGCGGGTCTGGCCCGGGGCGAGGACTCCGGTGAAGAGGTTGGCTCCGGTGGCGTCGGTCACAGCGATCCAGGTGCGGCGGTGGGCGGTGACGTGGAGGGTGACCCGGTCGTCGGGCGGGGTGGTGGGGTCCGCCGACCGGCTGGTGGGGGTCGGGGCGTCGTGGCCGGGGGTGGTCGTGGCGGCGTGGTGGGTCGCGGCCGGGTCGGTGGCGGCGTCGCGGCCGGGCAGGGCCAGGACGGCGAGGGTGAGGGCCGCGGCGGCCACGACGGCGGTCCAGCCCCGCTGGCCGCGGTGCGGGGCGTGCCCGGGGGCGGGGGCGGTGTCGTGGGGCTGCTGCGGGGCCGGTGCGGGGGCAGCGTCGAGGCGGTGCAGCAGGGGGTCGGCGTCGAGGTGCAGGGCGGCGCAGAGGGTGCGCAGGTGTCGGCGGGCGCGGTCGGGGGTGCCGCAGGCGGTGAAGTCGTCGCGTTCCATGGCGCGCAGGACGGTTTCGGGGATGCGGGTGGTCTCGCTGAGCCGGCGGTGGGAGAGGCCGAGTCTGGTGCGGGCGTCCGCGAGTGTCTGTCCGATGGTCGCCATCCGCGTTCCCCCGTTCGTGGTCGAGGTGTTGCCGTCGCACTGCCCACTGTGTCCGCGGCGGGGCCGGGGGTGGGGTGGACGCGCCCGTGGGGATGGTCAAGAAACCGTCAGGGGACGGTGGTGGTGCGGGGGTGCTCCGGCGGGCTCAGGGGGCGCGCAGGGAGGCGAGGACCTGTGGGAGGTCGTCGGGTTTGACGAGGACCTCGCGGGCCTTGGAGCCTTCGCTGGGGCCGACGATGTCGCGGCTTTCCATGAGGTCCATGAGGCGTCCCGCCTTGGCGAAGCCGACGCGGAGTTTGCGCTGCAGCATGGAGGTGGAGCCGAACTGGGTGGTGACGACCAGTTCGACGGCCTGGAGGAGCAGGTCGAGGTCGTCTCCGATCTCCTCGTCGATCTCCTTCTTCTTGGCTTCGGCGGCTCCCACGTCCTCGCGGTAGGCGGGTCGGGCCTGTTTCTTGCAGTGGTCGACGACGGCGCGGATCTCCTTCTCCGACACCCAGGCGTTCTGCAGGCGGATGGGTTTGGAGGAGCCCATGGGGAGGAACAGCGCGTCGCCCTTGCCGACGAGTTTCTCCGCGCCGGGCTGGTCGAGGATGACGCGGCTGTCGGAGAGGCTGGAGGTGGCGAAGGCGAGGCGGGAGGGGACGTTGGCTTTGATGAGGCCGGTGACCACGTCGACGCTGGGGCGCTGGGTGGCCAGGACGAGGTGGATGCCGGCGGCGCGGGCCAGCTGGGTGATGCGGACGACGGCGTCCTCGACGTCGCGGGGGGCGACCATCATGAGGTCGGCGAGTTCGTCGACGACGACGAGCAGGTAGGGGTAGGGCTCGTAGGTGTGTTCGCTGCCGGGGGGCGTGGTGAGTTCGCCGGAGCGGACGGCGGCGTTGAAGTCGTCGATGTGGCGGAATCCGGAGGCGGCGAGGTCGTCGTAGCGGCGGTCCATCTCGCCGACGACCCACTGCAGCGCGTCGGCTGCTTTCTTGGGGTCGGTGATGATGGGGGTGATGAGGTGGGGGATGCCCTCGTACATGGTGAGTTCGACCCGTTTGGGGTCGATGAGGATGAGGCGGACCTCGTCGGGGAGGGCGCGCATCATGATCGAGGTGATGAGCCCGTTGATGCAGGTGGACTTGCCGGCGCCGGTGGCTCCGGCGATGAGGACGTGCGGCATGCGGGCGAGGTTGGCGACGACGTCGGTGCCTTCGACGTCCTTGCCGAGGCCGACGAGCATGGGGTGGTCGTCGGAGGTGGCGGCGGGTGAGCGCAGGACGTCGCCGAGGCTGACGAGGTCCTTGTCGGTGTTGGGGATCTCCACGCCGATCGCGGACTTGCCGGGGATGGGCGACAGGATGCGCACGTCGGCGCTTTTCACCGCGAGGGAGATGTTCTTGGCCAGGGCGGTGACCTTCTCGACCTTGACGGCGGGGCCGAGTTCGATCTCGTAGCGGGTGACCGTGGGGCCGCGGGTGAAGCCGGTGACGTGGGCGTCGACGGCGAACTGCTGCAGGACTCCGGTGAGGGCCTCGACGACGGCTTCGTTGGCCTTGGTGCGGTGCTTGGGCGGGGTGCCGGGGTTGAGGAGGCGCGGGGGCGGCAGGGCGTAGTCGCCGTCGACCACGCGGGTGGGGATGGACAGCTGTTCGGCGGTGGCGGGCGCGGGGGCGGGATCGGGCCGGGTGGGGGGTTCGGGGTCGGGGGCGGCTTCGACGACGGGCGTGTCGTAGGGGCGTTCGTGGTCTCCGGCGTGGGTGCGGGTTTCGGTGTCGGCGTGGGGCCTGGGGGTGCGGCGGCGTTGGCGGGGGGTTTTCGGTGCGGGGGGGTCGAGGATGTCGACGCCCGCGGAGGGGCTGGCGTCGGTGGTCATGAGGCTGCTGAGGAGGTGCCGGAACCGTTCGGGGATGCGGCGGACGGGGGTGGCGGTGACGACGAGCAGGCCGAACAGCATGAGCAGGAACAGCAGGGCCCCGGTGAGCCAGGGGGTGATGAGCAGGCTGAGGGGTCCGGAGGCGGCGAAGCCGACGAGGCCGCCGGCCTTGTGGATCTTCTCCATGCCGGCGGAGGGCCAGGGGGTGCCGTGCCCGATGTGGATGAGGCCGAGCAGTCCGGTGAGCAGTGCGGCGGAGCCGATGGCGATGCGGCCGCTGTCGGTGGGCCGGGTGCCGGGGGTGCGCATGAGGCGCCACGCGAACGGCAGGCACAGCAGGGGGATGACCGGGGAGAAGGCGCCGACGGCGCCGACGACGACGGTGCGGGTGACGTCCAGCAGGGGGCCTTCACTGTCCCACCACACGGCGGCGGCGATGAGGAGTCCGGTGGCGAGCAGGATCATGCCGATGCCGTCGCGGCGCAGGTCCGGGTCGAGGTCGCGGGCTCCGCGGCCGACGGTGCGGACGAGGAATCCCACGGTATGGGCGAGGAGTCGCCACACCAGCAGCAGGGCGCGTCCGAGCCAGGTGAACAGCATCGCGACGGCCCCTTCGGAGGTCTGCTGTCGGGGTGGGGTCTGGCGGGTGGACCGGCGGGGACGGGACGGCGGGGTCGCGGGGCGGCGGGCCGGGGGTTTCCTGCCGGTTCCGCCGCCCGAACGCTGGGAGGGCTTGGGCGCGCGGGTGGCCATGGGCGCAGCCTACTAAGGACGGCGAGGCTGTTTCAGGCACCGGCCGGGCGTGTCGCGGTCGGTGCCTGGGCGCGGTCAGATCTCGACGACCACCGGGACCAGCATGGGTCTGCGCCGGTAGCTTTCGCTAACCCAGCGGCCGATGCTGCGGCGGACCAGTTGGCGGAGTTGGGCGGTGTCGTTGACGCCTTCGGCGGCGGCCCGTTCCAGGGTTTCCTGGATCTTGGGGATGACGTCGTCGTAGGCTTCGACGTCGATGCCGGCGCCGCGGGTGTGGATCTGGGGTTCCCCGATGAGTTTGCCGGTGGTGGACTCCACCACGACGACCACGGAGATGAAGCCCTCCTCGCCGAGGATGCGGCGGTCCTTGAGGGCGGCTTCGGTGACGTCTCCGACGGAGGTGCCGTCGACGTAGACGTATCCGGCCTGGACGACGCCGGTGATGCGGGCCCTGCCCTGGTGGAGGTCGACGACGACGCCGTCCTCGGCGATGACGACGCGGTCCTCGGGCACTCCGCTGAGCACGGCGAGGTGGGCGTGGGCGCGCAGGTGCCGCCATTCGCCGTGGACCGGCATGAAGTTGCGGGGCCGGACCATGTTGAGCACGTACAGCAGTTCCCCGGCGGGAGCGTGCCCGGAGACGTGGACCAGGGCGTTGCCCTTGTGGACGACCTTGGCGCCCCAGCGGGTGAGGCCGTTGATGACCCGGTTGACGGAGTTCTCGTTGCCGGGGATGAGGGAGGAGGCCAGGATGACCGTGTCGCCGGGTTCGATGTGGATCTGGTGGTCGCGGTTGGCCATGCGGCTGAGGGCGGCCATGGGTTCGCCCTGGGAGCCGGTGCAGACCAGCACGACTTCGTCGGAGGGCAGTTCGTCGAGGTCGCGCGGGTCGACGAGGAGGCCTCCGGGGACCTTGAGGTAGCCGAGTTCGCGGGCGATGTTCATGTTGCGGACCATGGAGCGGCCCACGAAGGCGACCTTGCGGCCGTGTGCCTGGGCGGCGTCGAGGACCTGCTGCACCCGGTGGATGTGGGAGGCGAAGCAGGCGACGATGACGCGTTTCTCGGCTTTGGCGAAGACGTTGTCGATGACGCCGGAGATGTCGCGTTCGCTGGTGACGAAGCCGGGGACCTCGGCGTTGGTGGAGTCCGACAGCAGCAGGTCGACGCCCTCGGCGCCGAACCGGGCGAAGCCGCCGAGGTCGGTGATGCGGTTGTCCAGCGGCAGCTGGTCCATCTTGAAGTCGCCGGTGTGCAGCAGGGTTCCGGCCGGGGTGCGCACTCCGACGGCGAGCGCGTCGGGGATGGAGTGGTTGACCGCGAAGAATTCGAGGTCGAAGGCTCCGAAGGTGTGCCGTTCGCCTTCGGCGACCTGGACCAGTTCGGGTTTGATGCGGTGCTCGCCGAGCTTGGCGGAGAGCAGGGCCAGGGTGAGGCGCGAGCCCACCAGCGGGATGTCGGTGCGTTCGCGCAGCAGGAACGGGACTCCGCCGATGTGGTCCTCGTGGCCGTGGGTGAGCACGATGGCCTCGACGTCGTCGAGGCGGCCCCGGAGGTGTTCGAAGTCGGGGAGGATCAGGTCGACGCCGGGCTGCTCCTCCTCGGGGAAGAGCACGCCGCAGTCGATGATGAGCAGTTTCCCGTCGTATTCGAGGACGGTCATGTTGCGGCCGATCTCCCCCAGTCCGCCCAGGGGGATGATCCGCAGGGCGTCGCGGGGCAGCGGCGGCGGCGGTCCGAGTTCGGGGTGCGGGTGGCTCATGCCGATCCCTCCGTGAGTCGTTCCACTCCTACGGCGCTGGCCGGGACGGCCTGGTGGGGGGCGAGCCCGATGGGGCCCTTCACTCCGGCCGCGGCGAGGTCCTCGCGCAGCAGCGCCTGCAGTTCGGGGGAGGCGTCGGCCAGGGGGGTGCGTACCGCTCCGCCGGGCAGGCCGAACATGTTGAGCACCGCCTTGGTGGTGATGACGCCCTGGGTGCGGAACATGCCGGTGTAGACGGGGGTGAGGCGGCGGTGGATGGCGAGGGCCCGGGCGACGTCGCCGGAGCGGTAGGCGTCGATCATGTCGCGCAGGTCGGCGCCGACGATGTGGCCGACCACGCTGACGAATCCGGCGGCCCCGATGGACAGCATCGGCAGGTTGAGCATGTCGGTGCCGCAGTAGTAGGCGAGGTCGGTGCGTTCCATCACCCAGGAGCTGGCGCCGAGGTCGTCCTTGGCGTCCTTGTTGGCGACGATGCGGGGGTGCTCGGCGAGCCGGACCAGGGTTTCGGAGGCGATGGGGATGCCGGTGCGGCCGGGGATGTCGTAGAGCATGACCGGCAGTCCGGTGGCGTCGGCGATGGCGGTGAAGTGCCGCAGCAGGCCCTCCTGGGGCGGCCGGTTGTAGTAGGGGGTGACGAGCAGCAGGCCGTCGGCCCCGGCGCGTTCGGCGGTCCGGGCCAGTTCGATGCTGTGCCGTGTGTTGTTGGTGCCCGCTCCGGCGACGATGGTCGCACGGTCGCCGACGGTCTCGACGACGGTGCGCAGGATGCGTTCCTTCTCCTCGTCGCTGGTGGTGGCGGACTCGCCGGTGGTTCCGTTGACGACGAGGCCGTCGTTGCGCTGCTCGTCGACCAGGTAGGCCGCGAGGCGGGCCACCCCGTCGTAGTCGACTTCCCCGTTGTCGTGCATGGGGGTGATCATCGCGGTCAACATCTGGCCGAAGGGCGCGTTCGGCGTAGTACTGCCTACCATGCTGCAAACGGTACCGCGAAAGCTGGACAGAGCGCGCCAACCTCCCCGTTCGGGGAGGGCTGTGGCGCGCTCCGGTCCGCGGGGGCGGGTGGTCGGCGTGTGGTCAGTCGTCGTCTCCGCCGACGAACAGGCTGAGCAGCCAGCTGACGACGGCGACGATGATGGAGCCCCAGAACGCCGCCCAGAAGCCGTCGATGGCGAAGGGGATGCCCAGGGCTCCGGCCAGCCATCCGGTGAGCCACAGCAGCAGGGCGTTGACGACGAGGGCGACGAGGCCGAGGGTGACGATGTAGAAGATGCAGCCGACCGTCTTGACGATCGGTTTGATGACGGCGTTGACGACGCCGAAGAGCGCGCCGATGCCCAGGTAGGTCAGGATCATGGTGACCGTGTCGTCGGTGGTGACCTCGATCCCGTCGACCAGGAGCACCGCGGCCCACAGTGCGATGGCGTTGACGATGACTCTCAGGATGATGCTCACGACCTGAATGCTCCCACGCCGGGGCGGCCCGTTTGCAGTCCCGGGTCGAATTTTCGGGGGATTCTCAGGGCTTTCGGGGGGTCCTTCTCGGGGTCGGGCGGGGTGCGCTGTTCTCGGGTCGCGGTGGTTCCTGGGACGATGGGCGCGTTGTCCGCAGCGTTGAGCGATTGAGGGGCCCTGCCGTGTCGACCCAGCGTTTTGTCCGGCCCGCCCGTGCCGGGGACGTCGAAGCGATCGTGGACGTCCAGGTGGCGGCGTGGCGGGAGATGTACCGGGAGGTGCTTCCCGGTGCGGTGTTGGCGGAGTTGTCCGGGCAGGAGGCCCGTGCGGAGTTCGTGGCGCGGTGGCGGGCCGCGGTGTCCTCGCCGCCGACGTCGCGGCACCGGCTGCTGGTGGCCACCGACGAGGGGGAGGTGGCGGGGTTCGCGGCGATGGGTCCGGCGCAGGACCCGGACCGGTGGCCGGGGACCGACGCGGAGATCTACGCGCTGCACGTGGCTCCGGGGTTCGTGCGGCGCGGGCACGGCAGCCGCCTGCTGCACGCGGTGGTGGACCACCTGCTCGACGACGGTTTCCAGGCGGTGTACGTGTGGACGTTGGAGCGCGACAACGTGCTGCGTTCGTTCGTGGAGCGGGCGGGGTGGGCGGTGGACGGGGCGCGCCGGGAGCTGGACCTGGGGGGTGTGGTGCCCATGGTGCGGTTGCACGCGGCCATCAGTCGCTGACCTGGGCGGCAGCGGACGGGCGATACGGTGGAAAACCGAGAAAACGGACCGGTGGTTCCCGTTCGCGGTGGCGGACGGGGTGGGGGAAGTGAGGCCGACACGTGGCCACGGTGAGCCAGTGGGTGGCGGGGGCCCGTCCGCGCACCCTGCCGAACTCGGTCGTCCCGGTGGCGGTGGGGACCGGAGTCGCCTTCGGTCTGGAAGCCGCCGTGTGGTGGAAGGCACTGCTGGCGTTGCTGGTGGCGGTGGCGTTGCAGGTGGGGGTGAACTACGCCAACGACTACAGCGACGGGGTGCGCGGCACCGACGAGAACCGGGTGGGGCCGCTGCGGTTGACCGCGACGCGGCTGGCCGCGCCCCGGCAGGTGTTCGCCGCGGCGTGGGTGTGCTTCGCGGTGGCCGCGGTCGTCGGCCTGGTGCTGGTGGCGGTGTCCTCGTGGTGGCTGCTGCTGGTGGGCGCGGTCGCGATCGCCGCGGCCTGGTTCTACACCGGGGGGCGCACCCCGTACGGCTACCGGGCGCTGGGCGAGGTGTCGGTGTTCGTGTTCTTCGGCCTGGTGGCGGTGGCCGGGACGGTTTTCGTGCAGGCGGGCACGGTGCCGTGGCGGGGCTGGGCGGCGGCTGTCGCGGTGGGGCTGCTGTCGTGCGCGATGCTGGTCGTCAACAACATCCGGGACCTGCCCACCGACGCGGTGAGCGGCAAGCGGACCCTGGCGGTGGTGCTGGGCGACCGCGGGGCGCGGCTGCTGTTCGTCGGATGCGTCGCGGGCGCGTTCGTCGCGGCGCTGGCCACGGCGGTGGGGGCGTGGTGGGTGCTGCTGGCGGTGCTGTCCGCGCCGTTGGCGGTGCGTCCGTGCGCGCGGGTGCTGCGCGGCGAGACCGGACCGGACCTGGTGCGCGGCCTGGGTGAGACGGGGCGGTTGCAGATGGCGTTCGGGGTGCTGTTCACGGTGGGGCTGGCCCTGGGCTGATCGCTGCCGGGGCGGCCGCGGTTCCGTGTTCCCGCCGGCCGTTTCCGGACGGTCGGGAGGGTGTTCTCCGGTGGGGCTCGGGGCGGGCGGTCCCCGCGGCTCCCGCTCCCGGCGGCGGTGCCCGTGGTCGCGGACGCGCTGCCGGGGGGCGGGGGTGGCGGCGGCGCGGAGGACGCCGCGCGCTCCTGGCCCGCTTCCCTGCCCGGGCAGCGCCGACGCGGTGGAGCCCGGGGAGCGTGCCGCGCCCCCGCGGGCCGGAACGCCACCGGCTCCGGGGCCGACCCGCACCCCGCGCGGTCCACGGGCTGGTCCGGCAGGCGGGAGCGAGGAGCTGGAGGCGCCTGTCCGACGTGGACATCGCGTTCCCGGCGGCGGGACCCGGCTCCGCCCGGTGGCCCGACGAACACGGCGGGAGGACCCCCGAGACGTGGAGGAGGGCCGCGGGGAGATCCGCTTCGCCGGTTGGGCCGCGCGGTTCGCGGACGGTCGGGTCCCCGGAACGGGTGTGATCCCGCTAACGTCAGGAGCGACCGTGGAACGCGCGGAACGGAAGGGCGGGGTCCGGTGACCGAACAGTACGTGGCGGCGATCGACCAGGGCACCACGTCGAGCCGCTGCATCGTCTTCGACCGGCACGGAAACGTCGTCTCGGTGGGGCAGCGCGAGCACCGCCAGATCTTTCCCCGCCCCGGGTGGGTGGAGCACGACGCCGCGGAGATCTGGGCGAACGTGGTCGCGGTGGTCGAGGAGGCGCTCGCGGCGGGCGGGCTGACGCCGGACCGGTTGGCCGCGGTCGGCATCACCAACCAGCGGGAGACCACCGTGGTGTGGGACCGCCGGACCGGTGAGCCGGTGCACCACGCGATCGTGTGGCAGGACACCCGCACCGACCGGCTGCTGGACGTCCTCGGCGGGCAGGAGGGCCAGGACCGGTTCCGGGAGCGGTGCGGGCTGCCGCTGGCCACCTACTTCTCCGGGCCGAAGCTGCGCTGGCTGCTGGACGAGGTGCCAGGGCTGCGCGACCGCGCCGAACGCGGCGAGGTGCTGTTCGGCACGGTGGACGCCTGGCTGGTGTGGAAGCTCACCGGGCGGCACGTCACCGACGTCACCAACGCCAGCCGCACCATGCTGATGAACCTGCGCACGCTGGACTGGGACGCACAGATCCTGGACGCGATGGGGATCCCCGCGGCGGTGCTGCCCGAGATCCGGTCCAGTTCCGAGGTGTACGGCACGGCCCGCGGACCGTTGGAGGGGGTGCCGGTGGCGGCGGCGCTGGGCGACCAGCACGCCGCGCTGTTCGGGCAGACCTGCTTCGCCCCCGGGGACGTCAAGGGCACCTACGGCACGGGCGCGTTCCTGGTGCTCAACACCGGCACCGAGCCGGTGGTCTCCGCCAACGGGCTGCTCACCACGGTGGGCTACCGGATCGGCGACCAGCCGGCGGTGTACGCGCTGGAGGGGTCCATCGCGATGGCGGGGTCCCTGGTGCAGTGGCTGCGCGACAACCTGGGGATGATCTCGCACGCCGCGGAGATCGAGGAGTTGGCGGCCGGTGTCGCCGACAACGGCGGCTGCTACATCGTGCCCGCGTTCTCCGGGTTGTTCGCGCCGCACTGGCGCAGCGACGCCCGCGGGGTCATCGCCGGGTTGACGTCCTACGTGACCAGGGCACACCTGGCCCGTGCGGTGCTGGAGGCCACCGCGTGGCAGACCCGCGAGGTGGTGGACGCGATGAACAGCGACTCGGGCATCCCGTTGACCTCGTTGAAGGTGGACGGCGGCATGGTCGCCAACGCGCTGCTGAACCAGACGCTCGCGGACGTGCTGGACCTGGAGGTGGTGCGGCCGGTGGTGGCGGAGACCACCTGTCTGGGCGCGGCCTACGCGGCGGGCCTGGCCGTGGGCTACTGGCCGGACCTGGACAGTCTGCGGGCGAACTGGAAGCGCGACGCCGCGTGGACCCCGCAGATCGACCCCGGGACGCGCGACCGCGAGTACCGGAACTGGACCAAGGCGGTGCGGCGCACCTTCGGCTGGGTGGAGTCCGGCGAGGGACGGGAGTAGCCGCCGGCCCCGGCTCAGGGGGCCGGGGCCGTGCCGTGCGCTCCGCCGCCTCAGAGGCCGAGCAGGGACTCCAGTCCGACGGTGAGCCGGTCGGGCAGGTCCGCGACCCTGCGGACGCCCAGCAGCACGCCCGGCATGAACGACTCGCGGTTCATCGAGTCGTGGCGGATGGTCAGCGTCTCCCCGTGGGTGCCGAAGACCACTTCCTGGTGGGCGATCATGCCGGTGATCCGCAGTGCGTGCACCCGCACCCCCTCGACCTGGGCGCCGCGGGCGCCGGGCAGTTCGGAAGTGGTGGCGTCGGGGGCGGCGGCCAGGCCCGCCTCGGCGCGTGCCGCGCCGATCAGTTCGGCGGTGCGGTAGGCGGTGCCGCTGGGGGCGTCGGCCTTGTTCGGGTGGTGCAGTTCGATGACCTCGGCCGACTCGAAGTAGGGGGCCGCCTTGGCCGCGAAGTGCATCATGAGCACGGCCGCGATGCCGAAGTTGGGGGCGACGAGCACGTTGACGCCCGGGCGCGCGTCGAGCAGGCGGCGCACCTCGGCCAGTTTGGCCTCGTCGAACCCGCTGGTGCCGACGACGGCGTGGATGCCGTGGTCGACGAGCCAGCGCAGGTTGTCCATCACCACGTCGGGGTGGGTGAAGTCGACGACCACGTCGGAGCCGAGCACCTTCTCGCGCTCGTCCGGACTGTCGATCCCGGCCACCAGTTCGGTGTCGGCCGCCGCTTCGACGGCCCTGACGACTTCTGACCCCATGCGCCCGAGGGCGCCGAACACTCCTACCTTGATCACGGGTCTCACCGTACCGGAAGCGGGTGCGTCCCGGCCCGTGCCGGGGCCGCGGGAGGCGGACGGGTCCCGGCCCTCCTCCCGCGGCGGTCCGGCCGGGGTCAGCCGAAGGAGCGCCCCTCCTCGTAGGGGCCGATGACGGCGAGGGCCTCGGGGCGGTTGAGCACGTCGGCGGCGACCTCGCTGACGTCGTCGGAGGTGACGGCGTCGAACAGGGCGAGGTCCTCGTCGAGGGAGAGGTGCCGACTCCGGCCGAGTTCGTGGCCGGTGAGGCGGCTCATGCGCGAGTTGGTGCCCTCGGTGCCCAGCACCCAGGAGCCGCGGATCTGGCCCTTGGCGCGGGCCAGTTCGTCCGCTGCGACGCCGTGGGAGGCGGCGCGGGCCAGCTCGGTGCGGCAGACGTCGAGCACCTCGTCGATCTTGTCGGGCAGGCAGCCCACGTACACCTGGAACAGGCCGGTGTCGGAGTAGCTGTAGGTGTAGCCGTGCACGGCGTAGGCCAGGCCGCGTTTCTCCCGCACCTCCTGGAACAGCCGGGAGGACATGCCGCCGCCGAGCACCGCGCTGAGCACCCGCAGCGCGTACCAGCGGGGGTCGGTGCGGTTGACGCCCTCGCGGCCCAGGATCAGGTGGGCCTGTTCGGTGTCCCGGCTGACCAGTGCCGTCCCCGGGCGGGTGGCGGGCGCGGTGTCGCCGATGCGGGGCGGGGCGGGGCGGGCGTCGCCGGCCGCGTCGAGCGCGGCGCGGAACGCCTCGGCGACCTGGCGCACCACCAGGTCGTGGTCGAGGTTGCCCGCGGCGGCGACGACGAGTTCGGAGGGCACGTAGGCGTTCCGGTACTGCTCGACGATCCGGTCGCGGGGCAGCGCGCGGATGGTGTCGTTGGTGCCCAGGATGGGGCGGCCCAGCGGCGAGTCCCCGAAGAAGTGCGCGGCGAACACGTCGTCCACCACGTCGGCGGGTTCGTCCTCGTACATGGCGATCTCTTCGAGGATCACCCCGCGCTCGGTCTCCACCTCGGCGGGGTCGAGCACCGAGTTGGCGACCATGTCGCTGATGACGTCGATGGCCAGCGGCAGGTCGCGGTCGAGGACCTTGGCGTAGTAGGTAGTCTGCTCCTTGGTGGTGTAGGCGTTGTAGTCGGCGCCCACGCCGTCGAGCAGCGCGGAGATGTCCAGGGCGCTGCGCCGTTCGGTGCCCTTGAACAGCAGGTGCTCCAGGAAGTGCGCGGAGCCCGCGTGGGCGGCGTCCTCGTCGCGGGACCCGGTGGTGGCCGAGATCCCGAAGGCCGCGGAGCGCACGCCCGGAATGGTTTCGGTGACCACCCGCAGGCCGCCCGGCAGCACGGTGCGGCGCACCAGGCCGGTGCCGTCTCCGGGGTGGAGCAGGGTGACGGTGGTGTCCGGTTCCTGCTCGGCCGCGATCGGAACTGTCGTCATGGGTCCTTCTTCAGCGAAAGCGGAAACGTGGGGTCGCCCCCGGGGTAAACGGAGGGCGGCCGTCCCCTCACGGTACGGCCGCCCGGTGGGTCCTCACCCCGCCCGGTGGTGGTCCGGGCGTCGGGTGCGGGTCGCTCAGGTGTTCTCGCTGGAACGGCTGGAGGAGCGGGTGCGGCGGCGACGGCGCGGCTTCTCCTCGCCGCTGTCGCCGCTGTCGGCCTTCTCCGCCCCGTTGCGGGGTTCCTCGCCGTTGCCGGCGGACGCGGCCTCGGCTTCGACGACCTCGACCGGGACCAGGGAGAGCTTGCCCCGGTCGTCGATCTCGCGGATCTCGACCTGGATCTTCTCGCCGATGCTGATCACGTCGTCGAGGTTCTCGATCCGCTGGCCGCCGTGCAGTTTGCGGATCTGCGAGATGTGCAGCAGGCCGTCCTTGCCGGGCAGCAGCGACACGAACGCGCCGAAGGCGGTGGTCTTGACGACCGTGCCGAGGTAGCGGTCGCCGACCTCGGGCATCGTCGGGTTGGCGATGCTGTTGATGGTGTCGCGGGCCGCCTCAGCGGAGGGCCCGTCGGTGGCGCCGATGTAGATGGTGCCGTCGTCCTCGATGGTGATCTCGGCGCCGGTCTCGTCCTGGATCGAGTTGATCATCTTGCCCTTGGGGCCGATGACCTCGCCGATCTTGTCGACAGGCACCTTGATGGTGAGGATGCGCGGCGCGTGCGGGCTCATCTCGGCGGGCCGGTTGATCGCCTCGGCCATGACGTCGAGGATGGCCAGGCGCGCCCCGCGGGCCTGCTGCAGGGCGGAGGCCAGCACCTCGGCGGGGATGCCGTCGAGCTTGGTGTCCAGCTGCAGCGCGGTGATGAGGTCGCGGGTTCCGGCGACCTTGAAGTCCATGTCGCCGTAGGCGTCCTCGGCGCCGAGGATGTCGGTGAGGGTGACGTACTCGCCGCCTTCGGCGATGAGGCCCATGGCGATGCCCGCGACCATGTCCTTGAGCGGCACGCCCGCCGCCATCAGCGACATGGTGGAGGCGCACACCGACCCCATGGAGGTGGAGCCGTTGGAGCCGAGGGCCTCCGAGACCTGGCGGATGGCGTAGGGGAACTCCTCGCGGGAGGGCAGCACCGGCAGGAGGGCGCGCTCGGCGAGCGCGCCGTGCCCGATCTCGCGGCGCTTGGGCGACCCGACCCGTCCGGTCTCCCCGGTGGAGTAGGGCGGGAAGTTGTAGTTGTGCATGTAGCGCTTGGTCCGCTCGGGGTTGAGCGTGTCGATGGTCTGCTCCATGCGCAGCATGTTCAGCGTGGTGATGCCCAGGATCTGGGTCTCACCGCGTTCGAACAGGGCCGAGCCGTGGACCCGGGGCACGACGTTGACCTCGGCGGTCAGGGAGCGGATGTCCTTGGCGCCGCGGCCGTCGATGCGGACCTTCTCCTTGATGATGCGTTCGCGCACCAGTTTCTTGGTGAGCGAGCGGAACGCCGCGGCGAGCTCCTTCTCCCGCCCTTCGAAGTCCTCGGCGAGCTTCTCCGCGGCCAGCGCCTTGACCCGGTCGAGTTCGGCCTCGCGCTCCTGCTTGTCGGCGATGGTGAGCGCCGCGGCCAGTTCGTCCCGGATCGCGCCCTCGACGGCCTCGTAGGCGTCGTCCTGGTAGTCGAGGAAGATCGGGTACTCGGCGGTCTCCTTGCCCGCGGCGTCGGCCACCGTCTGCTGGGCGCGGCACAGCACCTTGATGAACGGCTTGGCGGCTTCCAGGCCCTCGGCGACGGTCTGCTCGTTGGGGCCGATCGCGCCCTCGGCGACCAGTCTGAGGGTGTGCGGGGTGGACTCGGCCTCGACCATCATGATCGCGACGTCGCCGTCCTCCAGCACGCGGCCGGCCACGACCATGTCGAAGGTGGCGTCGGCCAGTTCGGCGTGGGTGGGGAACGCCACCCACTGGCCCTCGATGAGCGCCACGCGCACGCCGCCGATGGGACCGGAGAACGGGAGCCCGGCCAGCTGGGTGGACATCGAGGCGGCGTTGATGGCGATGACGTCGTAGAGGTGGTCGGGGTGCAGCGCCAGGACCGTCGCGACGATCTGGATCTCGTTGCGCAGCCCCTTCTGGAAGGACGGCCGCAGCGGCCGGTCGATGAGGCGGCAGGTGAGGATGGCGTCCTCGGAGGGACGGCCCTCCCTGCGGAAGAACGAGCCGGGGATGCGTCCCGCGGCGTACATGCGCTCCTCGACGTCGACGGTCAGCGGGAAGAAGTCGAGCGCTTCCTTGGGGCGTTTCGACGCGGTGGTCGCTGACAGGACCATGGTCTCGTCGTCGAGGTAGGCCGTGGCCGACCCGGCTGCCTGGCGGGCCAGCCGGCCGGTCTCGAAACGGATGGTACGGGTGCCGAAGCGGCCGTTGTCGATGACGGCCTCGGCGGAATACACGCCCTCCATGGGCGACCTCCTACACGGATAACGAAAGTCCCGCGTCCGTGCCCCGAAGAGAGTGTCCGTCTCGAAGTCGCATGACTCCGCGGTGCGGCGTGTCACGGCCACGACCGCACCGCGATGGCCCTGACGGCCGGCCATCGATCGAAGTCCCCCGACGCCCGTGGGTGCGGACGTGTCGGGGAACCACTACCGAGGACCGGCCTCGACACCGTGGCGAGGTCTCGCCTCGCCTTCCGGAGGATGCCACCGTGGCCTGAGACGGCTGAGGGTGGGGCGCGGGAATTACCTGCTGTTCAGTTGTCATCCGACACGTCGTGGCAGGGTACTACCCTGGCTCGGCGGCCGGTAACGAGTCCACCCTACTAAGAAAAAGGGAGCGGCGGCGGCCACTCCCCTTTTCGGTGGTCACCGGCTAGCGACGCAGACCGAGGCGCTCGATCAGCTGACGGTAGCGGTTGATGTCCTTCTTCGCGATGTACTGAAGAAGACGGCGCCGGCGGCCGACGAGCAGGAGCAGGCCACGACGGCTGTGGTGGTCGTGCTTGTGCTCCTTGAGGTGCTCGGTGAGCTGGGTGATGCGGTGCGTCAGCAGCGCGACCTGCACCTCGGGAGAGCCGGTGTCGCCCTCCTTGGTGCCGTACTCGGCGATGATCTTCTTCTTGGTGGCGGTGTCGATCGACACGGCGCTCCTTCTCACGTTCTCGGCGCGCGGACCTTGACCGGGTGCTTTCGAGAAGCGGTGGTCCGAAGGGACCGTCGAAAGCCGACAACCGTGCGCGCCCACAGTCGTCGGACGGGTGAGTGCGGTCGAACGTGCCGCGGGCCCGGACGGGCCGTGCAGCGGGCACGGTCGACGGTCGGCGCTGCGGCCGACTCTCGGGCAAGCTTACTACCGATGCGCGGTGCCCGTGCCCCGTGGCGGCCGGTTCAGCGGCCCAGCAGCAGTTCCCGGCAGCGGGCGACGTCGCGCGACATGGCCTCGATGAGCGCCTCGATCCCGTCGAAGCGCAGCATGGGGCGGATGTGGTGGGTGAACTCCACCGCCATGCGCAGGCCGTACAGCTCCAGGTCGTCGCGGTCCAGGGCGTAGGCCTCGACGGTGCGGGCGCTTCCCTCGAAGGTGGGGTTGGTGCCCACCGAGACGGCCGCCGCCCACCGGGTCTCCCCCTCGGCTCCGTCGAGCCGCAGCAGCCAGCCCGCGTAGACGCCGTCGGCGGGAATGGCGGTGTGCGGGGGGCAGTCCAGGTTCGCGGTGGGAAAGCCCAGCAGTTCGCGCCCCCGGGCCGCGCCGTGGACGACGACGCCCTCGACCCGGTGGGGGCGCCCCAGGGCGGCCTGCGCCCCGGCGACGTCCCCGGAGGCGACGAGGGAGCGCACCCGGGCGGAGGTGACGGGTTCGGCGTCGGCGGGGGTCTCCTCGACCGTGAAGTCGTGCTCCTTGCCGAGGGCGCGCAGCGTGTCCGCGTCGCCCGCGGGGACGGGGTCCCCGGGCCAGGCGGGGAGGACCGCCGCGGCGTGCAGTCCGTCGACCAGGACCCGGTCGACGAACTCCGCGGGGGGCAGGTCGGCGGGTCCCGGGGTCGGGGGCAGCACGCACACCGCGTCCGCGCCGTGCTCGGCCAGCAGTTCGGCCCTGCGGTCGACGCCGGTGAGCACCGCGGCGGGCTGTGCGTCTCCCGGTGCCGGGAGGGGGTCGAAGGTGACCGCGACCAGCGGCAGGCCCCGCCGGTCGGCGTGCTGCCGGGCCCGGTGCAGGAGCCGCTGGTGGCCGCGGTGGACGCCGTCGAAGGTGCCGAGGGCCACGACCGAGCTCCCCCAGTCGGCGGGCACCTCGTCCAGTCCGTGCCAGAGCCGCACGCTCACCGCTCTCCCATCAGGTGTGGTCGACCGAGCGGGGCGACGGGTCAGGAGCCGCCCCGCGTCATGCTACTCGTCGCGCTCCCCGCTCCGGGAGGCGGCTGCGCGGGCCCGCCTCAGCCTCCGGCGAAGACCACCACGGGTTTGCCGTAGCCGGGCCGGTCCTCGGCCAGGGCCAGCACGCTGCCGTCCGGGGCGAACAGGCCGACCGGGCCGGGGCGGCCGCTCGGGGAGATGCGGTTGCCGTGGGCCACCCGGCGGGCCTCCGCCTCGGTGAGGCGGCGGACCGGGAAGGCCGCGGCGACGGCCTCGGCCAGCGGCATCAGGGTGAACTCGGCGGCCAGTTCGTCCAGGGTGGCGGCCTGGTCCAGGGAGTAGGGGCCCACCCGGGTGCGGCGCAGCGCGGTGAGGTGCCCGCCCACGCCGAGGTCCGCGCCGAGGTCGCGGGCCAGGGAGCGGATGTAGGTGCCGCTGGAGCAGGTGACGCGGGCGTCGACGTCGACGAGCGCCCCGCCGGGGTCGTCGACGCGGCGGAAGCCGGTGACGGCGAACTCGTGCACCGTCACCTCGCGGGCCCGCAGTTCGACCGACTCCCCGGCGCGGGCTCTGCGGTAGGCGCGCTGCCCGTTCACCTTGATCGCGCTGACCTGCGGCGGCACCTGCTGGATCACGCCGGTGAGCGCCGCGGCCCCGGCCCGGACCGCGGCCTCGTCGACCCGGTCGGCGGGGCGGCGCTCCAGCGGCTCCCCCTCGGCGTCGTCGGTGGTGGTGGTCCACCCCAGGCGGATCGTCGCCTCGTAGACCTTCCGGGTGAGGGCGAGGTGCCCCAGCAGCCGGGTGGCCCTGCCGACGCCGAGCACCAGCACTCCGGTGGCCATCGGGTCGAGGGTGCCGGCGTGGCCGACCCGGCGGGTTCCCGCCAGGCGGCGTACCCGGGCGACCACGTCGTGGGAGGTCCAGTCGGCGGGCTTGTCGACGATGACGACGCCGTCGGTCATGGATCAGTCGTCCTCGTCCTCGTGGGCGCGCGGGGTCCGGTAGGGGTCGGCGTCCCCGGCCGGGGTGGCGTTGGCCGCGGCGCGGGCCACTTCGGCGTCGGCCATCTTGGCCTTGGCCAGCAGTTCCTCGATGTGCTGGGCGTTGGCCTGCACCTCGTCGGCGACGAAGGTGAGGGTGGGGGTGTGCCGCAGCCCGGTGCGGCGGCCGACCTCGGAGCGGATCAGCCCCTTGGCGCTCTCCAGGGCCGCCGCGGTCCCGGCCTTCTCCGTGTCGCTGCCGAACACCGTGTAGTAGACGGTGGCGTCGCGCAGGTCGTTGGTGAGCCGCGCGTCGGTGACGGTCACGAAGCCCAGGCGCGGGTCCTTGATGCGGCGTTCCAGCATCTCGGCCACGATCCGCTGGATGCGGTCGGCGAGCTTGCTCGCGCGTGCGGCGTCAACCATGGCTCTATTCCTCGTCGTTGAAGAGCCGCTGCCGGGCGGACAACAGCTCGACTTCGGGGCGTTCTGCGACCAGGCGTTCGCAGGAGTCCATCAGCGCCGTGCAGTGGGCCGCGGTGGCGGCGACCACCGCCACCCCGATCTCGCAGCGCCGGTACAGGTCGTGGCTGCCGGTCTCGGCCACCGAGACGCTGTGCCTGCGCTGGAGTTCGGCCACGATGGGCCGCACGACGGAACGCTTCTGCTTCAGGGAGCGGACGTCGCCCAGCAGCAGGTCCAGCGTCAAGGCTCCGACGAACACGCGCTCACCCCGTGGATGTCTGTGGTTGTGGCTGCCGTTCTGTTGCGGCTCGGCGGGCCGTGGAAACCGGGGTCCGGGGCCCCGGCGCGTGGTGCGCCGGGGCCCCGGACCGACCCGGCAGGGTCAGTCGCGCGGCTTCTCGCGCATCTCGAACGTCTCGATGACGTCGCCGACGCGGATGTCGCTGTAGCCGATTCCGACACCGCACTCGAAGCCCTCGCGGACCTCGGTGACGTCGTCCTTGAACCGGCGCAGCGACTCGACGGTGAGGTTGTCGGAGACGACCACCCCGTCGCGGATGAGCCGTGCCTTCGCGTTGCGCTTGATCAGGCCGTCGCGGACGATCACACCGGCGACGTTGCCGATCCGCGGCACCTTGAAGACCTCGCGGATCTCCGCGGTACCGAGCTGGACCTCCTCGTACTCGGGCTTGAGCATGCCCTTGAGGGCCGCCTCCACCTCTTCGATGGCCTGGTAGATGACCGAGTAGTAGCGGATGTCCACGCCCATGCGGTCGGCCAGCTCGCTGTTCTTGCCCTCGGGCCGAACGTTGAAGCCGATGATGATCGCGCCGGACGAGGCGGCCAGGTTGATGTCGTTCTGCGTGATCGCGCCGACCCCGCGGCCGATCACGCGGATCGCGACCTCGTCGCCGCCCGCATCGATCTTGAGGAGGGACTCCTCCAGCGCCTCGACGGAACCCGACATGTCGCCCTTGATGATGAGGAGCAGCTCTTCGCGCTGTCCCTCCTCCAGGGTCTTCTGCCAGTTGTCGAGGGTGACGCGGCGGCTGGCCCTGGCCTGCTGCGCGAACCGCTCCCGCGCCTCGCGCTGCTGCGCGATCTGGCGGGCCACCCGGTCGTCCTTGACGACCAGGAAGTTGTCGCCCGCGCTGGGCACGTTGGTCAGTCCGAGCACCTGCACCGGACGGGACGGCTCGGCCTCCTTGACCTGCTTGCCGTTCTCGTCGAGCATCGCGCGGACGCGCCCGTAGGCGTCGCCGCAGACGATCGAGTCGCCGACGCGCAGCGTTCCGCGCTGCACCAGCACGGTGGCCATGGAGCCGCGGCCCCGGTCCAGGTAGGCCTCGATGGCCAGGCCCTGGGCCGGCATGTCGGGGTTGGCCTTCAGGTCCAGCTCGGCGTCCGAGGTCAGGATGATGGCTTCGAGGAGTCCGTCGATGTTGATGTTCTGCTTGGCGGAGATGTCCACGAACTGGACGTCGCCGCCGTACTCCTCGGCCACCAGGCCGTACTCGGTGAGCTGGGCCCGCACCTTCTGCGGATCGGCGGTGTCGAGGTCGATCTTGTTGACCGCCACCACGATCGGCACGCCGGCCGCCTTGGCGTGGTCGATGGCCTCGGCCGTCTGCGGTTTGACGCCGTCATCGGCCGCGACCACCAGCACCGCGATGTCGGTGGCCTGCGCACCGCGGGCCCGCATGGCGGTGAACGCCTCGTGACCCGGGGTGTCGATGAAGGTGATCTTGCGTTCCTCACCGTCCACCGTGGTGGTGACCTGGTAGGCGCCGATGTGCTGGGTGATGCCGCCCGCCTCGCCGCTGGCCACGTTGGTGTTGCGGATCGCGTCGAGCAGTCGGGTCTTACCGTGGTCGACGTGACCCATGACGGTCACCACGGGCGCGCGCGGCTTGAGGTCCTCCTCGCTTCCGGCGTCCTCGCCGAACTCGATGGAGAAGGACTCCAGCAGCTCGCGGTCCTCGTCCTCGGGGCTGACGACCTCGACCGTGTAGTTGAGCTCCTCGCCCAGCAGCTGCAGGGTCTCGTCCGGCAGCGACTGGGTGGCCGTGACCATCTCGCCCAGCTGCAGCATGACGACCTGCACCAGCGACGCCGGGTTGACGTCGATGCGCTCGCCGAAGTCGGCCAGCGACGCGCCCCGGGACAGGCGGATCACCTTGCCGTTGCCGCTGGGGATCTTGACGCCGCCGAACGACGGCGCCTGCATGTCGTTGAACTCTTGCCGCCGCTGCTTCTTGGACTTGCGGGCACGGCCCGGACGACCGCCGGGACGGCCGAAGGCTCCGGCCGTTCCGCCGCGGCCGCGACCGCCGCCGCCGGGACGGCCGCCGAAGCCGCCGGGACGCGGACCGCCGCCGCCGGGCGCGCCGCCACCGCGGGGTCCGGCTCCGACCGGTCCACCGCGGCCGGGACGGCCGCCACCGCCGCGGCCGGCGGTGCCGGGGCGGCCACCGCCGCCACCGGGCGGGGTGGGCCGGGACGCCGGCATGTTCATCGGGCTGGGCCGCGGACCGGGACGGGGACCGGGACGCGGTCCTCCGGCGCCGGGGCCGGGACGGGGACCGCCCGCACCGGGACCCGGACGCGGCGCCTGCGGGCGCGGGGCCTGCGGGCGGGGCGCCTGGGGACGCGGCGGTCCTCCGGCGTTGGGGCCGGGACGGGGACCACCCGCACCCGGGCCCGGACGCGGGCCGGGACGGGGGACGCCGGCGCTTCCGGCGCCGCCCTGCGGTGCTCCGGGGCGGGGGCCGGGCTTGGCGCCCATGCCGCTGGGGTTCGAGCTGAACGGGTTGTTGCCCGGACGCGGTCCCGGACGGGGACCGGGACGCGGTCCTCCGGCGCCGGGGCCGGGACGGGCGGGACGCTCCGGACGGTCGGCGCGCTGTCCGGCGCCGGGCTGGGCGGTCTTGCCCGCTCCTGCTCCGGGACGGGGGCCGGGACGCGGTCCCGGCTTGGGCGCGGCCGGACGCGGCGTCTCACCCTCGGGAGACGGCGCGCGGAAACCTCCGGGGGCGTTGACGGCGGGACGCGGTCCCGGCTTGGGGCCGGGCTTGGGAACCGCCGGACGTGCTGTGTCGCCGCCGGCCGACGGGGCCGGGGCCTTGGACGGCTCGGGACGCGGACGGGGCTTGGGGCTGCTCTTCGCCCCGGTGCCCTTCGCTCCGCCGGAGCCGTTGTTGTCGTTGAAAGCCTCTTTGAGTCGGCGTACCACCGGCGCCTCGATCGTTGAGGACGCCGAACGTACGAATTCGCCCATCTCCTGAAGTTTGGCAAGGACAGCCTTGCTCTCCACACCAAACTCTTTAGCGAGCTCGTATACCCGGACCTTCGCCACTGCTCTCCTCTATCTCGGTCCGGGACATGAGCGTGTGCCGGACCGTCGCTAGCTTGACGTACTCATCGCTGCGTACTCATCGAGCGCTCATCGCAATCTCGACCCGCTTCCGACTCGTCTGCTACACAACAATGGGTGGGTGACGCCGGTTCTTCCCGGCATGACAAGACCCGCCGCGCACCCGGTCAGTACAACCGAGCTGAC
This sequence comes from Thermobifida alba, assembly GCF_023208015.1. NCBI lineage: Bacteria > Bacillati > Actinomycetota > Actinomycetes > Streptosporangiales > Nocardiopsidaceae > Thermobifida > Thermobifida alba. Next base: position 103,873 of record NZ_CP051627.1, on the reverse strand, counting down.
GGCGTGATCATTCCAACCCTAATCCAGAACCTCGGCCAACTCGAAATCAGACCGCGGCGAAGCACTCGGCGGCGGCTGAGGTGTCGAGGGCGCGTCGGACGCGGAACGCCCGCGGCCAGACACGACGCCGCTGCGCGGCCTCCCAGCACCGTCGGTCGGGGTGGAGGTAGGCCCCCCGCCCCGGCAGCCGTCTGGCGCGGTCGCACACGACCGCGTCCCCGTCCAGCGCCAACCGTACGAGATCGGACTGGGCTGCTTTCGACCTGCAGCCCACGCACGTGCGTACGGGGGCCGCTGAGCCGACCCCCATTCTACCGCGTGGCCCCATCAGCCCGCGGAGTCGGCGGGACCGTCCGACTGCCCGTTGACCTCGGTGTCCGAGCGGATGTCGATCCGCCACCCGGTGAGGCGGGCGGCCAGCCGCGCGTTCTGCCCCTCCTTGCCGATCGCCAGCGACTGCTGGTAGTCGGGCACGGTGACCCGGGCGACGCGCGCCGCGGCGTCGACGATCTCGACGTGGGTGACCTTGGCGGGCGACAGCGCGTTGCCGACGAACCTGGCCGGGTCGTCGGAGTAGTCGACGATGTCGATCTTCTCTCCGCGCAGTTCGTTCATGACGTTGCGGACCCGGCTGCCGAGCGGCCCGATGCACGCGCCCTTGGCGTTGACGCCGGGCTTGTTGGACTTGACGGCCATCTTGGTGCGGTGGCCCGCCTCCCGCGCGATCGCCGCGATCTCGACCGTGCCGTCGGCGATCTCGGGGACCTCCAGCTGGAAGAGCTTGCGGACCAGGTTGGGGTGGGTGCGCGACAGCGTCACCGAGGGGCCGCGGTGCCCCTTGCGGACCTGCACGACGTAGGCGCGCAGCCGTTCTCCGTGGTTGTAGGTCTCGGTCGGCACCTGCTCCTGGGGCGGCAGGATCGCCTCGATCCTGCCGAGGTCGACCAGCACGTTGCGCGGGTCCTTGCCCTGCTGGATGATGCCGGAGACGATCTCGGACTCGCGTCCGGCGAACTCCCCCAGAGTGACCTCGTCCTCGGCGTCCCGCAGCCGCTGCAGGATGACCTGCTTGGCGGTCGAGGCGGCGATGCGTCCGAAGCCGGAGGGCGTGGCGTCGTACTCGCGTACGAGCTGCCCCTCCTCGTCGCGCTCCTCGACCCACACCGTGACGTGTCCCGTGGCGCGGTCCAACTCCACTCTGGCGTTGGTGTCGGGCCCCTCCTGGCGGCGGTACGCGATCAGCAGCGCGTCCTCGATCGCCTTGACGACGAGGTCCACCGAGATGTCCTTCTCGCGTTCCAGGCTGCGCAGGACACTCATGTCGATATCCACGGGGCTCCCCCTCTAGTCCGCCGCGTCGTCGTGGCGGAATTCCACCTGGACCTTGCCTCGTCCCAGGTCGGAGAAGGCGTACACCTGGCTTCGGCCGTCAACGTCGAAGGTGACGCCCGTCTCGTCGGCGGCGACCACACGTCCTCTCACCTGACCACCGGCGACGAGCGGCGCGTGCACCAGGCGTCCCCGGGCGCGCCTCCAGTGCCGTGGTTCGGTCAGCGGCCGGTCCACGCCAGGCGAGGTCACCTCCAGTACGTACGGAGACTGCCCCATGACATCGGCCTCGTCAAGCGCGGTGGAGATCTTCTGGCTGACCTCGCCGATCCTTTCGAGGTCGACGCCGTCGTCGGAGTCCACCACCACCCGGACCAGGCGGCGCCTGCCCACCGGAGTGATCTCCAGTCCCTCCAGGTCGAGCCCGGCCTCGGCCAGGACGGGGGTGAACAGCTGCGCGAGACGCTCGTGGCGGGTCTGCGCGCCCATCGTGATCCTCCTCGACGATTCCCGTCCCGGTCGCGGCGGTCGCGGGGCGGTCCAGCTGTGTGCTCGGTCGCCGCTCGCCCCGGAAAGGCGGCGGCTTCAGTCCAAGGGTATCCACAGTCGGCGGTTTCCCCGCATCGTCGGCCGGTCGGAGGCCGGGCGGCCGCTCTCGCGGGGGTCGGCCGCCCCCGGACCGGAGCGGTGGGCGCAAGGCTCCGCCGGGGCGGTCGCGGCGTGCGAAGATAGGGCGGGTCCGGTTCTCCCCTTCGTCGTCTCTTTCAGGAGGTACCGTTGCGCCACCAGGCTCCCTCCCGCCGCACGGTCCTGGCGGGCGGCGTACTGGCGGCGGCCGTGTTCGGGGTGAGCGGCTGCCGGGGCTCCGACTGGTACCCCAGCGAGGTCACCCCCGACGAGTACCTGCTGCGGTCGGCGATCGCGGAGAAGGAACGGCTGGTGGCCCGCTACACGGCGACGCTCGACAGCGGGACCGCCGAGGACCCCGTGCTCTACGAGGAGCTGCGCGGCCACCACAAGCGCCACCTGGCGGTGCTGCGGGAGCGGCTGCCCGAACGGGACGGGGCGGAGCCGGAGGTGTCCGCGAGTCCCGGGGCGCCTCCCCCGGCGGCCGTCGACCGGGCCGGGCTGCGCGTCGCGGAGGAGACCGCCGCGGCGAACCGGCTCCGCCAGCTCGGCGAGGCCACCGACCCCGCGCTGGCCCAGCTCCTCGCCAGCGTCGGCGCCTGCGAGGCGGGACACGTCCACCTACTGTCGGAGGCACAGTCGTGACCGGTACACCCGATCCCACCACCGCCGAGGAGGCGGACGCCGCGACGGCGGCACTGCGCGACGCGCTGCTGGCCGAGCACGCGGCGGTGCACGGATACGGCTTCGCCGCCGCCCGCATCGGCGCGGAACTGCGCGACCTGTGCCTGTCCCACCTGGAGGAGCACCGTGCCTGGCGGGACACGCTGCACGACGCGCTGGTGGCGCGGGAGGCGGTTCCCCCCGGCGGAGAGGACGCCTACCAGCTGCCCGCGGACACCGCGGGCGAGGCGCTGCGGGACTTCGCCGCCGGCCTGGAGGAGACCACCGCCCAGGCGTACCTGGAGCTGGCCGCCGCCCCGGACAGCGGCCTGCGCGACCTCGCGGGCCGCGCGCTGCGGGAGACGACCCTGCGCGTCCTGGCGCTGGGCGGTCGGCTGAGCGTCTTCCCGGGCTTCCCCGGCGGGGAGCTGTAGGGCCCGGGTCGACACGGCCGGGGCGCCCCGCGCGGGACGCCCCGGAGAGGGTCGGCGCGCTCAGCCCGCCACGATGCCGACGACCGTGTCGACCACGCTGTCCAGGGCCACCTCGGAGCGTTCCCCGGTGGCGCGGTCGCGCAGTTCCACCACGCCCTCGGCCAGGCCCCGGCCGACGATGACCCCCGTGGGGATGCCGAGCAGCTCCGCGTCGGTGAACTTCACTCCCGGGGAGACGCCCTTGCGGTCGTCCACCAGCACCCGCACGCCCCGGTCCGCCAGCTCCCGGCCGATCCGCAGCGCGACCTCGATCTGCTCCCCCTTGCCGGTGCCGACCACGTGCACGTCGGCGGGGGCGATCTGCCGCGGCCAGATGATGCCCCGCTCGTCGTGCGACTGCTCGACGACGGCGGCGACCACGCGGGAGACGCCGATGCCGTAGGAGCCCATGGTGACCCGCCGGGGCTTGCCGTCGGGGCCGAGCGCGTCCAGGGAGAACGCGTCGGTGTACTTGCGGCCGAGCTGGAAGACGTGCCCGATCTCGATGCCGCGCGCGGTGTAGAGGGTGCCGCTGCCGTCGGGCGCCGGGTCGCCGTTGCGGACCTCGGCGGCCTCGATGGTGCCGTCGGGGGTGAAGTCGCGTCCGCACACCAGGTCGACGACGTGGTGGTCGGCCCGGTCGGCGCCGGTGACCCAGGCGGTGCCCTCGACGACGCGGGGGTCGACCAGGTAGCGCACCTTGTTGGCCTGCAGCGCGCCGGGGCCGATGTAGCCCTTCACCAGGAAGGGGTTGGCCGCGAAGTCCTCCTCCTCCAGCAGCGCCACCTCGGCCGGGGCCAGGGACGCCTCCAGGCGCTTGAGGTCGACCTCGCGGTCGCCGGGCACGCCGATGCCGAGGAGCTCCCACTCCTTCTCCCCGGGAGCGCGGGTCTTGACCAGGACGTTCTTGAGGGTGTCGGCGGCGGTGAAGGTCCGGCCGAGCCCCGCGTTGTTGAGGAAGTCCACCAGCGACTCGATGGTGGGGGTGCCGGGGGTGTGGTGCACCCGCGCCTCGGGCAGCCCCTCGACGGGCCGCGCGGGGGGCGCGGGGGTGACCACGGCCTCCACGTTGGCGGCGTAGTCGGAGCCGGTGCTGCGCACGAACGTGTCCTCGCCGCTGGGGGCGACCGCCAGGAACTCCTCGGATGCCGAGCCGCCCATCGCGCCGGAGGTGGCCTCGACGATCACGTAGTCCAGGCCGAGCCGGTCGAAGATGCGGATGTAGGCCTCGCGGTGCGCCTCGTAGGAGCGCCGCAGCCCCTCGTCGTCGAGGTCGAAGGAGTAGGAGTCCTTCATGTGGAACTCGCGGCCCCGCAGGATTCCGGCGCGGGGCCGGGCCTCGTCGCGGAACTTCTCCTGGATCTGGTAGAGGATGACCGGGAAGTCCTTGTAGGAGGAGTACTCGCCCTTGACCAGCAGGGTGAACAGCTCCTCGTGGGTGGGGCCGAGCAGGTAGTCGGCGCCCCTGCGGTCCTTCAGCCGGAACAGGGTGTCGCCGTACTCGGTCCAGCGGCCGGTGGCCTCGTAGTACTCGCGGGGCAGCAGCGCGGGCAGCAGCACCTCCTGGGCGCCGATGCGGTTCATCTCCTCGCGGACCACGGCCGCGACGTTCTCCAGCACGATCTTGCCCAGGGGCAGCCAGGAGTAGACGCCGGGCGCGGTGCGGCGCACGAACCCGCCGCGCACCAGGAGCTTGTGGCTCGGCACCTCGGCGTCCGCCGGGTCCTCACGCAGGGTGCGCAGGAACAGGTTCGACATCCGCAGTAGCACGACCACCACTCCTCGGTGAGATCGCGGAGGCACTCCGCTCGGGTCTTCTTGGTCTGGGCGGGTCGGCGGCCTCGCCCGGAGGGGTTTCCAGGCTAGCGGTACCGGGCGGGCTCCGAGGACACGGCGGCGCGCCGGTCCGCTCCCCTGCCCGCTCCGGTGTGCCGTCCGGCTCCGCGGTGCGCCTACCGTGGGACCGGCACGGTCAACCACGGACGACGGAGGGCGGGGGCGCATGGGCGGGCGCGGCGCGGAGGCGACCGGGCGGGCGGAAGTGGAGCTGCTGCGGGACGCCGACCGTTCCGACTCGTGGGTGCTGCTGGTGGACGGCACCCCGCAGTCGCACGTGGACCTCGCCGACCCCACCCACCTCGACTTCGAGTACGTGCGCCGGCTGGGGCACGTGGTGGACCTGGTGGCGCCGGAGCGCGCGCCCATCGACGCCTTCCACCTGGGCGCGGGGGCGCTCACGCTGGCCCGCTACGTGGCCGCCACCCGTCCCGGGTCGCGGCAGCGGGCCGTGGACATCGACGCGGACCTGGTCGCGCTGGTCCGGCGGGAGCTGCCCTGGGACCGGCGGGCGGACCTGCGGGTGGCGACGGGGGACGCCCGCGCCTGGCTGGCGGCGCGCCGCCCGGCCAGCGCCGACCTCGTGGTGTGCGACGTGTTCGCGGGGGCGCGCACCCCCGCGCACCTGACGTCGGTGGAGTTCGTCGCGGAGGCGGCCCGGGTGGTGCGGCCCGGCGGCGTGTACGCGGCGAACGTGGGGGACGGGCGGGGGCTGCGGTACGCCCGCGCCCAGGTCGCCACCGCGGCCCGGGTCTTCCGCCACCTGGCGCTGGTCGCGGAGCCCTCGGTGCTGCGGGGGCGGCGGTTCGGCAACCTGGTCCTGGTGGCGGGGCAGCGGAAGCTGCCGGTGGAGGAGCTGGCCCGGCGGGCGCACCGCGACCCGGACATGGCGCGGGTGCTGTCGGGGGCGGAGCTGGACCGGTTCGCCGCGGGCGCGGCCGTCGTGCACGACGCGACGGCCCAGGACTCCCCCGCGCCGCCGGAGGGCGTCTTCTGAGCCGGCGGATCAGGCGGGCAGTTCCCGTTCGACGAGGGCGTTGAACTCCGGGGACTGCTTGACCTGCACCCCGCCGCCCTCGGCCGGACGGGTGGACATGCCCCTGACCTGTCCGCCGCGCCACCACAGCATCTGGTCGGTGACCGGGCCGTTCTCGGTGAGCCGCTGGAAGACGTCGTAGAGGAACGGGATCACCGGCAGGGAGCGGCGGCTGTGCAGCACCGCGTAGACCATGACGTTGGGGTCGGGCAGCATCACCAGGGCGCCGTAGGGCGCGGGCTGGCGCATGACGTCGGGCAGCCGCATCACGTGCGCGGAGCCGGCCCAGTCGACGCCCTGCACGACCTGCACGTCGGTGTCGGTGCCGGAGTGCACCGTGTACTGCTGGTACTGGTCGTAGGCCATGTTGCCCAGGGCGGTGAACCACAGGTCCTGCTTGCTGCGCCCCCACGCCTGGGTGTGGCGCTTGTCGAGGATCGCGCTGGAGTAGTTGCCGGGGTCGGTGCGGTAGACGAGCAGCGCGGTCAGGTGGGGGTTGATGGAGTAGGCCAGTTTGTCGGTGCCCAGCGGGGTGGGGTCCCCGGTGAGCAGCACGCGCAGCCACGGGGCGACCACGTCGAAGGGGACGCGCAGCAGTTCGTCGTGCAGATTGTCCTGGGGTCCGGAGTAGCGTCCGGGGTGCGGAAAGTGCATGGGGCTCGTGTGGGTTCCTCGTGGTCCTGCCCGCCGGTTGCGGGCTACGGCTGTCTCGTACGGTATCGCTGCCGACCGACAGTCGCGCACCGTGGCCGCCTGTCGCCGGGTCCGCCCGCTGGGCTAGATTCCTCCCATGCCGGGAACAGCGGACGTCTGCCGCGGCGTCCGCCGGTCCCGCCTCCCGTCCCCGTCCGCGTGGAGTCCCGCCGTGTCCGTCCCCCTCCCCTCCCGTTCCGCGCCGCCCGGGTGGTCGGGTCCGCTGCTGCTCGCGCTCGCGGGGGTGCTGTGGGGCACCGGCGGCTTCGCCGGTTCGGTCCTGCAGGAGCTGACCGGCGTCCACCCCCTGGCGACGGCCTGCTACCGGCTGCTGGTGGGCGGTCTGCTGGCCACCGGGGCGCTCGGGGTCGGCGGGCGGCTGCGGCGGCTGCCGCGCACCCCGGCCGCGGCGCGCCGCGTCGTGGCCGCGGGAGCGCTGCTGGCGGCGTTCCAGTCCTGCTACTTCGCGGCGATCTCGGCCGCCTCGGTGAGCCTGGCCACGCTCATCGCCATCGGCAGCGTCCCGGTGTTCGTCACCTGCGCCTCGGCGGTGCTGGAGCGGCGGCTGCCCCGGCCCGCGCTGCTGGCCGCGGTCGGCTGCGGGGTGCTCGGACTGGTGCTGCTGGCCGGGGCCCCGGACGTGGACGCCCCGCCCGGCCAGGTCGTGCTCGGCGTGGGGTGCGCCCTGGGAGCGGGGGTCTCCTTCGCCGCGCTGACCCTGGTCAACCGGCGCCCGGTGCCCGGACTGGACCCGTTGGGCGTCACCGCCCTGGGGTGCCTCCTCGGCGGTGCGCTGCTGGTGCCGGTCGCCGCGGTCGCCGGGATGGTCTTCGTGCCGACGCCCGCCGCGGCGGGGGCGCTGCTGTACCTCGGTCTGGCGCCCACCGCCCTGGCCTACCTGGCCTACTTCGGCGGCCTGCGGCGCACCCCGGCCACGGCCGCGGCGCTCGCCGTGGTCCTGGAGCCGCTGACCGCGACCCTGCTGTCGGCGGTGTGGCTGGGCGAGGTCCTCTCCCCGACGGGGACGGTGGGCGCGGCGCTGCTGTTCGGCGCGATCCTGCTGGAGTACGTCCGCCCCCCGCGGGGGTGGGCCCGGCCGCGGCTACTCCGCGGGGAGTAGTCCGGTCCGCGACGGGCCTCCGTGGCGCCGATGCGCGGCCGGCCCGCGGGTGCGTACCGTCGGAGGATGATGGAACGGTTGGGTCGGATCACGCAGACGGACCTGGCGGTCACCGTGGTGGTGGCCGGGATCGCCTTCGCGTCCACCGTCTTCTCCTTGGAGGACACCCCGGAGGGCCTGGCCTCGCTGCGGGAGCTGCTGCCGTGGGGGCTGCCGCTCATGGTGCTGGCGGTGGCGCCGCTGCTGTGGCTGAGCGCGTTCCCGGTCCCCGTGGCCGTGGTGTCGGTGCTGGCCACCACGGTCTACTATCCGCTCGGCTATCCCGACAACCTCATCGTCGTGGCGGGCGCGGCGGCGCTGTTCACCCTGGTCTCGCTGGGCTACCGCCGTACCGGCTGGCTGCTCGGGCTCACCCAGTACCTCATCATCCACGTCTTCGAGACGCTGCACTTCGGCGAGCCCCGGCTGGGGTACGCGCTGGGCATGTTCGCCTGGGTGCTCGTGGTGCTCGTCGGCGGCGAGGCGATGCGCAAGCGCCGCGAGTACCTGGACATGGTGCGCAGGCACGCGGAGGAGGCCGAACGCACGCGGGAGGAGGAGGCGCGCCGCCGCGCCTCGGAGGAGCGCCTGAAGCTGGCCCGCGAGGTGCACGACGTGATCGCGCACCACATCTCCCTGATCAACGTGCAGGCGGGCAGCGCCCTCTACCTGATCGACTCCCAGCCGGAGCGCGCCGCCGCGGCGCTCGCCGCGATCAAGCAGGCCAGCGGGGAGACCCTGCGGGAGCTGCGGGCGATCCTGGGCGTGCTGCGCGTGGTGGACGAGGAGGCGCCCCGCTCCCCCGCGTCGGGTCTGGACCGGTTGGACGAACTGCTGGCCGGGGTGCGGGCCTCGGGGATCGAGGTGCGCTCCGAGGTCGCCGGCGAGCCGCGGCGGCTGGGGGCGGGGGCGGAGGCGGCGGCCTACCGGATCGTGCAGGAGTCGCTGACGAACGTGGTGCGGCACTCCGGAGCGGGTACGGTCACCGTGTCCGTCGAATACGCCCCCGACGGGGTGTCCGTCCGGGTGTCCGACGACGGCCGGGGCGCCGTCGACGGGTTCGTCGCCGGCAACGGCATCACCGGGATGCGGGACCGCGCCGAGGCGCTGGGCGGTGAGCTGACCGCCGCTGCCGACCCCGGCGGCGGGTTCACGGTACGGGCCTGGCTGCCGGACTGACCGGCGGCTCCATCGGTGTTCGACCCTGTGGGGAGAGATGATCCGGGTACTTCTCGCCGACGACCAGGCGCTGGTCCGGGCCGGTTTCGGGGCACTGCTCAACAGCGCTCCCGACATCGACGTGGTCGCCGAGGCCGCGGACGGGGCCGAGGCGGTCCGGATGGCTGTCGCCCACCGTCCCGACGTGGCGCTGCTGGACGTCCGCATGCCGGGGGTGGACGGGCTGGCGGCGGCCGAGCGCATCCTCGCCCACCCCGCCCTGCGGTCGACGCGGGTGGTCATCCTGACCACCTTCGACCTCGACGAGTACATCTTCGAGGCGCTGCGGCTGGGCGCGAGCGGCTTCCTGGTCAAGGACACCGAGCCGGAGGACCTGCTGAACGGGGTGCGGGTGGTGGCCCGGGGCGAGGCGCTGCTGTCGCCGACCGTCACCCGCCGCATCATCGCCGAGTACGCGGGGCGTCCGCGCCGCCCCGACCCGGTGCGGCGGCTGGGCGAGCTGACCGACCGGGAGCGCGAGGTGGTGGCCCTGGTCGGGGAGGGGCTGTCCAACGAGGAGATCGCCGCGCGGCTGGTGCTGAGTCCGGCGACGGTCAAGACCCACGTCAGCCGGGCGATGGTGAAGCTGCGGGTGCGCGACCGGGCGCAGCTGGTGGTGCTCGCCTACGAGACGGGCCTGGTCACTCCGGGGTGGCTGCGCTGAGCGGTGTGCCGCGGGCGGCGCCGCACCGCCCCGGTCCGGACGGGCCGCCCCCTAGGGGAGGAACCGGGGTTCTCCCGTAGTCCCGGAAGAGTGGTCGCCCGGGCCGCCGGCACCTCCGGCGGCGTAGCGGAACTGCCTTCCCCGGGCCGATGTGCCCGACCCCTCGGCCGGGGAGCATCGTCGTGTCCCCCGACGACGACCCGGTCGAGGAGTCCGACTTCCCATGTTCGACGATCCGCTGCTGTGGGCGCGGTTGCAGTTCGCGTTGACCGCGGGCACCCACTACACGTTTGTCGCCTTCACCCTGGGCCTGGCCGCGCTGATCCTGGCCGCCCAGTTCAGCGCGGTGCTGCGCCGGGACAGGGCGCGTCTGGCCGCGGTGCGGTTCTGGGGCGGCCTCTATGTCGTCAACTACGGCATGGGGGTGCTGTCGGGCCTGGTGATGGAGGTGCAGCTGGCGTTGAACTGGAACGGGCTGAACGACGTGTTCGGCCACGTGTTCAGCGCTCCGCTGGCGGTGGAGACGGTGGCCGCGTTCTTCACCGAGTCCACGTTCCTGGGGCTGTGGATCTTCGGGTGGGACCGCATGAACCGGTGGCTGCACCTGGCCTGTTTCGGAGTGGTGACGCTGACCGCCTACCTGTCGGCGTTCTGGGTGCTGGTCTCCAACGGCTTCCTGAAGAACCCGGTGGGCTTCGAGATGCGGGACGGCGTGGCGGTGCTCACCGACCCCGCGGCCCTGGTCACCAACCCGTCGGCGCTGCTGGCCTTCGGCCACGTGGCCGTCAGCGCGCTGCTGGTGGGCGGTCTGGTGATGGCCGGGGTCAGCGCCTACCACCTGCGTCGCGGCAACGATCCGGACGGCATGTTCCGGCGCGGGGTCCGGCGGGGGGTCCTGGTGGCCTCGCTCGCGCTGTTCCCGACGGCGGCGGTGGGCGGAGCCCAGTACCCGCTGCTGGTCGATGCACCGCCGACCAGCGGCACGACGCTGGACGCGGCCGAGATCGAACGGATCGAGGCGGCCGCGTCCGGGGTGGTGCACGGGCTCGCCGGGACCGGCAACGCCGTGATGACCCTGTGCTGGACGGTGTTCCTCTTCGTCCTTGCCCTGGCGCTGCTGGCCTGGCCGCTGCGCGGGCTGGACCGCTGGCGGTGGCTGCAGTGGCTGCTGCCGGTCCTGCCCGTGCTGTCGCTGCTGGCGGGGGTGGGCGGCTGGGTCTACCGGGAGTTGGGCCGCCAGCCGTGGGCGGTGCGGCACCACATGACCACCGCCGAGGCGGTGACGGAGCTGTCCCCGGGCCTGGCCCTGCTCTCCTTCGTGCTGTTCACCGGGGCGTTCGCGGTGCTGGCGGGGATCACCGGGTGGCTCCTCGTCCGGTTCGCCCGCCGCGGCCCCGAGGGCGGTCCGCTCGCCCCGGCGCCCGCCCCGGACGACACGGTCGCCGCCCCCGTCCACCGCTACTAGCCGTCGTCTCCTGGAGGACTGTCGTGGAATCCGTTGCCGTGCTCCTTCCCGCCGGTCTGCTGGCGGGCTACTTCGTCCTGGCCGGCTGCGACGTCGGCCTGGGCATGCTGGCGCCGTACGTGGCGCGCACCCCGCAGGAGCGCCGCCGGGTCGTCCGTGCCGCCGCCCCCTACTTCCTGGGCAGCGAGGTGTGGCTGGTGGCCGCCGTCGGCGTGGTGGCGGGCCTGTTCCCGGAACTGGAGGGCGAGGTGGTGGCCGGGCAGTGGCCGCTGTTCGTCGCTCTGCTGGCGGGGTGGCTGTGGCGCGACGCCGGGCTGTGGCTGCGCGGCCGGGTGGCCGCCGCGGCGTGGCACGCGGTCTGGGACGCGGCCATCGTGGTGGGCAGTTGGCTGGTCGCGCTGTCGTGGGGGCTGGTGCTGGCCGCGCTGCTGGGCGGCGGGGTGCTGCCGCCGCTGTTCACGCCGGTGTGCGTGGTGGCGGTCGCGGTGCTGTTCCTGCTGCGGGGGGCGGCTTTCGGTGCGGAGCGCCTGGTGCCCGTGGACGGCTCCGCCGGTTCGGAGTCGGCCGACGCGGCGGCCCGCGCCACTCGGACGCTGGCGCGGACGGGGCTGGTCGTGCTGCCGGTCGCGGTGGTCGCGGCCTGGGCCGACGGCGGGGTGGACGCCGGTGCGTCCGCGTTGGCCGTGGCAGCGGCGGTGGCGGCCGCACTGGCGGTGACCGCGGGAGTGTCGGGGCCGCGCTGGTCGCGGTTGACGTCGGCGGTGGCGCTGGCGGCGCTGCCGGCGGTGGTCGCGGCCGGGGCGGGGCTGCCCGTGGCCGTGTCCGATCCGCGTTCCCTGACGCTGGTGGTCGCCGCGACGGCTCCGATGGTGCCGGTCATGGCGGTGGGACAGGTGTGGTTGTACCGGTTGGTGCGCCGTCCGGCCGCCGCCCCCGGGTTCTTCGCCTGAGCGGCGGGACTGACCGCTGTTCCCGTTGTCCAAACCTGTTTGACGGTGATTTGCCGAAACCGGCCATTCTGGTTGACCGACGCGGCCTCCGGGAAGTTCGGTTACCGAAAGCGACGTCCCGGTGCCGCGGTGCCGCGGCCGGATGTGGAGGAGGGACCATGCTTCACGACGGAACCGAACTGAAAGGCGGATGCAGCTGCGGCTCCAACTGCGGGTGCGGCTGCCAGAACGGCAGCTCCTGCTCCTGCGGCGGCAGCTGCTGACCGTCGTCCCCCGGAACCGGCGGAGCCTTCTCCGCCCCGTGACGCGGGCCGTCCCATCCCCCCCCGGGACGGCCCGTTCTCCGTGCCGCGGGCCCGCTCCCCGCAACTTTTCGGGCCTGATCCACCGAATCGACAAAGATCTTCCTGACCATCACCTCTGCGGGCTTCAGCGGGCCACTGCACGGATTCCGGCGGCAGCGCCGCACGATAATGGGTCCATGCCTGCCCATCTCGGATTGATCGCCGCTGTCCGTGATCGGCTGCGCGACGCCGCGGACCCGGTCCGTGCGGCCTCCATGCGGCGGCGTGTCCGATCCGAGCTGCCCTTCCACGGTGTGTCGGCCGCGGTCCGGCGGAGGCTGTTCGCCGAGGTCTTCGCCACCTGCCCGCTGGAGGACTTCGAGACCTGGGAGGACACCGTCCACACGCTGTGGCGGGTGGCCTCGCACCGTGAGGAGCGGTACGCGGCGGTGGAGTTGGCCGACGACCCGCGGTACGCCGGATACCGGGTGCCCGGGGCCGTCCCGCTGTACGAGGGGCTGATCACGGCCGGCGCGTGGTGGGACTACGTGGACCCGCTCGCGGTGCGGGGGATCGGCCCGCTGCTGCGGGCCCATCCGCGGGAGCTGCGGCCCCGCATCGGCGACTGGTCGCTGTCGGGCGACCGGTGGCTGCGCCGCGCCGCGGTCCTGTGCCAGTTGCGGGCGGGCGAGGAGACCGACCGCGCCCTGCTCTTCGACTCCGTCGACGCGAACCTGGGGCATCCCGACCCCTTCGTGCACCGGGCCGCCGGCCGGGCGCTGCGCGAGTACGCCAGGACCGATCCCGACAGTGTGGCGGCGTTCGCCGCACAGCACCGGGAGCGCGCGGCCCGCCCGGCGCTCCGCGAGGTCCTGCGCCGCCTCGGCTGACGCGGCGCCGTCCCCGCGTCCTCCGGGCGGCGCTCACCCCGTCCCGATGCCGAGCACGGCGAGTTCGGCGGGGGTCCGGGTGGTCAGGAACCAGTCGCGGAACCGCGGGTGCGGCACGAGGCGGGACGCGGCCGCCAGGGTCCGCTCGCCGACGAGGTGGCAGCGGTAGCCGTGCGGTTCCAGCAGCGCCCGCAGCCGGTCGGTGTCGGCGTCGGGCAGGACCTCGCAGAGGATGTCGGGGCGGTGGGCGGCCAGGAACTTCTGACCGTGTTCGAAGACCGCGCTCTCGGTTCCCTCCACGTCGACCTTGAGCACCGCGCGTCCCCCCGGCGGGACCTGGTCGGCGAAGGTGTCCAGGGCGACGACCTCGACCGGGACGCCGTCGGGAAAGCCGAGCCGGCTGGAGTAGAAGCAGGGCAGCGCCGAGTCCGCCGCCCGCGCGGGCATCATGACGGTGACCGCGGGGTCGCCGACCCCGGTGTGGTGGAGGGTGACCCGGTGCAGGACGCGGTTGCGCACGCAGTTGTCCACCAGCGCCTGGTACACCTCGGGCACGATCTCGAAGGCGTGGGCCCGCAGCGTGGGGTTGACCGCGGTGCCGACCAGGGTGAACAGCCCGGTGTAGGCGCCGATGTCGAACAGGGTGGCGGCGTGGCGGGCCACGGCGGCGAAGACCCGCACCGCGAGGTCGTCGGCGGGTTGGGGGCGTCGGCCGCCGCCCCAGTACAGCTCCTTGGCGATGACGCAGCGGGCGGGGTCCCGCATCACGTATTCGACGCCGTCGACCCGGCCGGTGACCTCGCGGAGCGCGGCGGGCGCGGGAAGGCGTCCGGTGGCGCGCACCCCGGGGGCGAGGACCCGCACGGCGGTGCGCATCGCCAGATGGGGAAGCCGCCACCCCAACACCCGCTTGACGTGCTTCTTCGTCCCGTACCAGCGGTGTCGGCGGCCGGCGGCGCTGCGTCGGTAGTCGGCCGTCGAGGGGTGTGTTCGCGCCATCTCACCTTCCTGGCCTCTGTCTCGGTTCGGCTTGCGCGCCTGTCTCCCCGCCCGTCGGCTCGCGTCCGGGGCGGCCTCTCCAGAGGGGCGGTGCTCCCTTCCGGACCAACGAAACACTACCCCAGGCAACAGAACAATCACTCTGTGCACGCGACTGTGGGGTCGGGTGTGCCGCCCCGTCGGCCGGGAGGGACCCTCCGGCGGGGCGGGCGTCCGCCCGGGTCAGACGGTGAACTGCACCGCGGCGCGGTCCGCCAGCATCGGTTTGATGACCGCCAGTGCCGCCTGGTGGTCGGGGTGGTTCTGGTAGGCCAGGAAGCCGCTCTCCCCCTCGACGTCGGCGACCACGGCGAAGTCGTGGTTGCCCGCCCCGAGGCCCAGGTCCGCGCCGAAGGAGTAGCTCTTCAGCTCCGGGATCGCCCCGGGCAGCTTGCCCAGCAGCTCCTCCACGTGCTCGACCTGTTCGGGGGTGACGCCCTCGTTCCAGCGGAACAGTGCGATGTGCCGAATTCCCATGGGGAGAAACCTAGTGCAACCGGTACGGGCCCCGCGGCCCCGGTCAGCCGATGCGGGTGGCGACCAGGTAGGCGTCCGGGGTCTCCGGGGCCACGATGTCGTCGACCCGCCACACCTGCTCGCCCACCGTGAACGTCTCCCCCACCCGCACCTCCAGCAGGCCCTGCCACTCGGTGGGGCCGCCGAGTCTGGCCGCGGGTCTCCCCTCGCCGTCGACCCAGAAGCCGCCTCCTCCGACGGGTCCTCCGGCGAAACGGTCGTTGCGTCCGTAGGTGATCTTCTCCTGCGCACCGACTTCGTGGGCCACGGTGGGCTCCCCTCCCGGTTGTGAAAAGTCTGCGACGCGCGTCGGATCCGCGCGGCCGCCCGCACCCGGGGCGGCCCTCCGCGACCCTATCCCGCTTCTCAGACTTCTCACAGAATTCGGACGGTCTTCCACCGTTTCGACCGCCGTGTCGGGACAACGGCGGGGCCCGGGAGCGCACGCTCCCGGGCCCGCGCGGGACACGGCCTGGACGGCCCGCGGCCTCAGTCCCGGCCGACCAGGTTCTTCACCCGGCCGACGATGTTCTCGAAGTCGGTGCTGAAGGGCTGGTCCTGGACCATGTAGGTCCAGGTGGTGGAGGGCCGCTTGACACCGGCCGCGGCCACGTCGAGGCGGCCGTCCGCGACCTTCAGGTCCGCGAACATCTCCGCGGCGCGGGCGCGCGCCTCGTCGAGGAAGCCCTTGAACGCGGGGACCGCGTCGCGGTTGAACTCGTCCAGGGGGTCCCGGCGGCCCAGGAAGCGCAGGTGGATGCCCTCGCGCAGGTCCGCCAGGAACGCGTTGTGGTCGGTCCAGCCCCGGTCCAGGTGGTAGAGGGTGACCAGGCGGGCCGCCCGGGCGACCTCCTCCTCGCCGACCTGCTCGACCAGCTCCTCGTAGGTGGCGGGGCAGTCCACGGCGAGCTGCCGGCTGCCCAGGTCGTCGTGGAGCACCGCGCGGCGGTGGTCCAGCACCACACCGCGCTGGACGTCGATGAGCTTGTTGTACCGCCAGGTGTTGCGGTGCAGTTCCAGCAGCTGCCCCTCGGCGACACGCTGGGCGTGGTCGACGGTCTGCCGCCACGCCGGGTCGGTGATCGCGCCGTCGGCGGAGGAGACCCGGTAGCCGCGCGCCTCGGGCACGTTGTTGGCGATCAGGTCGTCCTCGACGCTGACGTAGAAGACCGAGCCGCCGGGGTCGCCCTGGCGTCCGGCGCGGCCGCGCAGCTGGTCGTCCAGGCGGCTGCTGGGGTAGCGGCCGTAGCCGATGACGTAGAGGCCCCCGGTCTCCACCACCCGGTCCCGGTCGCTCATGTCGCTGCCGCCCAGGCGGATGTCGGTGCCGCGTCCGGCCATCTGGGTGGACACGGTGATCCTGCCGTAGGTGCCGGCCTCGGCGATGACCGCGGCCTCGTCGGCGTCGTTCTTGGCGTTGAGGACGACGCACTCCAGCCCGGCCCGCTCCAGGCGCTTGGCGAGCCGTTCGGACTCGGCGACGTCCTGGGTGCCGATGAGGATGGGACGGCCCGTGGCGTGCACCTCCGCCACCTTCTCGACGACGGCGTCCTCCTTCTCCTCGGCCGTGGCGTAGAGGCGGTCCTCCTCGTCGATCCGGATGTTGGGCTTGTTGGGCGGGATGACCGCGACTTCCAGCTCGTAGAACTCGCGCAGCTGCTCGGCGACGGCCATCGCGGTGCCGGTCATGCCGCAGCGGACGGGGTAGCGCAGCACCAGCGACTGCACGGTGATGGAGTCCAGCACCTCACCGGTCTCGCTGGCGGCCAGGTGCTCCTTGGCCTCCACGGCGGCCTGCAGGCCGTCCGGCCAGCGCTGCAGCAGCGCGATACGGCCGCGCGACTCGTTGATCAGCCGCACCTTGCCGTCCCGCACCACGTAGTGCACGTCGCGCTGGAGCAGCGCGTGCGCGTGCAGCGCCAGGTTGACGCGGGACAGCAGCGTGGTGTCCTCTTCGGAGTACAGGTCGACGCCGCCCAGGGCCTTCTCCACCGCGTCGATCCCGGCGTCGGTGAGGTGGACGTTGCGGCCGTCGTCGTCGATCCGGTAGTCGATGCCGGGACGCAGCTTGCGCACCAGTTCGGCCATCGCGGCGTCGGACTCGGCCGGCTCGGCGGCCCCCGCGAGCACCAGCGGGACCCGCGCCTCGTCGACGAGCACGGAGTCGGCCTCGTCGATGATCGCCACGTTCGGTTCGGGCACCACCAGGTCGGCCGTGTCGGTGGCGAGCCGGTCGCGCAGCACGTCGAAGCCGAGTTCGCTGACGGACGCGTAGGTGATGTCGGCGGCGTAGGCGGCACGCCGCTCCTCGGTGGTGGACTCCTGGCCGATCCAGCCGACCTCGACGCCGAGCAGCGTGTACAGCGGCCGCATCCACTCGGCGTCGCGCCGGGCCAGGTAGTCGTTGACACTGAGCACGTGCACCCGCTGTCCGCGCAGCGCGAACCCGGCGGCGGCCAGCGCACCGGTCAGGGTCTTGCCCTCACCGGTGGCCATCTCCGCGACGTGCCCGTCGAGCAGCGCCATGACACCGACCAGCTGTGCGTCGAAGGGGCGCTCCTGCAGGGTGCGGCGGGCGGCCTCGCGGCCCAGCGCGCACAACTCGGCGAGGTCGGCGCGGTCGTAGGGGAGTTCGGCGTTGCCGAGTTCAGCCGCGGCCTCGGTCAGCTCGGCGTCGCTCAGCTCGCGCAGCGCCTCCTCGCGCTCCTCGATCGTCTTCAGCAGCTTGGTATAGGGCTGGAGTGACACCGAGCCGGGCTTGCCCAGCAGGCGTCGCACACTCTCTGCCATTCGTCCGAACACCACAGCAGGGTAACGCTGTTCGCGCCGTTTGGGTTCCCCGGATGAGAGCTGAATCACCCGGTTTCGGCGGTTCTCTTCCGCCGGAATCCGAACCCTCCACTCTGACCTGCTGTGATGCCCCGGTCACCCGGTGCGCACCCCGTGGGGCCTCCGCCGCCCGGGGGCCGCCCCTCCGGCTTGGGCGCCGGCCCCGGGTCAGTGCACGAGCTGGCGGCCCCGGCTCTGCCGCCGCTCCACCACCATCGCGTGCTTGACCAGACTGACCAGGGTCTCCAGCACGGCCTCGCGCTTGCGCGCGTCGGTGGTCACGATCGGCACGTCGGGCGGCAGGGCGAGCGCCTCGCGCAGCTCCTGGTCGGTGTAGCGGTAGTAGTCCTCGTCGCTTTCGAAGGCGTTCACCGCGATGACGAACGGCAGCGGCTGCTGCTGCTCGAAGTACTCGATGGCGGGGAAGCAGTCCTCCAGCCGGCGGGGGTCCACCAGGATGACGGCGCCCAGCGCTCCGCGCGCCAGGTCGTCCCACATGAACCAGAAGCGCTGCTGGCCGGGGGTGCCGAACAGGTAGAGCACCAGGTCGGTGGGGAGCGAGATCCGCCCGAAGTCCAGGGCCACCGTGGTGCTGCGCTTGTCCGGGGTCTTGGACAGGTCGTCCACCCCGATGCTGGCGTTGGTGATCGCCGCCTCGGTGCGCACCGGGGGGATCTCGGAGATCGCGCCGATGAACGTGGTCTTTCCGACGCCGAAGCCCCCGGCGACGATGATCTTGGTGGTGAGTTTCGGGGAATCGTTCACGTGTTCGTTACCTCGGGACGCTGAGGGAGCGCGTGCGCGGCCCCGCTCCGGAAGGTCCGCTGCGGGCGGCCGAGAACGGCCGGCGGACATGATCATCAAAGGCGAACCTAGCACCGTCTCGGTTCGGCGGAGGCGCTCTCCACCGATTCCGCCCCCGGTGGGACGGGCCACACACCGGTCGCGGCGCCCGCGTGCGAGTGGTCGAAGCGCGATTGTCAACAGCGGGAGCGGCCTGATCCGGTCGCCCGGAGGACTGGGAGTCGACCGCTTCGGGCGTCTACCGTGAACGGGACGGCGCCACCCGTCGGCCTCCGCTCCGCGGCCCTGGCACACGAAGCCGCGGCGGGGGGCGGAGTGGCCCGCACCGGACCCGCGGAACGTGGCCGTCCGCGGCGTTCGCCGGCCACCGGCCCGCGCTCCCGTCCTCGCGGGCCGGTGGCGGTACCCCGGAGAGTTCTCAGCGAAAACACAGAATTCTCCAAAGGGGAACCGCGCGACAAAAAGGATTAACATTTATTTTTCCCGCATTACCGGACCATTGTCCCGAAACAATAAAAAGCCCCCGGAACGGCTGTCCGGGGGCTCGGAAGACAGGGGTGGCAACATCGTGCGGTTTTGGAGGGAAACCTCACGAGGGGGGACAGTCGCCACCTCTCGCCATCTCCAGAACCAAGTTTAGGCATTCCCCTGTTCGAGGGTCAAGAAAAAGGAAAAACTCCCTCCGGGCCGGGAGATTTTTCCGGATCATCCCCGTCCATCGTCCGTTCCGCTCCCCTGTACACGTTCTTCCTCTTGTTTTTCACGGGCGCGGGACCGGCCCGGCCCCGCACGGCTCCGGGCCCCTCCGGCTCCTCCCCGGCCCGGTCCGTGCCCCGTGCGGGGCGGGGCCGGCCGCCCCGCACGGGGCACGGGATTTGGGTCACTGCCCTGCCCAGGGCCTACGATTGGGCCGTACACCGAACGGTCCCCGGCTAAGGAGCCCACCGCGCCCATGTCCGAGCAGCGCATCATCCGACCCACGCCCATCAGCGGATTCCCCGAGTGGACACCCCGCGTCCGGTCCGTGGAGCTGCGCTGGCTGGACCATATCCGCCGCGGGTTCGAGCGCTACGGGTTCTCCTCCGTGGAGACCCCGTCGGTGGAGGCGCTCGACGTGCTGATGTCCAAGGGCGAGACCTCCCAGGAGGTCTACACCCTGCACCGGCTCCAGGCCGACGCCGACGACGACAGCGACGCCCGCCTGGGACTGCACTTCGACCTGACCGTGCCCTTCGCCCGCTACGTGGCGCAGCACTTCAACGACCTGGTCTTCCCGTTCAAGCGCTACCAGATCCAGCGCGTGTGGCGCGGCGAGCGCCCCCAGGAGGGGCGGTTCCGCGAGTTCACCCAGTGCGACATCGACGTCATCAACGTCGACCGGATCCCCGTGCACTTCGACGCCGAACTGCCGCGCATCGTGCACGAGGTGCTCGCCGGGCTGGACCTTCCCGCCTGGACGCTGCACATCAACAACCGCAAGGTGCTCCAGGGCTTCTACGAGGGCCTGGGCGTCACCGACCCGCTCGCGGTGATCCGCGCGGTGGACAAGCTGCACAAGATCGGCGCGGACGCGGTGCGCGACCTCCTCGTCGGCCAGGTCGGCCTCAGCCCGGACCAGGCCGCGGCCTGCCTGGAACTGGCGCAGATCCGCGGCGACGACGCCTCGGTGGTCGACGAGGTCGCCAAACTGGGCGTCGCCGGCGAGACGCTCTCCAGCGGCCTGGACGAGCTGGGCGGGGTGCTGGACGAGCTGTCGGACCTGCCGCCGGGCAGCGTCGTGGCGGACCTGTCCATCGCCCGCGGCCTGGACTACTACACCGGTACCGTCTACGAGGCCGTGTTCGACGACGACCCCGGCTACGGGAGCATCTGCGCGGGAGGGCGCTACGAGAACCTCGCCGGACAGTTCATCCGCCGCTCCCTGCCGGGAGTGGGCCTCTCCATCGGCCTGACCCGGATCTTCGCCAAGCTGGTGGCCGAGGGCCGGATCACCGGCGGCCGGTTCTGCCCGACCGACGTGCTCGTGGTCCTCCCCGGCGACGAACGGCGCGCCGCCGCCCTGGCGGTCGCGGCGCAGCTGCGCGAGCGCGGGTTCAACACCGAGGTCTACCACCAGGCCGCCAAGATCGGTAAGCAGATCCAGTACGCCTCCAAGAAGGACATCCCCTTCGTGTGGTTCCCGCCCTTCGAGGAGGGCCGACCGCACGAGGTCAAGAACCTGGCCACCGGGGAGCAGGTCGAAGCCGACCCCGCTTCCTGGAACGGTTAGGTCCGGGCGGGCGTGGCGCGGTCGCGGCCCGGTCCGGCGCCACGCTTCCGGTAGCGGCCGCGTCCGGCGCCGTGACCTCCCGTTTCCTCCCCATTGTCCGAATTTGTGGACCATTCGTCGGAGAAACGGGGACGAAAGGGACGAGACCATGCCAACGCCACGACAGCACCTGCCCACCCCCCGCAGTCCGCTCATCGGCCGGGAGCGCGACGCCGCCGACCTGGGCCGCCTGCTCCGCACCGTGCGGATGGTCACCCTCACCGGCGCGGGCGGCATCGGCAAGACGCGCCTGGCGCTGCGGGTCGCCGAACGCGAACACGGCCGGTTCGCCGACGGCACGCTCTTCGTCGACCTGAGCGCGGCCACCACCGGCGACCACGTGCTGTACTCGATGGCCGGGCTGCTGGGCATCGAGGCGGGGCGCGGCCAACCGCTGCGGGAGGCGGTGCTGCTCGCCCTGCGCTCCTGCGACCTGCTGCTGGTCCTGGACACCTGCGAGCGCATCGTGGCCCCGCTGTCCGAGCTGTGCCGGACCCTGCTGAGCACCTGCCCCCGCCTGCACCTGCTCGCGACCAGCCGGGAACCGCTGCGCATCCCGGGGGAGAACGTCTGGCGGGTGCCTCCGCTGGACCTCCCCCCGGCCCCGCGGGAGCTCCCGGCGGACGCCTCCTGGCCCGCGGCCGCGTCCGGTCGGCTGAGCGTGCAGGAGGCGATGCGCCACGCCGCGGTCCGCCTGTTCGCGGCGCGGGCCCGCCAGGCGCGTCCGGAGTTCACGCTCACCTCCGACACCATCGACACCGTGGTGCGGATCTGCCGGATCCTGGACGGCGTCCCCCTCGCCATCGAACTGGCCGCGGCCCGGGTGCGCGTGCTGTCGGTCGAACAGATCCTGCGGCGTCTGGACGACCGCTTCACCCTGCTCAACAGCACCGACCAGCGGCTGCCCGAACGGCAGCGCACCATGCGGGCCGTGGTGGAGTGGAGCCACGCCCTGCTCACCGACGCGGAGAAGGCCCTGCTGCGGCGCCTGTCGATCTTCGCGAACTGGTCGTTGGACATGGCCGAGGACCTCTTCACCGCCGACTTCGGCGCGGAACTGCTGCAACTGCACGGCTCCCTGCTGGACAAGTCGCTGATCGTGCTGGAGGAGGAGGTGGAGGGCGTCGCCCACTACCGGATCCTCGACACCATCCGCGTCTACGCCGCCGAGGAGCTGCACGCCTCGGGAGAGGCGGAGGTCTACCACCGGCGGACCCTGGAGTACGGGGTGCACTGGACGGAGGCGTTCGCGGCGGCCATGTCCTCGGCCCTGCCGTGGCAGGAGCGGCTGCAGCTGCTGAAGCGGGTGGAGCGCAGCCTGGACAACATGCGCTCCTTCCTGCGCTGGGCCGCCGCCCACGGACTGGCGGAGCCGGGGCTGCGGATCTGCGTGCTGCTGCGGTCCTACTGGCTGGCGTTCGACCGGTGCGCGGAGGGGGCCGCCTTCCTGGCCGACCTGCTGGCGGTCGCCCCCGACGACCTCTCCCCGCGGCTGCGGGCCCGCGCCCTGGTGCTGCACGGCGAACTGACCCTGGACCTGGACGGCGAACAGGCCGTGCTGGAGCGGCTCACCGCGGGCCTGCGGCTGGCCGAGTCCGTCGGCGACGACGCGACCCGGGCCGACGCGCTGGCCGTCCTGGCCGCCGTCGCGCTGCGCAGACGGGAGTTCTCCGTGGGCGCCGCCCGCGCGGCCGAGGCCCTGGACCTCGCGCGGCGTCTCGGCAACCGTCTGGTGGAGACCTACGCCCTGGAGCTGCGCGGCCGCCTGGCCGACGCCGTCGGGGACCGCGACGACGCCCGGCGGTGGCTGTCGGAGGCGCTGGCGCTGGGCGAGGCGACGGGCTGCGGCTGGAACTCGGCCCGCTGCCACGAGGCGCTGAGCGCCCTCGCTCTGCGGGAGGGGGCCCACGACACGGCCGAGCGGCACCTGGACCGCGCGCTCTCGCTGTTCCTGGAACTGGGCTCCGCGCTGGGCACCGCCCGCTGCCTGGCCACGCTCGGGCGCCTGGCGGCGCGGCGCGGCAACCTGCTCAAGGCCTGGGAGCACCTGAGCGGCGCCGTCCACCACAGCGGGTTCTCGGGGCGGCGGCTGGCGCTGGCCCGCGCGCTGGAGGACCTGGCCCGGTTCGCGGCCGCGGAGGGGATGACCGACCGGGTGGTGCTGCTGGGCGCGCAGGCCGAGGCGCTGCGCCACCGGGCGAACGCGCCCTCGTCCGGGAACCGGAGGCTGCGCGAGTACGTCAACCAGCGGTTGGGCGACGCCTCCGCGGCCGCGGAGTGGACCCGGGCCCGCACCCTCTCCCTGGAGGAGGCGCTGTCCGCCGCGCTGGCCCCGCCTCCGCTGGACGACGCGCGCTCGCTGACCCCGCGGGAACGCCAGATCGCCGAACTGGCGGGGGCGGGGCTGTCCAACCGCCAGATCGCCGACCGCCTGGTGATCAGCCAGGCGACGGTGGCGCGGCACATCGCCAACGTCTTCGCCAAGCTGGGCATCTCCGCCCGCGCCGAACTGCCGGCCCGGCTCGCGGCGGCCGACGGGCCGGCCCGGCCGCCGGCCGCGTCCTCCTGTCCCCGGTGACCCGATTGCCGCATTTCCGACACAACCCTTTCGAACAGCACAAACATTCGTTCTGGTTGCGCTGGACGGAAACAGCTACTAAACAGAACGTGATGTTCTTCCGACCACGTTTTCCTCTGTTCCCCCCGACGCGTGCTCTCCCCGGGTAGGACGCCGCGTTCCCGACCGTCTGACCCCCCGGAGTCCATGGCAGCGAATACGGCACAGGCACAGCAGAACCTGCCTCTGGAACTCAACAGGTTCGTCGGTCGCGAAGGCGACCTCGACGCCATTTCCCGTCTTCTGCGCTCCCACCGGCTCGTCACGCTGTGCGGGATGGGGGGCATCGGCAAGACCCGGCTGGCGCTGCGCGCCGCGGCGAAGGCCACGGAGCGCTTCCCCGACGGGGTGTGGCTGTGCGAGATGTCCGAGGCCACCACCCGCGAGGAGGTCGTCGCGCGGATCGCGGCCGCCCTGGGCGCCCGGGGCGACAGCGAGCGCTCCCCCGACCAGGCGCTGGACGACGTGCTGCGCTCCCGCCACCTGCTGCTGGTCCTGGACAACTGCGAGCACGTGGTCGCCGACGTCTCGGCCGTGGTCGAACGGTTCCTCACGCGCTGCCCCCGGGTCTCCTTCCTGGTCACCAGCCGCGAACCGCTGCGGGCCCCGGGGGAGAGCGTGTGGCGGGTCCTGCCGCTGACCGTGCCCGGGCCGGGGCCGGCCGATCCGCTCGGCGCCGAGTCGGTCCAGCTGTTCGTGGACCGCGCCCGCGCCAACGCGCACGACTTCGCGGTGACTCCGGAACGTCTGGACAGCATCGCGGAGATCTGCCGCCGCCTCGACGGAATCCCGCTGGGGATCGAACTGGCCGCCGCCCGGGTGCGGCTGCTGTCGGTCGCCCAGATCGCCGAACGCCTCAGCGACCGGTTCGCGGTGCTGACCTACGGCGACCGGAGCGCGCCGGCCCGCCAGCGGACGCTGCGCGCGGTCATCGACTGGAGCCACGACATGCTGGACGATCGGGAGCAGACCCTGCTGCGGCGGCTGTCGGTGTTCTCCGACTGGGACCTGGAACTGGCCGAACTGGTGTGCGCCGACGAGGCGCTGCCCGCCCGCTCGCTGCTCGACCTGCTCGTCTCGCTGGTGGACCGTTCGCTGGTCACCGTGGTGGGCGAGGTCCAGGGCCGGATGCGGTACCGGATGCTGGACACGATCCGGCACTACGCCTCGGCCAGGCTGGCGGCGAGCGGGGAGGAGGAGCGGCTGCGGCTGCGGCACCGGGAGCAGATGCTGGCGCTGGCCGAGGAGTTGGCGCACAACGCCGTGGCCGGCCACGGCGTCTGCTGGTCCCGGCGGTTCTCCTCCTTCCAGCGGGTCTGCGCCGAACGCGACAACATGTGGGCCGCGCTCAACTGGTCGGCCGAACGCGGCGACGCCGTCGAGGGGCTGCGGCTGTGCGTGGCGCTGCGTCCCTACTGGATGGTCAACGGCCTGCTGTCCGAGGGGGCGCAGTGGACCGACCGCTTCCTGGCCCTGGACTGCGCGGACGAGGCGCTGCGGGGGCGGGCGATGGTGCGCCGGGCCGAACTGGCCTGGGACCGCAACGACCAGGTGCACGCCGTGCGCGTCGGTGAGGAGGGGCTGCGGCTGTGCCAGGAGGCCGGGGACCACGCCTCGGTGGCGCTGGCCCTGAACATCCTGGCGATGAGCGACATCCGGGCGGGGAGGCTGGACCGTGCCGGGCAGCGGCTCGCCGAGTCGGTCGCGTTGACGCGTGCGACGGACGATCCGTGGAACGAGGGCATCGCCCGCAGCACCCAGGGGGCGCTGGCCGCCCGGCAGGGGCGGCTGGCGGAGGCCGGGGCCCGCTACGAGGAGGCGCTGACGCTGCTGCGCGTCATCGACCACCGGTGGGGGGTGGGCCTCACCCTCATCGGCCAGGGGAGGGTGGCCGAGGCCAGCGGGGACCTGTCCGGCGCCGAGCGGTGCTTCCGGGAGGCCCTGGAGATCCAGCGGGCCATCGGCGGCGCCCCGGAGCTGGCGCGCTGCCTCGCCGGGGTGGGCCGGGTCCTGGCCCGGCGGGGGAAGGTCGCCGAGGCCTACGGCTGTCTGCGCGAGAGTCTGACGCTGTGCCACCACACCGGGCAGCGGCTGGGCACGGCCCGGGGGCTGCTCGCCGTCGCCACGGTCGCCGCGGCGCAGGGGCACGCGGAGGAGGCCACCCTGCTGGCCGGAGCGGCGGACCGGATCCGGGAGGCCTCCGGGCACTCCGCGTCGGGGGATCCGTGGCCGCTGCGGGACGGGAGCTTCGACCGGTGGTGGCAAGAGGGCCGCCGCACGGACGTCGACGAGGCGGTCCGGCGGGCGCTGCGGCTGGCGGAGACGGGTGCGGCGCCGACCGGTTCCGCGCCGGTCGACGCGGACGCGGCGGTGCTGACGCCGCGGGAGCGCGAGGTGGCCCAGCTGGTCGGCCGGGGAATGAGCAACCGGTCGATCGCGGAGCAGCTGTTCATCAGCCCGGCGACGGTGGCCCGGCACGTGGCCAACATCAACACCAAGCTGGGCTTCCACTCCCGCAACCAGATCGCCGCATGGATCAACCGGTGACGGTCGCCGCCCCGGGTCCCCGGGGCCTGCGGAAGCGGTGCTCTTTTGCGGAGCGACGGTCGAAGGTATTCTGTGCCCCATCTCCCTTCTGCCCTCTGAGCTGCGGAAAAGTCGTCTACATACCCGTGGTGCAGAGAATCTACATATGCATATGCACGCGATAATGCATGTGCAGAAGGGCTTGGTGGGGGTAATCTCACTTCTGTGCGGTCGTCGCCCGCAGAGCACCGCGGTCCGCCCGCACGGCGTCTTGGGCGCACCGTCCCGGCGTCCCCGGTCGTCCGGTCCCACCGCGTGGCACTCCGCGCAGGCCACGGCACGTGGTGGGAGACGACCGCGGTCCCGCCGGGGGCGTACCGCCGCGGGCCGCTTGTGAGGGGAAGCGTCTCGCGGCACCGACCGCGGGACCCCGGGTTCGCCACGTGGAGGGGGCGTGGCGAACCCGGGGCGCGACCGCCGGGGAGGACGACTGGGGAGGACTGGGGAGGCATGAGGGTCGAACGGCTGCCGAGCGCCGTCGACGGACCCGTCGCGCACCTGCCGCGCGGCACGGCTCCGTACGGCTCGCTGACCGGCGGCCTGCTGGACCGGCTGCGGCGCTTCGGGGACTTCGGCTCGGTCGCCGACCACCAGGGGGAGCGCATGAGCGGCGCCGAGTTCGCCGCCGTCGTCCAGTACGCCGCCGCCGGACTGAGCCGGCGCGGGCTGCACCCCAACGACGTGGTGGCGGTCCTCGCCCCGGTCTCCACCGCCCGGCTCGTCTCCGTCTACACCGCGATGGCGGTGGGCTGCGTCGCGCTCCCGCTGGAGCTGTCCTCGGACGTCGACACCCTGATCAGGGTGCTGGTCGACACCGACGCCCGGATGATCCTGACCACCGGCGCTCTGGCGCCCCTGGCGGTGGAGCTGGCCGACCGGTCCCGGGTGCGCCAGGTCGTCTCCTTCGGCGAGGCCCCCGCGACCACCCCCTTCACCGAACTGCTGCGCCCGGCGCCGCGGTGCGGCGGCTACGATCCCGCGCACTGCCTGTTCGACAGCGGCCTGATGGACTACACGGCCGTCTCCGGTGCCCCGCCGCGCACCGTCCGCCGCCCCCACCGGGAACTCGTCGCGCACTTCCGCCGTCTCGACGCCGCGCTGCGGCTCTCCCGCGACGACACCGTCGTCCTGGAAAGCGGAATGACCGAGTTCGACCGGTGCGTGCTGGCCTCGGTGGCGTTGTGGCACGGCGCCTCGGTGCTCTCCCCGGCGGACGAGAGCACGGCGGTCACCGGCGCGGCCCTGCGGGCGGTCCGGGCCGCGGTCCGCGGTGCGCCGCCGTCCCGGATCGGCTTCCGCTCCGCATGACACGGCCGGGGCCGCGTTGGGCTGGCCGCGGCCCCGGCCGTGTCCCCGCACTCAGGGCAGGTCGATCTCGAACCAGGCGACGTGGGTGGCCTCGGTCCAGTACTCGCCGCTGCGGGAGGAGCAGTCCTCGACGATGAGCTTGCCGCGGCCGTACTCGTTCTGGTCCTCCCGGCGGATCACGTCGCTCGCCGCGGGGTCCTTGCGCCCCTGGTCGGCCACTGCCACGCGCACGCTTCCGGCGCCGACCCGGATGAACAGGGTCATCACCCCGCCGACCTGACCGGAGCGGGAGTGCAGCAGGGCGTTGGTGGCCAGTTCGCTGACGGCGAGTTCGGCGTCGTCGCGGACGGTCTCGGCGCATCCGGCCCGCCCCAGGAACTCGCGGACCCGGGAGCGGATGGAGCGGACCGCGGTGAGGTTGCCGACGCAGCTCCACACGGTGTGGTCGGTGGCCGAACCGGTGAACTCGGCGGGGTCGACCACGGGTGTACCGCAGGCGTCAGCGGTGTCGAAGGTGCGCACCCCCTGCGAATCGGTCGTCCCCATGTCACTCCCATCGCTCTTCGGTGGGACCGCCAGGATCGCACGCCCACGGAACCGTCACGGCGGAACTCAACAACAGGACAGCACACCAACGGTTTCTCGGATACGGCAGCCCCGCAAAACACGGTCACGTGTCCCGCAGAGACAGCACAAAGGATTCCACGCCGGGGGCACAGCTACCCCTCCTGAGCTGCAACGTTCCGGCAACAGCGGCAATGGCTCCCCCATCCGAGACCGTTCCTTGTCCAAGACGCGATCCAACCGTGATCAGACGGCCGCCGGGCCGGCGGTGCGGAATGATAATCGTTGTCAGCAGCATTTCCATCGCCCGCGGCGACCAGCCGGTCGCCCAGGGTCACACCGGAGAGAGAACAGCCATGAAGATCGCGTTCGTCGGCAAGGGCGGCAGCGGCAAGACCACCCTGTCCGCCCTGTTCGCCCGCTACCTCGCCCACTGCGGCGCCCCCGTGGTGGCCATCGACGCCGACATCAACCAGCACCTCGGCCCCGCCCTGGGGGCCTCGGCCGCCGACCTCGCCGCCCTGCCCGCCCTCGGCGGCCACCTCACCGAGATCAAGGACCTGCTGCGCGGCTCCAACCCGCGCATCCCCTCGGCCGAGCAGATGGTCAAGACCACCCCGCCCGGGCGGGGCTCGCGGCTGCTCGACCTCTCCGCGGACAACCCGGTGCACCGGCGCTTCGGCCTCGGGGTCGACGGGGTGCTGCTCATGCTCACCGGACCGTTCAGCGAGGACGACCTGGGGGTGGCCTGCTACCACTCCAAGGTGGGCGCGGTCGAGATGTACCTGAACCACCTGGTGGACGGCCCCGGCGAGTACGTCGTGGTGGACATGACCGCCGGAGCGGACTCCTTCGCCTCCGGCATGTTCACCCGCTTCGACGTCACCTTCCTGGTCGCCGAGCCGACCCTGCGCGGTGTCGGCGTCTACCACCAGTACGCCGCCTACGCCCGCGACCACGACGTCGCTATCAGGGTGGTCGGCAACAAGGTGCACGGCCCCGAGGACGTGGAGTTCCTGCGGGAGCACGTGGGCGACGCGCTCAGCGTCTGCCTGACCCACTCCGGGTTCGTGCGCGGCATGGAGAAGGGCCGCCACCCCGACCTCGCCGAACTGGAGGAGGACAACCTCAAGGCGCTCGCCTGGATGCGCGACCTCGTCGACGCCACCGAGCAGGACTGGACGAGGTTCACCCGCCAGAACGTGGAGTTCCACCTGCGCAACGCCGAGCGGTGGGCCAACGCGGCGACCGGGGTCGACCTGGCCGCCCAGGTCGACCCGGAGTTCGTCATGGGGCCCGCGGCCCTGGCCGCCTCCCGGGCCGCGCTCTGATCACCGCCCGTACAGCGCGTTGTCGGCTTCGGTGCGGATCTGCTCCAGCCGTTCGGTGTTCAGCGGCACGGCGGCGGCCCCACCGTACTGCGCCGTGAGGAACAACTGGCGCAGCCCGCTGGAGAGTTCCTCGCTGAACTGCGAGTAGTAGGGCGTCACCGGCCGGAGCTGGGCGTCGTCCACCGCCAGTCGGACGGTGTCCAGGAACTGGTTGGCCTCGGCGTGCCAGGCGCCCTCCCCGGTGACGCCGTACTCGGCGCACAGCTGCGCGGCGTCCTCGGGGGACAGCTTCTCCACGTAGACGTCCTGCCGCGTCGGCGCGTACCCGCCGCAGTAGAACAGCACCTGCTGCTGCCTGGTTCCGGTGAGGAAGCCGATGAGGTCGAGCGCGGCCTCCTCGTCCGGGCTTCCACTGGTCAGGGCGAGGCTCTGCCCGCCCAGCAGGGCTCCGGGCAGCGCCTCCACCGCGTACTCGGGGGCGTGCCCCGAGTCCTGCTCCGTGGACGCGATGAGCAGCCGGCGGTACCAGAGCGGCCAGTTGCGCATCGCCGCCGCCTCGCCGCTGAGGAAGCGGACGTAGGTCTCCTCCTCGGTGCTCTCCAGCGCGGCGGGGTGGAAGGTCCCGTCCGCGAACCCCTCGGCGATGAGGTTCAGCGCCTGGTGCTCGGCGTTGTTGCGGTGGATGTCGGCGAGGCGCTGCTCGCCGGGGAGGACGAGGCTGCCGCCCTCCGCCGCGACGATCTCCATGACGTTGACGGTGAACCCCTCGTACTGGGCGAACTGGCCGATGTAGAGGTGTTCGACGTCGGTGTCCCCGGTGGCCTCGGCGAGTTCGGCGAGGATTCCGCTCAGGCTCCGGCCCGCCGTCAGCGTTCCCGGGCCCACCAGGTCCCTGCGGTAGTAGAGCATGCCGACGTCCGCGGTGAAGGGGACCGCGTAGACCCGGTCCTGGTAGGTCACCGACCGGCTCACCTCCTCCCGGAAGACCGGGGTGAGCGCGTTGCCGTCGGCTGCCCGGGCGGCCCCGTCCGCCTCCTGCCACCCGGAGCCGATCTCCTGGATCCATCCGGCCTCGGCGAACATGGCGGTGAACTGGTTGTCGATGTTGATGACGTCGTACTCGGGGCTGCCGCCCTGGACGTCGCGCACCATCTCGGCGTACTGCTGGTCGGCGCTGCCGGGCAGGGTCACGAGGTAGGCGCGGTGGCCCCCCGGCCCCTGGGCGGCGTTCCACTCCTGGATGAGGCTGAGGTAGAGGTCGTTGCCGCTGACGTCCTGACCGGTCGCGACATAGATGACGCGGTCGTCCGCCTGGGGCGTCGTGCAGGCGGTCGCCGCGACCAGGGCCAGCGCCGCCGCGGCCCTCGCCGTCCTCCGCACCACCGGGTCACCTCCCACCGCGCGCCTCCTCCACCACGCCGCGCGCGCTTCCGTCGGCCCTGCCCCGGTCGGCGTCGCGGCACTCGACGCGCGGGTGCTCGGCGAGCCGGGGCAGCAGCCCCACGTCGCAGGCGGTCTGGTCGGCCGCCTGCCGCGCGCCGCCGCCGACCGCGATGATCCGCACCCGCACGTCCGTGTCGTCCAGCACCCGGTCCAGTTCCTCCTGTCCCAGTCCCGCGTCGTCTTGGACGCGCACCCCGTCGGTGACGACGACCAGCACCGCGCCGGGGGCCGCGTCCTCCTCCAGGGCGAGCACGCCCGCGCGGACGACTTCCCGCAGCGGGGTCGGCCGGTGGACCGGGGCGAGGCCCTCGACGGTGGCGAGGAGCCCCTCGGGCAGGTCGTCGCGGTGGGTGAGCGCCACGAGCGTGGTCGCGGCGGTGGCGTCCGCCCCGGTGTCGCCCGCCGGGTAGGACCACAGTCCGAAGCGGTCCTGGGCGCGCAGGCGGCCGATGATCGTGGTCGCGGCCGTGCGGGCCGCGTCGAACTGCTGCGGCACCGAGGCCATGGACGTGGACCGGTCGAACGCGAGCAGGATCGTCGCGGGTTCGCTCGCCTCCTGGTAGGCGCGGTCGGCCCGCTGCGCCCACTCGTGCCACTCCACGGGGTCGAACCGCGCCACCCATCCGAAGACCCGCTCCCGGAGCCCGGCGCCGTGCTCGTCGGCCATGTCGTCGGCGGCCTCCCCCCGCCCCGTCACGGACCGGTATCCAGCGTAGACCCCGCCGGGGGCGTAGGCGTCCTCGTCCTCGGCGAGGTCGAGGAGGAACCGCTCGAATGCGCGGCGTTCCGCGGTGAGGTCCGACGGCTCCTCGGCGCTCCAGAGCACCCGGACCAGCGGGTGGTCGAGAAAGGGCAGATCCGGAGCGTAGCGGGGGGCCAGGCCGGTCCGCGTCTCCCCGGGGCACTCCGGGGAGGCGTCGTCCTCGGCTTCGCGGGCGCGGTACACGGCCGCCTCGCTGACCAGCGCTACCGTGTCGGTCCACCGCCCGAGCCGGCACAGCAGCGCCGCGCTGCTGTCGGCTCCCTCCTCGCCGAGGAAGCGGTCCTCCGCCTGGGCGGTCTCGGCCTCGCGGCCGCTCTCGGTGAGGACCCGGACCTGGTGGGCGCCGTGCAGCCGTCCCACCGAGGTCCACTGCAGGCCCGGGCGCGCCCAGTCCAGTTCCGGGTCGTCGGGGAGAATTCCCGGCTCGACGTCGGGCGGGAATGTGGCGGGCACCGCCCAGACGAGCGGGGTCATGCGGGTGGGTCCCAGATAGTCCAGGCCGGTGTCGCCGAGTTCCTGGCTCCTGTCGATCCGTCCGTCTTCCGGCGGCGCCAATTCGAGGTATTCGATGGTGGATTCGGGAATCCAGTAGTGGGGCCTGGCTCCCAGGGAACGGTCGATCAGGTAACTGCGTCCGGAGGGTCCGGCTCCCAGCTCGACGGTGTTCGCGGGCAGCTCCCAGCCGTTGCCCAGCATCGTGCGCACCGTCTCCGTCGTTCCCGCGGCGTAGACCAGCACGTCGACCGGTCGGCAGCCGCCGTTCTCCTCGCGGCGCGCGGTCTCGTGGTCGTCGGCGGCTCTGCGCAGCACCGTCTCGCTGTCGGCCGTGGTGGCCACGATGAGCTGGACGGGCAGGGGGCAGGAGGGGCTGAGCGCGGGCCAGACCAGGGGGGCGATCAGGGTCGCCGCGCTGATGCCCGCGATCGCGGTGAGGACGTATCCGGTGGCCGGCGTGTCCGGCAGCACCTTGACGAGCAGGCGGAGCAGTTCGTGCGGGCCGCCGCGCTGCGCGTGCGCGAGGAGCAGGACGAGTGAGCCCAGCAGGAGGAGGAACGCGCCGACCCACAGGAGGTCTCCCAGCAGCGCGCCGAGCGTCTGTCCGAGGAACTCCTGCCACAGGGCGATGAAGAGGGACGAGAGAACCGTGACGGCGAGGAATCCGATGAATGACGTGGACTTCTTTGTCTTACCGCGCCTGTCGGTCTGAGTCATGTCAAGGCGGACGCCGGGGCCGCAAAGGATACCAGCCGGGGCCGCCTACGCCACCTCCTTTGAGCCATCCAGGATATGCGGCATCAATCACATTTTCCACACTTATGCGTGCTTACTCCAATTGGTCGGACTTTACGTCGCGTGCTCCACGTGGAACCGATGTCGTTTTTTGAGCTATTTGTCGATGTAGAACGGGATATCTGAATCCGCCGAGCACGCTCCGCTTTCAGAGCGCCCCGCCGGGTGAACCGGACGCGACCGTTGCCCGAATGCATAACCATCATCCTCATCATTCGGAAGGGAACTTTCATCCCACCACTCGACACCTTCGGGTAGCTTCCTACATCGGGGGTGCCGCGCCCGTCCCGCCGCGAGACCCCCGCGACGCACAGCCCGTGACACGGAGAACTGGACGATGCGGCTCGACGACACCTCCCCCGCCCCCTGGCCCGCCACGAGCCTCCTCGGCCGCCTCACCCCCGCCCAGCGCGACGACCTGCTCTCCCTCGGCGTACGGCGGGAGTTCGGCGCCGGACAGGTCCTGATCCGCCAGGGGGAGCGCAGCACCCACGTGTTCGTCCTGCTCACCGGACACGTCAAGGTGATGAGCGAGTCGGACAGCGGCCGCACCGTCCTGCTGGCGGTCCGCTCCCGCGGCGACCTGGTCGGCGAACTCGCCGGAATGGACTCCAGCCCGCGCATGGCGCGGGTCGTGGCCATCGGCGCGATCGGCGTCCGCGTGCTGCCCTTCCCCCAGTTCGAGGGCTTCCTGGAACGCCACCCCGGCGCCGTCCGGATCGTCAACGGCTCCATCGCCGCCAAACTCCGCTCGGCCACCGACAAGATCGTCGACTTCAGCAGCCAGGAGGTGCCGGTCCGCCTGGCCCGCGCCCTGCTGCGCATCCTCGCCGACCACGGCCGCCCCGTGGCGGACGGGACCGCCCTCGGCATTCCGCTGTCCCAGCCGGAGCTCGCCGCGATCGTGGCCGCCTCCGAACCCGCCGTCCACAAGGCCCTGGCCGAACTGCGCAAGCACGGGGTGATCACCGTCGGCTACCGCAGTTACGTGGTGCACGACCAGGCCCTGCTGCGCGAATTCGCCGAACTGCCGCCAAGCCCGTAACAGTACGGGATCCCCGCCGCCGATCCACGCCACCGTGGAGGCGGCGCTCCCGGCAGTTCACGACGCTCCCCCACCGCTAGAAAGGCGTCCTCATGGACTACCCCACCCCCGCCATCCGCCGCATGTGCCTGGCCGTGGACGCTGAGGCCTACAGCGACCGGACGCGGCGCGCACAGCACGAGGTCCAGCAGTGGCTCACCCGGATCATGGACCTGGTCTGCGACACCGCCGACCTGGACCGCTCCTGCTGGGACGTGCAGCCCCAGGGCGACGGAGAACTCGCGCTGCTGCAGCCGGGCATCGAGGAGGCCCGGGTGATCGCCTACTTCACCCACGAACTCGCCATGGCGCTCTACCACCACAACGCCGCCCTCAAGGAGGAGGCCCGGCTGCGCCTGCGGGTGGCGTTCGACCAGGGCAACGTCGCACTGGGCGCCAACGGCTACACGGGCGGCGCCGTGGTGTCGGTGTGCCGGCTGCGCGACTCGGCGGCGGCCCGGCAGGCGCTCCGCGACAACCCCGAGGTCGACTTCGTCCTCGTCGTCTCCGACTCCATCTACACCGACGTGGTCGAACAGGGCGACTACGACCTGTACCGCCGGGAGTTCACCCCCGTCGAGATCACCGAGCCGGAGAAGCGGTTCGGCACCCGCGCCTGGGTGCACGTGCCGACCGACCGTCCCCGCATCCGCGCCGCCGCGCCCCGCGCGGAGTCCTCCCCGGACCAGATGCGCTGGTGGCCGTCGCAGATCACCAACACCGGCCCCCAGGCCCACGTCCACTACAACTACGGGACCGTGACCGTCCACGGCACGGGCGGAACCGTCACCGAGGGCGGACACCCCTGAGGGCGCGTCCGCCACGCACAGCGGGGAGAGGCCGGGCAGGGCGGCCTTCTCCTCGTCCGTCCCCGCGGGCAGGCGGCGGGCGGACACCCGGGGCGGCGTGCGCTGGACGGGCCGCGCCGCCCCGGCCCCCGGGCCCGATCCCGTCAGAACAGGACCGACATCACCTCGTCGATCTCCTGGAAGCCCACCCTGCGGTAGGCGGCGCGCGCCGGCGTGTTGAAGTCGTTGACGTAGAGGGTGACCGTGGGCGCGATCTCGGCGAGCGCGAAACGCACCACGGCCGCCATGCCCGCCACCGAGTGGCCCCGGCCGCGCAGCTCCGGATGCACCCACACCCCCTGCACCTGGCAGGCCCGCGGGGTGACCGCACCGACCTCCGCCTTGAACACGACCCGGCCGTCCTCGATCCGGGCGAACGCCCGGCCCATCCGGATCAGCTCCTCGACCCGGGCCCGGTACAGCGCGCCGCCGTCGCCCGCGTCCGGCGGCACCCCCACCTCCTCGGTGAACATGGCGATGCTGGCGGGCAGCAGAATCCCCAGCTCCTCCGGCCGTACCCGGCGCACCAGCGGGTCGGCGGGCACCTCGGGCTCCTGCGAGATGGCCATGACCGGCTGCCTGGCCCGGATCGCCCGGGCGGGCCCCCAGTAGGGGGCCAGACGGCGCCACAGGTCGGTCACGGCCGGGATCGGCCCCACGATGGAGGAGCAGCGCCGTCCCTGCCAGCGGGCCCGGCTCGCGAAGTGCCGGACGGCCTCGGGGCCCGCGTTGATCGGGACCAGGTTCGCCCCCGCGTAGCACAGCGCGGTGATGGCGTCGTGCTCGACGTAGCCCCACAGTTCTGCGCCGAGCCGCGCCGGATCCAGACCCGCGGCGCGCAACCGGGAGGCGACGAACACGTTGCCGACCGGGTCCCGGTCGAGAAGCGCGTACACCTCGGCGCGGTCTCGTTCCCCGAGCACCCGTATCGGCGAGGTCCGCAGCATCCGTATCACCTCACCTGCGAGCTTCCAGGGGCGGGAGCGCCACCGCTCTAGGGCAATCGTAGCCGCAGCCCCGG
Organism: Thermobifida alba; assembly: GCF_023208015.1. Lineage (NCBI taxonomy): Bacteria > Bacillati > Actinomycetota > Actinomycetes > Streptosporangiales > Nocardiopsidaceae > Thermobifida > Thermobifida alba. Next base: position 68,236 of record NZ_CP051627.1, on the reverse strand, counting down.
CGGGGGAAACGCGCCACACGCCCCTTTCGGCACGGTTCCCGCCCGCTGCGGCCCGGCGTCCACCGTCCTCACACCCCACCGGCCGCGGCCCCGCGCGGGTCGGGCTGGGGCCGCGCCGCACAGGTCAGGTCCGCGCCGTCGGCGCCGCGGCCGGCCGCGGGCAGGGTGCCGTCCCGCAGGTAGGCGACGAGGACGCGGTCCACGCACGGGTTGCCGTTGAGCGAGACCCCGTGGTCCACGCCGCCGTCCTCGACGACGAGCCGGCCCTTTGGGAAGCGGGCGCGCATCGCGTGGGCCCCGGCCAGCGGTGTCGGCCCGTCCTGGGTGGCGTGGAGGAGCAGGGCGCCGCCCACCGCCGTGCCGTCCACCTCGGTCCAGGAGCGGGCCGGGGCGGGCCAGAAGCGGCACGGGGCGTTGTACCAGGTGTTGTTCCAGGCGACGAAGGGCGCCTCGACGTGGAGCTTGGCCGCGTCCTCGCGCCAGGTCCCCCGGTCGGCGGGCCACGGCGAGTCGGTGCACTCGGTGGCCAGGTAGGCGCCGAACCCCTGGTCGCTGTCGGCGTCCTCCCCGAGCCGCTCGTGCACGGCGAGCAGCGCGGCGTCCTCGCCGTGCACGACGCGGTCGGACAGCGCCCGGGCCAGCGGCGGCCAGGCGGCGCTGGTGTAGGCGGCGAAGAGGACGACGCTCTCCAGTTCGGTGGGGCCGACCGTGCCGGCCGCCGGCTGTTCGGCCAGCGCGTCCCGGAGGGCGTAGTAGTGCTCCGCGACCTGCTCCCCGGTGGTGCCCAGACCGTAGACGCCGTGGTGGCGGGCGGTCCAGGCGAAGAAGTTGCGCGCCGCGGCGTCCAGGGAGCGGCTCTGCGCCAGGTTCCCCTGGTACCAGGGCAGGTCGGGGTTGACGGCGCTGTCCAGCACGAGGCGGCGCACCCGGTCGGGGTACCGGGTGGCGTAGACGGCCCCCAGGTAGGTGCCGTAGGAGTAGCCGAGGTAGTCGATCCGCTCGACCCCCAGGGCGCGCCGGATGGACTCCACGTCGGCGGCGATGTCCACGGTGGTCATGTGGTTCAGCAGGTCCCCGGTGTGCTCCGCGCACGCCTCGGCGTAGGCGGCGGCCCGGTCCCACAGCGCCTGCTCCGCCTCCTCGTCGGCGGGGACCGTGTCGGGGCGCACCGGGTCGAAGTAGCCGGGGTCGCAGGTGACGGTGGGGGTGGACGCGCCCGTGCCGCGCGGGTCGAACCCCACCACGTCGTAGGAGGCGCGCAGGTCCGCGGGCAGCCGCTCGGCGATGCGGACCGCCCAGTCGCGTCCGGGGCTGCCGGGGCCTCCCGGGTTGACCAGCAGTGTGCCCTGCCGCTCCCCGCTCGCGGGCACCCGCGACAGCGCGAGGACCACGGTTCCCCCCGATCTCGGGCCGCCCTCGCGGCTCATGGGCACCCGCAGTTCGGCGCACTCCACCCGGAGCTGTGCCGCGGGTTCCAGGTCCGCGCACTCCGTCCACCCCGTCGTCCCGTCCGCCTCGGCCGGGACGACGGCCCCGAAGACCGTCAGCACCCCCGTCGCCGCGATCGCCCCCACCGACCTGGCCGCCGCGTGCCGCATCCGCTTCCGCCTCTCCCCCGTGACAGCTGTTGAGGGGAATTCTGCCGAGGCGGGGCCGCGGAGCCGGGATACGACACTCGCCCTCCGCTGCGCGGCGGCCGGGCCGCGGACGGGAGGGGCCGTCGTGCGCCGGCGGCGGGGACGCCGCGGCGCACGACGGCCCGAAGGTCCGGTGCGGGGTCGGCGGGGGTCAGCCCGCCACGTCGACGCTGGGTTCGCCGGAGGCCACGCCCTCGGCGCGCATCTCCTCGGCGATGCGCAGGGCCTCCTCGATCAGGGTCTCCACGATCTGCGACTCCGGCACGGTCTTGATGACCTCGCCCTTGACGAAGATCTGCCCCTTGCCGTTGCCGGAGGCCACGCCCAGGTCGGCCTCGCGGGCCTCACCGGGACCGTTGACCACGCAGCCCATGACGGCCACCCGCAGCGGCACGTCCAGCCCCTGGAGTCCCGCGGTGACCCGGTCGGCGAGCGTGTAGACGTCCACCTGGGCGCGCCCGCAGCTGGGGCAGGAGACGATCTCCAGGCCGCGCTGGCGCAGCCCCAGCGACTCCAGGATCTGCGCGCCGACCTTGACCTCCTCGGCGGGCGGCGCCGACAGCGACACGCGGATGGTGTCGCCGATTCCCTCGGCCAGCAGCGCGCCGAACGCGACCGCGGACTTGATGGTGCCCTGGAAGGCCGGGCCCGCCTCGGTCACCCCCAGGTGCAGCGGATAGTCGCAGCGCTCGGCCAGCAGCCGGTAGGCCTGGATCATGACCACGGGGTCGTTGTGCTTGACCGAGATCTTGATGTCGCGGAAACCGTGCTCCTCGAACAGGGAGCACTCCCACAGCGCCGACTCCACCAGCGCCTCGGGCGTGGCCTTGCCGTACTTGGCCAGCAGCCGCCTGTCCAGCGAGCCGGCGTTGACGCCGATGCGGATCGGCACCCCGGCCTCGGACGCGGCCTTGGCGATCTCCCCGACCCGGTCGTCGAACTTCTTGATGTTGCCCGGGTTGACCCGCACCGCCGCACAGCCCGCCTCGATCGCGGCGAACACGTACTTGGGCTGGAAGTGGATGTCGGCGATCACCGGGATCTGCGACTTGCGCGCGATGATCGGCAGCGCCTCGGCGTCGTCGGCGCTGGGCACCGCCACCCGCACGATCTGGCAGCCCGCGGCGGTCAGCTCCGCGATCTGCTGCAGCGTGGCGTTGATGTCGGCGGTCACCGTGGTGGTCATCGACTGCACCGAGATCGGAGCGTCGCCTCCCACCGGAACGTCACCCACCATGATCTGCCGCGACTTGCGACGCGGCGCCAGCGGCTGCGGAGGAGCAACGGGCATTCCGAGATCGACGGACACGCGATTTCACCTCGCTGGCCGCCGGGGTGGCCGACGGCATCGCTCGACTTACTGGTACCGGGGAGTCGCCGCGGCGCAGACGGGCGTCGCGACGTGGAACGGGGGATGTGGACCTCGCCGTTGGTTCGTGTGCACAAGGCTACCCGGATCGGACACCGGCTCCTGACACCGCCGAACGGCGGCGCGCGGACGACTTCTCCGAGTCGTCCGCGCGCGTTCACTCCCCGGACGCCGCCGGGTCACCGGCCGCGGCGGGGTCAGTAGATCAGGCGGACCGGGTTGACGATGTCGGCGACCAGCAGCATCAGGCTGAAGCCCAGGAAGCAGGCGACCATGACGTAGGCCACCGGCATGAGCTGGGCCACGTCGAAGGGGCCCGGGTCGGGGCGCCGGAAGAGTCTGGCGGTGTTCCGGCGGACCGCCTCCCACAGCGCGCCGACGATGTGCCCGCCGTCCAGCGGCAGGATCGGCAGCATGTTGAAGGCGAACAGGAACAGGTTGATCCCGGCCAGCAGGTTGATCATCATCGCGACGCGGTCCAGGACCGGCGCGGGCATGGCGAGGATCTCACCGCTGATCCGGGAGGCCCCCACGACGCCGACGGGCGAGTCGGGGGCGCGGTCGGCGCCGAGGAAGGCCGCCGCGAACACGTCGGGGATCTTCGCTGGGAGGGTGACGATGGCCTCGCCGACGGAGACCAGGGTGTCGCCGAAGAAGACGGCGGTCTCGGCGGCGCTGAGCGTCTGGCGCTGCTCCTGCGGCACGAACCCGAGGAAGCCCGCGGTGACCGTCTCGGGGACCTGCCGTCCCTCCTCGTCGAGGACCGGCTCCCCGGCGGCGTCGGTGCGGACCACGGGGTTGCCGTCCGCGTCCCGCTTGACCACCTGGTTCTCGATGAAGTCGGCGTGCAGGGTCAGCTCCTCGCCGTCCCGGAGCACCTGGATGGTGCCGGGGCCGACGTGGGCGCGGATGGCGGCCTGCACGGCCTCCCAGTCGGGGGTGGGCCGATCGTTGACCGCGACGATCTCGTCCCCGGCGCGCAGCCCGGCCCGGGAGGCGGGGGAGGGGTCGGCGTCGGAGGGGCAGTCGGCGGTCGCGGCGGTGGCGGGCACCACGCACTCGTGCACCGCGCCGACGACGGTGGTGGGCTGGTAGACGCCGATGCCCATGAGCAGCAGGGCGAACAGCGCGACCGCCAGGACCAGGTTCATGAACGGTCCGCCGGCCATGACGATGAGCCGCTTCCACGGCGGGCGCTGGTAGAACTGCCGGTCCTCGTCGCCGGGCTCCAGCTCCACGAAGGACGCCTCGCGGGCGTCCTCGATCATCGCGCGCCACCGCGACATGGGCTTGCCGGTGTCGGGGCGGGGCTTGGCGGGCGGGATCATCCCGACCATGCGCACGTACCCGCCCAGCGGGACCGCCTTGAGCCCGTACTCGGTGTCACCGCGCTTGAAGGACCACAGCGTCTTGCCGAAGCCCACCATGTACTGGGTGCAGCGGATGCCGAACAGCTTCGCCGGCACCATGTGCCCCAGCTCGTGCCAGGCGATCGAGAACAGCAGGCCCAGGACCATGATGATGATCCCCAGCACGGTCAGCAACGCCACCATGTCCGTCTCCTCACCCCTGTCGGGAGATGAGTTCTCCGGCCCGCTTGCGGGCCCACCCGTCGGCCTCGTAGACGTCTTCGAGCCGCGGCGTGCCCCCCTGGACCTCTTCCCGGTGCTCCGAGACTACCCGCGCCACGGTGTCCAGGATCGCCGGAAATGCCAGGCGTCCGGCGAGGAACGCGGCGACGGCCTCCTCGTTGGCCGCGTTGTACACGGCCGGGGCAGTCCCGCCCGCCGTGCCGACCTCGCAGGCCAGCCGCACCGCGGGGAACGCCTCGTGGTCCAGCGGCTCGAAGGTCCACTGGTGCGCCCTGGTCCAGTCGATCGCGGGCGCGGCGCCGGCGACCCGGTCCGGCCAGGCGATGCCGTAGGCGATGGGGATGCGCATGCTGGGCGGGCTCGCCTGGGCGATGGTGGAGCCGTCCACGTACTCCACCATCGAGTGGACGACCGACTGCGGGTGGACGACGACCTCGATCCGGTCGAAGGGGATGTCGAAGAGCAGGTGCGCCTCGATGACCTCCAGGCCCTTGTTGACCAGGGTCGCGGAGTTGACGGTGACGACCGGCCCCATGCTCCAGGTGGGGTGGGCGAGCGCCTGTTCGGGAGTGACGTCGGCGAGGTCGGCGGCGGAACGGCCGCGGAACGGGCCTCCGCTGGCGGTGACGACGAGGCGGCGCACCTGGTCGCGGCGGGCCTCGACGTTGCCCTGCGCCAGGCTGGTGAGCTGGTCGGCGGGCAGGCGGGGGAAGCACTGGGCGAGCGCGTAGTGCTCGGAGTCCACCGGCACGATCTGCCCGGGGCGGGCGGCCTCGCGGACCAGGGGGCCGCCGACGATCAGCGACTCCTTGTTGGCCAGCGCGAGCAGCCGTCCGGCGCGCAGCGCGGCGAGGGTGGACTCCAGGCCCAGGGCTCCGGTGATGCCGTTGAGGACGACGTCGCACTCCCAGGCGGCGAGTTCGGCTACCCCCTCGGGGCCGGCCAGCACCTTGGCGGCGCTGCCGCGCGCGGTGAGCCGGTCGCACAGTTCGGCGGCTTTCGCGGGGTCGGCGACCGCGACCACCTGGACGTCGAGTTCGCAGGCCTGGTCGACGAGCAGGTCCAGGCGGCCGCCTCCGGCGGCGAGGCCCACCACGTCGAAGCGGTGCGGCGCCTGACGGACCACCTCGACGGCCTGGGTGCCGATCGAGCCGGTGGAGCCGAGGATCACCACCTCGCGGGGGGCCTGGGCGGACTGTGCGGATGCCGGGTCGGACGCCTCGTGGGGCTGAGCAGCAGTGGTCACGTCCCCATTGTGGCGCAGCGCCCGCTTCGTTCGCCCCGGTCTCGGTCCGGGATCATTCCGGCATGCCTTTCACCGTCAGTCACGCCGCCGCGGCGATCCCGCTGACCGGGGGCGGCTGGTGCCCTCCGCCCTGGTCATCGGCGTCCTCGTCCCCGGTCTGCCCTACGACCTGTCGCTGCCGCTGGGGCCCGCCGCCCACGGCCCGCTGGGTCCGGTGGGGGTAGACCCGGCCGCGTGGGGCTGGTGGTGTTCGCGCTGTTCCACGGGGTGTTGCGGGCTCCGCTGGTGGATCTGGCGCCCGCCGCGCCGCGCGGGCGGATGGCGGCGGTGCCGTCCCCGCGGTGGGGGGCGGCCCCGTGCTGTGGACGGTGCTCTCGCTGGCCCTCGGTGCGGCCACGCACGTGGTGTGGGACGCCTTCACGCATCCCGGCGGGGCGGCGGTGGTCCTCTGGCCGGTGCTGGACGCGGAGGTGGCGGGGGCGCACCGGCTGTACAACGTGGTCATGTCCCTCGGTTCCGCGGGCGGGCTGGGGGTGCTGGCCTGGTGGGTGGCGCGCTGGTACCGGCGCGCGCCCGTGGCACCGGCCGGCGGGGCCGCTCTGCCGGGTGAGGGGGCGCGCCGCTGGGCCGCGGCCGGGATCGTGGTGGCGGGGGTGGCGGAAGCCGGGCGGGCGGCCGCCGATCCGCGGGCGGCGGCGAGCGGCTACGACCTCGTGCGCGGTGTGCTGCTGGGGCTGGCGCAGGGAGTCGGCGCGGGTCTGGCCTGCCACGTGGCGGTCTGGCACGTGCTCCGGGCCGTCCGGGGGCGGGTCCGGGTGGGAGACGGAGCCGCGGAAAAGTGACCCGCTTCACAGGAAAGTCTTTACAAACCGTTGACCCCTGCCTTAACTTGACATCGAAGTAACTTACTTCGCAGTAACAAGGGTTTTCCGTTGGAGGACCCCACGGCCCACCGGGATGCGACGGCAGGCGCGACCGTCAGTATCTCCCGCTCATTCCGGAACGAGGTCTTGATGAAACGGCTGTCCGCAGTCATCAGCGCCACCCTCGTGGCACTACTCACGGCAACACTGCTGTCACCACCGGCTCACGCCACGATCGGCTCCACCACCCAGCGGGTCAGCATCCCCGTCGGCGACGGCGTGGAGCTGAGCGCACTCGTCATCACCCCCACCGGCACCCCCGGCCCCCACCCCCTGCTGGTCATGCCCTCGGCCTGGGCCACGAACAAACTGCTGTACGTGGGCGCGGCCTGGAAACTCGCCCGCGAGTCCGGCTACCAGGTGGTCAGCTACACCTCCCGCGGCTTCAACGAGTCCGGCGGCGAGATCGAGGTCGCCGGCCCCCGGGACGTCGCCGACGCCCGAGCCGTCATCGACTGGGCGCTCACCAACACCGACGCCGACCCCGACCGCGTCGGCATGGCGGGCATCTCCTACGGCGCGGGCATCAGCCTGCTCACCGCCGCCGAGGACGACCGGGTCACGGTGGTCGGCGCGATGAGCGGCTGGGCCGACCTGGCGGCCTCCATCTACCCCAACGAGACCCTCAGCACCCAGGCCATCGAACTGCTGCTCTCCTCCGCCGACCTCCTCGGCAGGCCCGGGGCCACCCTGCGGGAGATGGAGCGGGGCTACCGCTCCGGCGACGTCCAGCCCGCCCTGGACGCCGCCCCCGTGCGCTCCCCCGCGACCGGGATCGACGCCCTCAACGCCAACGGCACCGCGGTCATGATCGCGCACGCCTGGAACGACGGCATCTTCCCGCCGAGCCAGATGACCGACCTCTACACCGCGCTGGAGGGCCCCAAGCGGCTGATGCTGGCCCCGGGCGACCACGCCACCCAGGAGGCGTTCGGCGCGTTCGGCCTGCCCAACGAGACCTGGGAGTCGCTGCGCCGCTGGTTCGACCACCACCTGCGCGGCGTCGACAACGGCATCGACGCCGAACCCCCCGTGCAGGTCAAGCCGAACAGCCGGGGCGGCTCCTGGAGCGGCTACCCCGACTGGGCGTCGGTGACCTCCGCCCAGACCGTCTACCACCTGACCAAGCCGGCGGCCACCTGGACCAACTGGCGGGCCACCGGCGGTCTGGCGACCGAGCCCGCCACCGGGTGGAACTACCGGATCCGCACCGCCCTCGGCACCACCGCCAACAGCGGGGCGCTGATGCTCAGCGGCGCCGTCCAGCAGTTCGCCGACATCCCCACCGGGGTCTCGCTGCCGCTGGTCAACCGGGTCTACGCGGGCGTGTGGACCGGTCCGGCCCTGCACGGCGTCACGGTGAGCGGAACGCCGCGCCTGCGGCTGACCGTCACCCCCAACCGCTCCGAGGCGTCCCTGTTCGTCTACCTGTACGCGGTGAACTCCTCCGGCACGGGGTCGCTCATCACCCACAAGCCCTACACCCTGCGCGGTGCGACTCCCGGCGAGGCCCGGACGGTAGAGATCGCGCTGGAGCCGGTGGTGTGGGAGGTCCCCTCCGGCCACCGCCTCGCCCTGGTCGTCGACGGCCAGGACCTGCGCTACGGCAGTGAGAACGGCGTGGGCAGCACCGTCACGGTGAGCTCCCCCGCCGCCGACCCCTCATGGCTGCGGGTGCCGACGGCCTGACGGCCCCGCGACGGCGGCCTTCCCCCGCGCCGGGAAGGCCGCCTTTTTTGCTCCGGATCGTCCCCACCACCCAGCGCAAATAACTGAAAGAAGCCATCCGATCACGGAGAGTGTGGCATGATCCAGGGACATGAATCGGTCCATCGTGTACTCGATCCTCGCCTCTCTCACCCTCGTCGCGGTCGGCGTGTCCCCGGCCTCGGCGGTCGAGCCCTCCGCAGCGGAACAGCGGACCACCGTCCCCGCTGAGGTGGTGCACCAGTCCGCCGCCCACACCCCGCAGCAGCGGCGCGCCGTCCTGGACTACTGGACCCCCGAGCGCATGGCCTCGGCCGTTCCGCTCTCCTCGGCGCTCGGGGGTCTGACCGCGCCGCTGCTCGACACGCCCCGCGCTCCCGAGACCGCCGGCGCGGCCGGCCGTTCCGGCACGGTCCGCCGCTGGACCGGCGGCGGCCTGGTCGCGGCGACCACCGGCCGGGTGTACCTGACCCTCGACGGCTCCGACTACACCTGCACCGCCTCGGTGATCGACGCCGAGAACCGCGACACCGTGCTCACCGCGGGCCACTGCCTGAAGAACAAGACCGGCTCGTGGGCGGAGAACTGGATCTTCGTGCCCGGCTACACCGACGGCCGCGCGCCCTACGGGCGCTACCCCGCCCGCGACATGCTGGTCTCGCCGAAGTGGTCCCGCCAGGGCGACGACAGCTACGACTTCGGCCTGGTCGTGCTCGGCACCGACCGGCGGGGGCGGCACGTCGCCGACCGCACCGGAAGCCAGCGGGTCTCCTTCGACGGCCGCATCGCCTCCCACGTGCACGCCTTCGGCTACCCCTCCTCGCCGCCCTTCTCCGGCCGCCACCTGTACTACTGCGTCGGCCCGACCCACCGCGACAGCCAGGGCACCCACGGCTCCGGCATGGCGTGTGCGATGACCCAGGGCTCCAGCGGCGGCCCGTGGTTCGCCGACTTCGACACCACCACCGGAACCGGCACGATCACCTCGCTGATCAGCTTCAAGTACGCCAACGACGACACGGTCCAGTACGGACCCCGCCTCGGCGAGGAGGCCGAACGCGTCTACGAGGCCGCGCAGACCCTGTAACCGGAACGATCATGGCCCCGGGGACCTGCTCCCGCGCTCTTTTTGTCCCTGGGGCCGTGTCCACCGAGCACACCCGGCTCCGGTGTGCTCTCGCCGTCCCGGACGGCGCCCGCGCGGCGCTGACGGGGGTGGCTCCGGGATCCGGGACCGGAGACCGGACCCCGAAGCCACGATCGAGGGTGCTGGTCAGAGCACTCCGGTGAGGACCAGCACCCGCTCGTCGGTGAGGTCGTCCATCGCCGAGCGGACCCCCTCCTTGCCGACGCCGGACTTCTTGACGCCGCCGTAGGGCATCTGGTCGGCACGGTAGGACGGGACGTCGCCGATGATGACGCCGCCCACCTTCAGCTCGCGGTGCGCCCGGAAGGCCGTGGGCAGGTCGCGGGTGAACACGCCCGCCTGGAGGCCGTAGTCGCTGTTGTTGACCTCGGCGAACGCCGCGTCCACGTCGCTGACCCGGCGCAGCACCATGACCGGGCCGAAGACCTCCTCGCACACCACCTTCGCGTCGTCGGGCACGTCGGCCAGCACGGTCGGGGCCACGGTGACGCCGTCGCGGGTGCCGCCGGTGAGCAGCGTGGCGCCGCTCTCGACCGCCTCGTTCACCCACTGCTCGACCCGGGCCGCGGCGGCCTCGTCGATGAGCGGGCCCACCTGGGTGGCCTCGTCCGCGGGGTCGCCGGTCACCAGCTCCTCGACCCGCTCCACCAGCTTCGCGGCGAACTCGTCGTAGACGGCGTCCTCGACGACGACCCGCTGCACGCCGATGCAGACCTGGCCGGCCTGGTTGTTGCCGAACAGGGCGATGCGCCGGGCCGCCCAGTCCAGGTCGGCGTCGGCCAGCACGACGGCGGCGGCGTTGCCGCCCAGTTCCAGGGTGACGTGCTTGTTCGGGGCCATCCTGCGCAGCTCCCAGCCGAACTGGCCGCCGGTGAAGGAGATGACCGGCAGCCGTTCGTCGGTGATCATCGGCTGCGCCAGCTCGTTGGGCATCGGCAGCACCGAGAACGCCCCGGCGGGCAGGTCGGTCTCGGCGAGGATCTCGCCGAGCACCAGAGCGGACAGGGGGGTGGCGGGGGCGGGCTTGACCACGATGGGGGCGCCCACCGCGATAGCCGGGGCGACCTTGTGCGCGACCAGGTTGAGGGGGAAGTTGAACGGGGAGATCGCCAGCACGGCGCCCTTGGGGACGCGGCGGATCAGCGCGACCCGGCCCGCTCCGCCGGCGTCGGTGTCCAGCCGCTGCATCCGCCCGCTGTCGCGGCGGACCTCCTCGGCCGCCCAGGTGAACACCGAGACGGCCCGCCCCGCCTCGGCGCGCGCCCACAGGATCGGCTTGCCGCTCTCCGCGGTGATGAGCTGGGCGATCTCCTCGGACCGCTCCCTGAGCCGCCGGGCCACGTGGGCGAGCGCCTCGGAGCGGACGTGGGCGGGCAGGGCCGCGGTCTCGTCCAGGACGCCGTGCGCGGCGGCGACGGCCTGCTCGATCTGCTCGGGGGTGGGAACCGCGACGGTCGCCACGGTCCGGCCCGTGTAGGGGTTGGTGACGGTGAGTTCGCTGTCGCCGGTGGTAGCAGACCCGGCCAGCCAGAACGGACGTTTGGACATGTCCGTGACGCTACTGCTCCGCAGCGTCCGATTCCTCATCCATTCGGGCCCAACAACGCGGATCTCCGCTCCATACTGGCGGATGCCTCCGGTTCCGCTGCCTCCTCCCCGCCGCGCTCGGTCGCGGGTTGTGCACAGTTGTCCCCAGTCGGTGGCACATCCGACGCGGGTCGGCCACAGTGGTGTCGGGATGCGCGCACCGGTCTTCCCCCGCCGTTCGCGTGCTCGGGGCGGCATCGCCCTGCCCGAGCCCCGAAGAGACCGGGTCCGGCCGCCCGCCGGACCGCAGCGAGAACCGTCGACTGGAGATCGCCGCTTGCCGCTCGTCTACCGCACCGTCTTCACCGTCTCTCCGCCGTGCGACGTCGTCGGACTGAGTCTCGACACGTTCTCGACCTGGCTCGCGCACAAGTCCGGCGGCCGGTGCCCGGACCTGAGCCGCTCCGGGCACCACGTGCTGGACCACCGCTACACCGTGAAGGTCGTCCGGCACGAGAACCCCGCGGAGAACGTCCGCTTCCTGCGGCTCAGGACCGAGTCCACGCACGACCGCAGCGGAACCGTCTGGCAGACCGCGCTGACCGCCGTGTCCGACCCGGGGCGCGCCGCCGACCGGACCGTCTGGATCGACATGACCGCGATCCCCCCGGGAGCGGAGGCCGCGGAGGAGCGGTTCGAAGTGGTCCGTCCCAAGCTGGTACGGTCGTTCCTGAACGCGGCGCGGTGCTTCGACGGCGCGGCGGTGCTGACCGAGGCCCCGGTGATCGTCCGGGGCCGCGACACGCGGGCGGTCGACGCGCTGCTGGCGGCGATCCGCGACGACTCGCGGCGGATGGCGGTGGTCGTCACGGGCGCGCCCCCCGACCTCACCGTCGTCGGCTGGCGGGCGGCGATGGGCCAGGTGCTCAGGTTCGCGTGCGGCATGTACTCCGGTTACGTGCTGGACCGGGCGGCCCAGGAGCGGGTGGCGGCGCGGCTGCCCCGGGAGTTCGACATCCCCGCGGGCGGGGTCCGCACCTTCCGCCCCGGGGTGCGCCTGTCCGACCCCGGCGACCACCGCCGGCATCCGCGGCTCAGCACGCACAGCATGGACGCCGCCCGCACCGGCGGCGTGATCCGCTCCCGGATCGGCAGGGCCCTGGCGCACTCGCTGCGCGAGGTGGTCCTGGACGCCCCGCTGCCCGAGGAGCTGCAGCTGCTGGACTCACTGCTCACCGAGGAGGAGGCGGACCTGTCCGCGACTCCCGCGTCCCCGCTGTCCGCCCCCGTGGCGACGGTCGTCTACCGCACCGAGTCCGCCGCAACCCCCCGGCCTCCGGTGTCCACCCCGGCCGCCCCGGACCGCGCCGCCGGACTGGCCGCCGAGGTCAAACGGCGCACCGCGCGCATCGCCGACCTGGAGAAGGAACGCGAACGCCTGCTGGCCGAACTGGCCGAGACCGTGGCGGAACGCGACCGGTACCGGGAGGAGCTGCGCGGCGCCCGCCACGAGAACGCCTGGCTGCGCGACCAGTTGCGCGGCATCGGCCAGTACGCCCTGGCCGCCGCCAAACCCCCGGAGGCGCCCAGCGACCAGCCCCCCGACAACTTCGAGGAGCTGCTGGAGCGCATGCTCGACGGGGTCTCCTTCCCCTACCTGCGGGTGACGATCGGCGACTCGCTCGACGACGTGCGGGAACTCAGCGGCAACAAGAAGGAGCGGCTGTGGGCGACCAAGGCGTGGGAGGCGCTGCGCGCCCTCAACGACTACGTGCGCTACCAGCTGACGCATCCCGGCAACGGCAAGACCCTGCACGACTACCTGCGCGACCAGCCCGACGGCTTCCACACCATCCCGGTGAAGCGGATGGCCGCCCACGAGAGCGACACCGTGCAGAACCGGGCGAAGTTCAGCGGCAAGCGGATCTTCCGGGTCCCCGCCGAGGTCCACCCCGACGGGGAGGTACCGATGTTCGCGCACATCAAACTGGACGCCGAGTACGGGATCTGCCCGCGGCTGTACTACTACCCGGACCTGGGGCCGGGGCGGACCAACCGGATCTACATCGGGTACCTGGGCCGGCACCTGCCGGTGCACAGCACCAACTGACGCCGGCCGGCTCAGCCGCCCCCCGGGACCAGCCGTTCGACCTGCGGCACGGGCACTCCCGCCACGTCGTCCCGCTCCTCGTCGGCGGGCGGGACGCCGCGGTCGGAGCGGCCGGCCCCGGGGGCGCCGGTGCCCGCGGTCGCCTCGATACGGCGGTTGCGGGCGCGTCCCTCCACGGTGCTGTTGTCGGCCACCGGGTCGGCGGCGCCGTGGCCCGCGGTGACGAAGTCGATCCCCTCCACCGGCATCCTCTCCTGGAGGAAGGCCGCCGTCTCCTCGGCGCGCTGCAGGGAGACCCGCAGGTTCGCCTCGGGGGTCCCGGTGTCGTCCCCGTACCCGTCGATGCGCACCCAGGCGGCCTCGGCCGCGACCGCCCGCTCGGCGAAACGCTGCAGTGCGACGATTCCCTCGTAGGTGAGTTCGGTGCCGTTGTGGGAGAAGTGGACCACCGCGGTGACCTCCGGGCCGGTCTCCTCCGCCGGGAGCTCCCGGCGCTCCGCCGGGCCGGCGGAGCGGCCCCCCTCGGTCCCGGTCTCCTCCGCGGGTCTTGCCTCCTCCTTCCGGGAGGCGACACCGGTGCCCCTGCGCACCGGCTCCTCGGGGCTCCGCTCGGGGGCACCGTCGGTGTCGGAGGCAGCCGTAGCCGTGTCGTGGTCGTGCGGTCCGGGCGGGAACAGCGCGACCGAGAACGCGAACAGGCCGAGAACGAGGACGCCGACGAGGGGGAGGGTGACGAAGCCGGACCACGGCCCCCTCTGCGGCTCCCGTTCCCGGCCCGCGGTCCTCGTGTTCCGGGCCGCAGCGGCCCACCAATGCCCATACTGTCGTTCCGTCACCTGACCGAGAGTAGAAAACTCCAGCCCAGACCGGGGTTCGGAAAGGGATCCGGGTGGTCTTCCACCGCCTTTTCCGGGGCCGGAACCCCGGTGTTTTTCCACCCGTTTGCCGGTCGGGTTCCGCGGCGTGTCCGACTTCTCCCCCAAAACCTTCCGGAGATACAAGTGACGCAGATCACTTCTCCTGATTCCACGGTGGATCCGGTCGAGACCGGGACGCATCCGGCGTTCACGACGTCCTACCCTGGAGCTGTCATGGACAGCGCCGCCCGTTTCCCGATGCCCGAACCCCGTGTCGTCCTCACCGAGCAGGAGTGGCGGGAGCGCGCCGCCCGGCACGCCGAGCGAGCCGAGGAGTTCGTCCGCAGCGCCCAGCGCCCCTCGGCGCGGCCGGTGGAGGGCTTCCTGTTCACCTACTACAGCCACCGCCCCGCCCAGCTGCGCCGCTGGCATCCGGGACCGGGCGTGGTCCTGCTGGGCGAGTCGGCGCGCGCCGCGTTCGGCCGCTGGTACCGCACGACCACGGTCACCGGCCCCTCCGGTGTTCCGGTGCCGGGCGTGGAGCTGGACGTCGCGGCCTTCGTCGCGGACCGGGGCCGTGCGCTGCGGTTCGTCGCCGACCTGCTGTCGGCGGTCCGGGCGCGGAGCGCGTACTTCGGCTGCTTCGGCCTGCACGAGTGGGCGATGGTCTACCGGCAGTCCCCCGAGGAGCGGCGGCACGCGCTTCCGCTGCGGCTCGGCGCGGAGGGCACGGACCGGGTCGTCGAGTCGCACCGCATCCGCTGTTCGCACTTCGACGCGTTCCGCTTCTTCACTCCCGAGGCGCGCCCGCTCAACCAGCTCCAGCCCACCCGGGACAGTCAGGTCGCCCTCGACCAGCCGGGCTGCCTGCACGCCACCATGGACTGCTACAAGTGGGCCTACAAGCTCTCCCCCGCGGTCCCCGGCGAACTGCTGCTGGACTGCTTCGAGTTGGCGCGCGACGTGCGGGAGCTGGACATGCGCGCCTCCCCCTACGACCTGTCCGCCCACGGGTACGCCCCGGTGCGCATCGAGACGCCCGAGGGCAAGGCCGAGTACACCGCCGCCCAGCGGGTGTTCAGCGAACGCGGGCAGGCGCTGCGGGACCGGCTGCTGGACGTGGTCGCGGCGCTGGAGGCGGCGGCCTGACGCCGTCCCCGCGCGGTGCACGACCATGCCCCCACGGCCATTTCGGCCGTCCCCGGTGGTTCCAGGGACATGGTCACGCGCGCAGGTCGCGGCCCCATCCCGCCGGAACCCGTTCCAGCACCCCGCCGCGGAACACCTCGTACAGGTCGAGGGGCTCCAGGTGCACGTAGCCGATGTGGCAGTCGCACCGGGCCGCCGGGCAGGGGCGGGGACGCAGCCGCTCGGCGAAGGAGCCGTCGTACAGGTTGCCCAACTCGGTGGGGAGGAAGTGGCAGCGGCGCACCGTGCCGTTCCCGTCGACCGAGACGACGGTGTCGCCGGTGCGGCACGGCAGGCCCCGGCTGGGGTGCGGGTGGCGGCTGTAGTGGAACAGCGGGTCGACGTCCTGCCACTCGGCGGCCTCGGCGTCGGTGTAGGAGCGGCCTTCGGCGGCGTTGACCCACAGGTAGACGTCGTCGGGCAGGTCGGCGCGGAGCCGACGCGCCGCGGCCAGGTGCTCGGGCAGTCCGACGATCCCCACACTGAACCGCACCCCCAGTTCCCGCAGGCGGCGGCACTTGCCGAGGAACCGGTCGTAGGGCGTCTGGGTGGGGTGGAAGGTGGTCCACAGCGCCGCGGTGGCGAGGTCGCAGTCGGCCAGCCACTCCACGCGGCCGCTCAGGTTGGTCTGGATGGCGACCCGTTCGACGTGCGGCAGGTGGCTGAGCCGGACGATCGCGGCACGGTACCAGGACCGCACCAGCCCCTCCCCCCACGGGGTGAACAGCACCGACAGGCGCGTGCCGGGGCTCTGCCCGGCCTGGTCGGCGACCCAGTCGACGAACCGCTCCAGGGCGGCGCGGTCGGCGCGCAACCGCTCGGGGCTGTCGCGCCGCTTGGCGAACGGGCAGTACGCGCAGTCGTAGTCGCAGCTGGCCAGCGGCCCCCGGTACAGCAGGGTCAGCGTCTCGGGCAGGCTCATCGCGCGTCGTACTCCGCCATCAGCCGGTTCACGCGGGCGGAGAAGAACAGCGGGCCGACCGCGTCGGAGTGGGCGAGCCCCTCCTCGGTGAGCCGCACCGGCCCGGAGCCGTCGACGACCCAGCCGCGCTCGTCGAGCAGCGCGAACTCGGCGGGGAAGTCGGTGCGCGGGTCGGAGCCGAACCGCGACCGGTACAGGCCGGGGTCCACGCCGTCGGCCTGGAGCAGCGACTGCAGCAGGTGGCGGCGGCGGCGTTCGTCGTCGTCGAGGCGGAACCCCACCTCGGCGCGGTCGAAGCCGTCCGGTCCGCGGGAGACGTAGTCGTCGAGGATGGCGCGCACCGGGCTGACCCCCACCGCGTAGTCGAAGGAGTAGTGCAGGTCGCGGGTGTAGGAGCGGGCCCCGCAGCCCAGGCCGACCATGCCGTCGGTCTGGCAGCAGTAGGCGGGGCCGTCCACGGACGGCGCGTCGACCCGTTCGAACATGCGCATGGACACCTGCCGGTAGCCGTGCTCCAGCAGGTGGTCGCGGCCCCGCCGGTACAGGTCGAGACGCTGGTCGTCCCAGGCGCGGCCGCTCCTGCCCAGCCCGGTGAGCGGACGCACGTACAGCGGGTACAGGTAGAGCTCCTCGGGGCGGTGCGCCAGCGCGGTGTCCAGGGAGTGGCGCCAGCTGTCCGGGGTCTGCCCGGCGATGCCGTAGATGAGGTCGATGTTGAGGCGGGCCGCGGGGGCGTGCTCGCGGATCGCGGCGAGGGCCCGGTCCACGTCGGCGCGGCGCTGCGGCCGTCCCGCGGCGTGCGCCTCGGCGTCCACGAAGCTCTGCACGCCGATGCTGATCCGGGTGGCGCCGCGGGCGGCCAGCACGGCGAGGCGGTCGGGGGTGGCGGTGGCCGGGGAGGTCTCCACCGAGGTGGGGATGGTCGCCAGGTCCACGCCGAGGAGGTGTTCGGCCAGGTCGTAGAGGCGGTGCAGTTCGGCGGCGGTCAGGTAGGTGGGGGTGCCGCCGCCGAGGGCGGCCCGGGCGAAGCGGGCGGTGCCGCCGAGCGCCTCGGCGACCGCGGCGGTCTGGCGGGTGAGCGCCTCCAGGTAGGCGGTGACCTGTTCGGCGGGCGGCGTGGAGCGGGTGAACAGGTTGCAGAACCCGCAGCGCACCTCGCAGAACGGGATGTGGAAGTACAGCGACAGGGCGTCGGTCGGCTCGTCACGCCACACGTCGGCGAGCCTCGGGGCGTCGGCGAGCGGCCGGTAGGCGGTCTTGTGCGGGTAGCCGTACACGTAGGAGCGGTACGGCGAGTCCGCGGGCGGTGCGGCTACGGGATGGCTGTACAGGGTGGTCACGGGCCGTCGGTCCTTCCGTGCGGTCGGGTGCGGAGGGTGGTCGCGCGGTCAGCGCCGCAGGACGAAGTGCGCGTAGGGAACCGTCCACACGGTCTCGTGGCCGAGGCGGTGGCCGGTGTAGCCGTCCTCACCGTAGGCGGTGCCGTGGTCGGAGCAGACGATGGTGAAGCAGGGGCGGCGGGAGGCGGCCGCCTCGAACAGGGCGGGGATGTGCCGGTCGACGTATTCGAGTGCGGCGGCGTGGCTGGCCGGCGAGTCGCCGTCGTCGCGGGTGGCCCCGGGCAGGTGGAACCAGTTGGGCTGGTGCAGCGCGGACACGTTCACCAGCAGGAACAGCGGCTGCTCGGCGGGGGTGGCCGCGATGACGTCGACCGCGCGCGCCACCTGGTGCTCGAAGGAGGCGGGGTCGGTGACGCCGAAGGAGGGCTCCCAGTGGCTTTCGGCGAACAGGTCGGGCAGCACCGAGCCGAGCGCGGAGAGCCGGTTGAAGAAGCCGGTGCCGCCCACGCACGCGGTGTGGTAGCCGACGCCGGCGAGCGCGGTGGGCAGGTCGGGGGCGTCGAAGGTCCAGGTGCGCTCGTCGGTGGTGGCGCTGCCGGGGAAACCCGCCGCGAACAGCCGGGGGTGGGGGCCCGGCTCGGCGGGCGTGGGCAGGAACCCGGCGAGCATCGCCAGGTGGGAGGCGTAGGTGAAGCTCGCGGGGGCGTGCCGCCGCTCCCAGCCGCCGTCGGGCAGCACCGCGGCCAGGTTGGGGGTGCGTCCCTCGGCGAGCAGGCGCGCCGCCACGTCGTAGCGGAGCGTGTCGAGGGTGACCAGCAGGATGTCGTGGGTGCCGACCACCTCGTTCATGTCGGGTCGGGTGTCCATCGGCTGCTCCGTGCGGGGTTCGGGCGGCCCGGAAGGGCCGGTCTGGTGGTTTTCCGGTGGTGCGGGCGGGGCGGGGACGGCCGCCTCCCGCCTCCGGGTCCCGGTGCGGCGCGGGCCGGCTGCTTCCGGGCCCCGTTCCCCGGCCGTGCCCGCTCGGCGCGGCCTCGGGGCGTGGTTCCCGCGGAGTTGTCCACAGTGGCCGCGGGCCCGCTTGCCGCGGGGGCTTGACAACGAACAGACTTCTTCTCGCGGTTCCTCGGTGAGGGGGTGGCCTGCCCCCGGACGGGGTGGGGCGTGGATCAGTCCGCTCTCACCGCCGTCCCCTCTCCGGTTCCCGCCGTGTCGGGCCGCGCCCGGTGCGGTGTGGCGGGCGGGGGCGGGGTGAACCGTCCCGAGAACACCGCGTCGAGCTGTTCGGCGTAGCTGTCGCGGCCTTCGTGCAGGACGCCGGGCAGCAGGTCGCCGAACGCGTTGACCTCGCACACCGCGCTGCTGCGCCAGCCGGGACTGAGCAGCAGGTCGACCCCGGCGTGCAGGGTGCGCGGGAAGCACGCGGCGGCGGCCTCGGCGGTGCGCATCGCGCTGCGCCAGGCGGCCTCGCCCATGCGGTCGCGCAGCGCGGCGAGGTCGCCGCGGGCGTTGCCCAGGTGCAGGTTGGTCATGGGCGACTTCGCGGCGCGCACCACCACGTGGGTGGCGCGGCCCGCCACGACCAGCACCCGCAGGTCGATGGTGCGGTCGTGCAGTCCCGCCTTCGGCAGCCACCGTTCCACGTGCACGCCGTCGGCGCACAGCGTGTCGACGAGGGCCGCCACGTCCGCCTCGTCGGTGTAGGTGCGGATGCGGAGGCTGTTGTACAGCTCCACTCCGGTGCCGGTGCGCACCAGGTCGGCGGAGGTGACCGCGTGCACCCGGTCCGGTCGGGCGGCGAGCGCCACCACCCCGGAGGCGGAGGAGCCGTGCACGGGTTTGACGAACACCCGGCTCCAGCCGCGTTCGGCCATGCGCGCCCGCAGGTCGGCGTAGGTGTCGACCGGGCCGCGCAGGGCGGGCGGCACCGGCACCCCGGCGGCGTCGAGCCGGGCGTGGCAGCGCCGCTTGTCGCACATGACGGCGAGGTCGCCCACGTCCTGGAGGAGCCGGGCGCCGGGGGTTGCGGCCACGGTCGCGGCGAGCCGGTCCAGTGCGGCGCGCAGGCCCGCGTGGAAGGCCGCGCTGCCCTCCACCCGGTAGGGGTCGGGCGCGTGGTCGAGGCCGCTGAGCAGCCGCGCCGTCTCGGCGTCCTCCCCGGGGGAGTCGACGCGCACCAGCGCGCCGGGCGGCACCCGCACCTGCCCGGCCGCCAGTTCCGGCCAGGGCAGCAGGACCGGGTCGGGCCGTCCGGCGGCGCGCACCGCGTCGGTGAACAGGCGCAGTCTGCGGCTGCCGGGAACGGCGACGACGGCGAGGGGAACGCTGCTCATTCGGTGACTTCGGGGTAGTAGACGAGGATCTCGGTGCCGTCGTCGTCGACGTCGTGGTCGGGTTCCTCGCGTTCGCTCAGGTGGAGGTCGACCCCGGGCAGGGCCGCGCGCAGCCGCTCCTCCATCGCCTCGGTGAGGAAGTGGTAGCGGATGACGAGGCGCTCCAGGGTGCGGAAGGCGGGAGCGGTGGCCAGCACCTCTCCGCCCGCGTCGGTGAGCACGTTACTGGACAGGTCGAGGACGCGCACCCGCTCCAGCACGGGCGCCCCGGCCAGGGCGCGCACCAGGTCGTCGCCCCACGGCGAGTTGCGCAGCCCCAGACTGCGCAGGTTCGGGACGCCCTCCCCCTCCAGGAGGGGGGCGAGGTCGGACACTTCCGTGGTGCCGCCGTACCAGTCGATCCCGAACCACAGTTCCAGGTGCTCCAGCGCGGGCAGCTCCGAGGCGAGGACACCGGTGGTGACCTCGCGCGGCAGGCCGCCGGTCTGCACGGTGAGCCTGCGCAGCGCCCCGTGCCGGGTGGCGGGGAACTCCAGGCCGTCGCCGCCGCGCACCACGAACTCCTCCAGGCGGGGGAACGCCGCCAGCAGCGGGGCCACGTCGCACTGCTGGATCCAGGAGATCTCCGCCTCCTCCACGACGAACTCGCCGAAGAACAGCGACCGCAGCGCCGGGAACCGGTCGGCCTGCGCGATCAGCAGGTCACGCGGCTCCTGTGCGGTGTCCTCGTAGCTCTCCCCCCAGCAGCCGACGATCAGCGCGGTGACCTCCGCGGCGTCCACCTCGTCGAGGAAGGACACGAGGATCTCCTCGAACGTCGCCTCGTCCTCGTGGGGAAGGGTGTGCAGCCGCCACGCGACCGTCTCCGGAGCGGCGAGGGCGTCGCGGAGGACCGCCGGGTCGGGGGAGGGGAACTCGACGACGGGCAGTCCGGCGAACTCGGTGAGGTGCTCGTAGATGGCCAAGGCTGGCTCCAGGATCGGGGACCGGGCACAACAGTGGTAACAGGCGGGGCCGACAGCCCGAGGCGGCCGGGCGGACGCCGGCGGGGTAGGCCGGGCCGCGGGAGCCGTCCGCACGACGCATCGGTCCGCCGTGTCCGGCGGAGCAGCGTTGATCTTCGGGGTGTGCGCGAGAAGACTGGCTGTCGGTCCCTGTTCGGCGGAGCGGTGACGTGCCGGTTTCCGGGCGCGCACCGCCGGGGGTGCCGCCGCGGGCGGGGACCGTGACGACGTTCCGTGCGCGGCTGTCGCCGCCCGACGCTGTGGGGAGTGGCATGTCCCGTCCTGACATGAGGGCCGTGGTGATCGACTCTTTCGGCGGCCCGGAGGTGCTCCGCCTCACCCGGCTGCCCCGGCCCGTCCCCGGCCCGGGCGAGGTCCAGGTCGGGGTGCGGGCCGCGGGGGTGGGCCCCGTCGACTGCGTGACCCGCCGGGGCCGCGGCGAGGTGCGGATCTCCCGGTTCCCCGCCGTACTGGGGTGGGACGTCGCCGGCACGGTGACCGCGACGGGCCCCGGCGTGCACGGTTTCGCCGTCGGCGACCGGGTGTTCGGCCTGCTCGCGTTCCCGGGGCTCGCGGGTGCCTACGCGGAGTACGCGGTGGCGCACGTGAACGAGGTGGCCGCGCTGCCGGAGGGGGTCGCGTTCCGGGAGGCGGGGGGTGCGCCGACGGCGGCTCTGACCGCCTGGCAGGCGCTGTTCTCCGCCGCGCAGGTGGGCGCGGGCCAGCGGGTCCTGGTCACCGCGGCCGCCGGCGGGGTCGGGCACCTGGCCGTGCAGTTGGCCCGGTGGGCCGGCGCCGAGGTGGCGGGAGTCGCTCCGTCCGGTGCGCACTCCTTCGTGAAGGGTCTGGGCGCGTACCAGGTCGTGGACCGTTCGGCGGACCTCGCGGCGGAGACGGGACGGTCCTTCGACGTCGTGGTGGACGCCTCCGGGGACGCCGGGGACGCGCTGGTGTCGCTGCTGCGGCCGGGAGGGGTCTTCGTGTCCGTGGCCGCGGCCGGCGTCGACCGGTTCCGGGGGCGCGGTGTCGTGGCGCGCACCGTGGTGGTCCATCCCGAGGGGCGGCAGTTGGAGCGGGTCGCCGGCCTGCTGCGGTCCGGGGAGTTGCGGGTCGCC
Source organism: Thermobifida alba (assembly GCF_023208015.1). Lineage (NCBI taxonomy): Bacteria > Bacillati > Actinomycetota > Actinomycetes > Streptosporangiales > Nocardiopsidaceae > Thermobifida > Thermobifida alba. The sequence continues at coordinate 46,222 of NZ_CP051627.1, read as the reverse complement.
GTGGACCGGGTGTTCCGGCTTCCCGAGGCCGCGGCGGCCCACGTCCACGTGGAGCGGGGATGTGCGCGGGGCGGGGTCGTGCTGGAGGTGCCCGACGACGAGCGGTGATCCCGGCGGGCCGGGCGGCGCCGGCCGGGTCGGCTACTCGGTGACCGCGGGGTAGCCGTGGCGGAAGTACTCCGGGTCGTCGTCCGCGGGGTCGAACTCGTCCGGTTCCCGGCGGTCGTCCAGGTCGAGGTCGACTCCGGGCAGGGCGGCGCGCAGCCGCGCCTGGCCCTCCTCGGACAGGTAGTGGTGGTGCAGGTCGAGGCGGCGCAGCCGCCGGAACGCCGGGGTTTGGGCGATCACCTCGGCCCCGGCATCGGAGAGGGTGCCCAGCGACAGGTCCAGCACCTCCAGCCGGTCCAGCAGCGGCGCCTCGGCCAGCGCGCGCACCAGGTCGTCGGTGTGCTCGGCGTTGCGCAGCCCCAACGACCGCAACCGCGGAAACGCTCCGCCCGACAGCAGCCGGTCCAGGTCGTCGACCTCGGTGCTGCGGCCGTAGCCCTCGACGCCGAACCACAGCTCCAGGTGTTCCAGCGCGGGCAGGTCCGAGGCCGTGATCCCCGCGACCGGCCTCCGGGGCAGGCCGCCGGTCTGCACGGTGAGCCTGCGCAGCGCCTCGTGCCGGATCGCGGGGAACTCCAGGCCGTCGCCGCCGCGCACCACGAACTCCTCCAGGCGGGGAAAGGCGGCGAGCAGCGGGGTCACGTCGCACTGCTGGATCCAGGAGATCTCGAACTCCTCGGCGGTGAACTCGCCGAGGAACAGGGCACGCAGCGCGGGGAACCGGTCGGCCTGCGCGATCAGCAGGTCGCGGACCCCGTCGGCCCCGCTGTCCGCCGGTCCTCCCCGGCCGAGCCACTCGCCCATGATCAGCGCGGTGACGCGGGCGGCGTCGACCTGGTCGGTGAAGTCCGAGACGTACGCGGCGAACGTCTTCTGCTCCGCGTACCAGGCCCGCAGCCGCCAGGCCGCCGTGCCCGGGTCGGCGAACGCGGCGCGGATCCGGGCGTCCCTGTCGTCGAAGCAGCCGGGTGTGTAGTCGACGACGGGCAGTCCGGCGAACTCGGTGAGGTGCTCGTGGATGGCCATGGCGTGCTCCAGTCTCGGGATTCGGGAGACACCACGGGTACCAGCCGGGGCCGACAGTCTCCGGTCGGCTACTCGGTGACCTCCGGGTAGTAGTAGGTCCGGTCCTTGTAGACCTCGGGTTCCTGGCGTTCGCTCAGGTGGAGGTCGACTCCGGGCAGGGCCGCGCGCAGCCGCTCCTCCATCGCCTCGGTGAGGAAGTGGTAGCGGATGACGAGGCGGTCCAGGGTGCGGAAGGCGGGAGCGGTGGCCAGCACCTCTCCGCCCGCGTCGGTGAGCACGTTGCCGGACAGGTCGAGGACGCGCACCCGCTCCAGCACGGGCGCCCCGGCCAGGGCGCGCACCAGGTCGTCGCCCCACGGCGAGTTGCGCAGCCCCAGGCTGCGCAGCGCGGGGAACCGTTCCCCGGCGAGCAGCGGGGCCAGGTCGTCCACGGTGGTGGTGCCGCCGTAGTCCTCGACGCCGAACCACAGCTCCAGGTGCTCCAGCGCGGGCAGCTCCGAGGCCGTGATCCCCGCGACCGGCCCCCGGGGCAGGCCGCCGGTCTGCACGGTGAGCCTGCGCAGCGCCCCGTGCCGGATCGCGGGGAACTCCAGGCCGCTGCCGCCGCGCACCACGAACTCCTCCAGGCGGGGAAAGGCGGCGAGCAGCGGGGTCACGTCGGTCTGCCGGATCCAGGAGATCTCCGCCTCCTCCATGACGAACTCGCCGAGGAACAGCGACCGCAGCGCCGGGAACCGGTCGGCCTGCGCGATCAGCAGGTCACGCGGCTCCTGTGCGGTGTCCTCGTAGCTCTCCCCCCAGCAGCCGACGATCAGCGCGGTGACCTTCGCGGTGTCGACCTCGGCCAGGAACCGCGCGAGGTGCTGTCCGAACGGTTCCTCCGCGTCGACCACCACGCGCAGCCGCCACGCCGCCGTGTCGGGGGCGGCGAGCGCCGCCGCGTACCTCTCGTCCGGTTCCAGCCGGTCGGGGATCGGCTGGCCGGCGCGTCGGGCACGGTACTGGGCGTTGAGCAGCCGCTCCCCTTCGATCTCGGGGGAGAGGAACTCCACGACGGGCAGTCCGGCGAATTCGGTGAGGTGTTCGTTGATGCTCATGTGACCGTGTTTCTGTCGGTGCGGGGCTGGGTCGCCCCCAGTGAAGCAGCGCGCACCGACAGACCGGACGCGCCACGCCCGAAAGCGCGGCGGTTCCCCGGTCAGGGGAGGGTGGGCGGCGTGTACACCACCGTCCACGGCAGGGGTGCGGTCTCGGTGGGGGTGACCGGGGAGGTGTGCGGGTCCTCGGCCATGGCCGCGGCGACCGGTTCGGCGAGGCGCGGCGCGGCCGGGTGCGGTGACGCGGCGGGCCAGGCCGCGGAGACGCGGTGGTGCAGGGGGGTGCCGGCGAGGGGCCGCCAGGTCACGCGCGGTTCCCGGCGGGCGGCGGTCTGCGTCGTGACCGCCACCCCCTGTCCGGCCAGCACCAGGGCGAACAGGAATTCCAGGGTGGTGGCGGTGCGCACCCGCCGGGGGGTGTAGCCGTGGTCGCGGCACACGTCGAGGAGGTGGTCGTGCCAGGCGGGCGCCGCGCTCCGGGGCAGGGCCACCAGGTCGTGGCCGGCCAGGTCGGCGAGGGCGAGTTCGCGGCGCCGCGCCAGCGGGGAGGGGCGCGGCAGCACCACGCCCAGCGGGGTGCGCGCCACCGGGCCGAGGCGCAGGCCGTCGGCGTCGACGGGGTGCTGCACGACGCCCACGTCCAGTTCGGCGTCGGCGAGCCGCCGGACCTGTTCGGCGGTGGTCAGTTCGGCGGGTTCCACGCGCAGGTCGGGGATGCGTTCGGCGACGGCGGCGAGCAGGGCGTGCAGTGCCGTGGCCGGGGTGCCGGGCGGCACGCCCAGGCGCAGCGTGCCGAGTTCGCCGTCGCGGACCCGGCGCATGACGGTGCGCAGCCGTTCCTCGCGGGCGAGCAGTTCCCGGGCCTCGGCGAGCAGGTGGGTTCCGGCGGTGGTGAGCCGGATCCGGCGGCGCGACCGGTCGAACAGGGTGACGCCCAGTTCCTCCTCCAGGCGCCGGATGGACTGGCTCAGCGGCGGCTGGGCCATGCCGAGCGCCTCGGCGGCCCGGCCGAAGTGCATCTCCTCGGCCACGGCGACGAAGTGGCGCAGGTGCCGTGCCAGGTTCACCCCGTCTCCCTCCGTGTCGTCGCGTCCGCGGTCGTCCGGTTCCGCCGCCGGGGTGCGGCCGCGGCGGCATGATCACGATAGGGGCGGCGGTCCGCTAGCGTCGACGCCGTGGAGACGCACGAACGGATCGCCGCCCTGTTCGACCGGGTCGGGGTGGAGGGGCGCCTGCACGCCGTGGACCTCGCCACCGGGGCGGAGGTCGGCCTGCGCGCCGACGACCAGGTGGTCATCGCGTCGATGTTCAAGGTCCTGGTCCTGCTGGAGTTCGCCCGCCAGGTCGTGGCCGGGCAGGTCGACCCCGCCGAGCGGGTGGTGGTGACCCGCGCGGACCGGCTGGGCGGGTGGGGCACCGCCGGGTGCGTCGACGACGCCGAACTGTCCCTGCGCGACCTGGCGTACTTCATGATGTCGGTCAGCGACAACACCGCGGCCGACCTGCTGCTGCGCCGGATCGGGCTGGACACGGTGCAGTTGCTGGCCGCGGAGCTGGGGTTGGCGCGCACCCGGATCGTGGGCGGTCCCCGCCAGGTGCTGGAGACGATGTTCGCGGACGTGGGCGCCCGCGACGACGCCGAGTTCGCGCGGCTCTTCCCGGCCCTGCCGCCGGAGCGGGTGCGGGCGATGCGGGTGCTGGACCCGGCGCACACCACGTCCAGCACGCCCCGGGAGTTGACCCGGCTGCTCACCCTGGTCTGGGAGGACGAGGCCGGTCCGGCCGAGGCGTGCGCGATGGTGCGCGCCCTCATGTCCCGGCAGATCTTCTGGACCCGGATCGCCTCCGGTTTCGACGAGGCGGTGCGGGTGTCGGCGAAGACCGGGACCCTGCCGAGCCTGCACATGGAGTGCGGGGTGGTGGAGTACCCGGACGGGGGGCGGTACGCGCTCGCGGTGTTCGCCCGGTCGCGCCGGCTCGACCTGCGGCGCCTGGACGTGGACCTGACCGTGGGGCGGGCGGCGCGCACGGCCGTGGACGCGCTGCGCGGCGAAGATTTTTCCGCCCCCTGCGGCGGGGAGGGGACCGGTCCGGTCCTGGGGTGATAGGCGGACGGGTATCGGTGGTGCCGGTGTCCGGTCTTGGACGCGGCCGGATCCGGGGTGGTTGGGTTCCTCGCGGTGACCTTCCCGACACCGAAGGAGAGGGACGACATGTCCGACACCGGATTCGACCGGCGTGGTTTTCTGCGTGCGGCGGGCGCGGGGACCGCGTTCGCCTCCCTGCTGGGCTCCGCCGCCGCGCACGCCGCCACCGCCCCGGCGGCCGCGGCTGCCGCCTCCCCGGCCGCCGCGCCGGCCGCCGCGCCGGGGAGCGGGCGGGGCGCGAGCGCGGTCTGCGAGTGGCTGGGCACCTCGGGGTGGCGGGTGCGGATCGGGGACCGGCTGCTGCTGGTCGACCCCTACCTCAGCCGCTACTCCACGGGCCTGTTCGACGGCCGCGGTTTCGACTCGGCGACGAGGCTGACCGTGGACGCCGCCGTCGTCGACGAGCACACCGGGGGCGCGGAGACGGTGCTGGTGACGCACTCGCACTGGGACCACTTCAACGACGTGCCGCACATCGCGGCGGCCACCGGGGCGCGCGTGGTGGGCACCGCCACCACGAACAACCTGGCGCTGGCCATGGACGTGCCGCAGGCGCAGCTCAGCCCGGTCAAGGGCGGTGAGGTGCTGGACTTCGGGGACTACACGGTGGAGGTGGTGGCGTCGCTGCACAGCCGCAACAACAACTACTCGATGCCGTTTCCGGGGGTGCGGCTGGAGCCGCCGCGGAAGCGGCCGAGGACCATCGCGGACCTGCCGGAGGGGGACACGCTCGACTTCCAGGTGACGGTGCAGGGCGGGCCGTCGCTGTTCTTCATGGGCGCCAGCGACTTCGTGTCGCGGAACCTGTCGGGGCTGTCCCCGGACGTGGCGATGCTGGCGGTGCCCGCGACCACCAGGACCCACGACTACGTTCCCCGGCTGCTGGAGGCGCTGGACCATCCGCGCACGGTGGTGCCGGTGCACTGGGACAACTTCGAGGTGCCGCTGGCCAACCCGCCGCAGCAGGACCCGACGATGGCGGTCACGGTGGCGGAGTTCGCCGACGCGGTGCGCGCGGCCAGCCCGGGCACCGAGGTCCTCGTCCCCGAGTACCTCACCCCCTACACCTTCACGCGCTGACGGCCGCGGCGCCGGCGGGCGGGCGCGGGGCGGCCCGCCGGCGCCGGCGGCTCACGGCCGGTGCGCGACCACCCGGTCGAAGAAGCCGAGCGCCAGGGGTTCGAGCCGGTCGACCACGAACCCCTGGTCCCGGGCGACGTCCACGGGGCGGCGGCGGGGGTCGGTGCCGCGCCGCCGGGCCCGTACCGGTTCGATCCAGCGGAACGGGGCGCGGGTGTACTCGACGTGGTCGACCAGCAGCAGCCGTCCGCCGGGGCGCAGCACGCGGCGCATCTCGGCGAGGGCGGCGGCCTGGCCCGGGATCTCGCACAGCGCCAGGGAGCACACCACGGTGTCGAAGTCGGCGTCGGGGAAGGGCAGGTGCCTGGCGTCGCCCTCGCGCAGGTCGACGGGGAAGCCGACCCGGGCGGCGGCGATGCGGGCCCGGGCCAGCATGCCGGGGCTCAGGTCGATGCCGACCACCTCGGTCACGCTGTCGGGGTAGTGGGCGAGGTTGCGGCCGGTGCCCACGGCCACCTCCAGCACCCGGCCGCGGGCCTGGCCGCACAGCCACTGCCGGGTGTCGCCGAGGAGGCGCCGTTCCAGGCGCGCGCCGTTGTCGTAGCCGGCGGCTCTGCGGTCCCAGAACCGCCGGGTGCTGTCGACCGCCCGGTCCTGCCGGACTTTCCTGGTCTGCTCACTCATCGCTGGACCACCGTCTTCTCGTGCCCGTGGTTGACGTCTGCCCCCAGTGTGGAAGTTAATGTCAACATGAAGTCAAGCGTCGTGGAGCTGTCCATCGGACAGCTCGCCGAACGGTTCGGGCTGGCGCCGCACGTGCTGCGGCACTGGGAGTCGGTGGGGCTGCTGCATCCGGCCCGGCGGGTCAACGGGCGCCGCCGCTACACGCCCGACCACCTGGCCCGGGTCGCGTTGATCCTGCGCGGCAAGGACGCCGGGTTCAGCCTGGAGCAGATGCGGGAGCTGCTCACCGCGCCCGACGGCGCGGCACGCCGCGCGCTGCTGACCGACCACCTGGCCGCGCTGGACGCCAAGATCGCCCAGTTGCAGCTGGCCCGCTCGCTGGTGGAGCACACCCTGGAGTGCACCGCCGACGACTTTCTGACCTGCCCGAAGATGCTGGCGATGCTGGACTGCCTGGTCGCCTCCGCGCTGTCGTCGTCCGGTCAGGCCGAGCGCAGCCCGTCGTCCTGCGCGGCCGGGACGCTCCGGTAGGCGGAGGCCTGGAGCGTGTACAGCTCGGCGTAGAGCCCTCCGGCGTCCATGAGCTGCTCGTGGGTGCCGTGGGCCACGATGCGGCCCCGGTCGAGCACGTAGATGCGGTCGGCCATGCGCACGCTGGCGAGGCGGTGGGTGATCAGCACGACCGCGCTGCCGGTGCGCCGGGCGTGTTCGTGGATCGACTCGAACAGCCGGTGCTCGGCGCGGGCGTCCAGCGCGGCGGTGGGTTCGTCGCAGACGAGCAGGGGCGCGTCGCGGTAGAAGCCGCGGGCGGCGGCCATCCGCTGCCACTGCCCGCCGGACAGCTCCTGGCCCGCGGCGAAACGGCGGTCCAGCAGGGTGTCCCAGCCGTACGCGAGTTCCGCGACGACCTCGTCGGCTCCGGAGAGGCGGGCGGCGTCCCCCAGCCGCCGCTCGTCGTCGGGGCTGCTCATGGTGACGTTGCGGCGGGCCGACAGCGGCCAGTGCGTGTGGTCCTGCGCGACCACCGCGATGCGTTCGCGCAGCGCGTGCGTGTCGACCTCGGCCAGGTCGGTGCCGTCCCAGCGCACCCTGCCCCGCTCGGGCTGGTAGAGCCCGGCGAGCAGTTTGGACAGGGTGGTCTTGCCGGAGCCGTTCTCGCCGACCAGCGCGATCGTCTCGCCGCGGTCCAGGTGCAGGCTCACCCCGGCGAGGGCGGGCCGGTCCTTGCCGGGGTAGGTGAAGGTGGCGTCGTCCACGGTGATCCGGTCGAAGCCGGCGGGGGCGGGCCGTCGCGGGGGCGGCGGCAGCCACCGCTGGGCGTGTTCGCAGAAGTCCAGGTAGTCGCGGAAGTACAGGCCGGACTCGTAGGTGTTGTTGACCGCCCGCAGGGTGACGGCCAGCTCGGAGCGGCCGGTGCGGATGGCGAGGACCGCGGTGCCCGCCACCGCCAGCGGCATCACCCCGTTGACCAGCAGCAACCCCAGGACGACGTAGGTCAGCGCGGTGGCGGCGCCGCCCGCGCCGTCGCCGAACAGCCGCACCAGGGCCTGGCGGCGGGCCAGGTTCAGCTGCACGTCGCGTTCGTGTCCGGCGATCGCGGCGAACTCGGCCAGCAGGGGTTCGCGCATGGTGAAGGAGCGGACCTCGGCGCAGGTGTCGCGGGCCGTCATGAGGTCGTCGAGCATGCCCTTGCGGCGCCGGGCGTCGGTGATCGCCATCAGCCAGGTGTAGCGCATGCGGGCCGCGCGGGCCGCCGCCCACCCCTCGGGCAGCACGGTGAGCAGCAGCAGCGGGAGCAGGACGGGGTGCAGCACGCCCAGCACCCCGGCGGCGGCGCAGATGCCGATGGCCCCGGTGAGGATGTCGACGGTGAAGGTGACGAGGCGTTTGGTCTCGCCGGCGCCGCGCACCGAGGCGCGGAACATGCGGTCGTGGAAGTCGTTGTCGTCGAAGGCCAGCACCTGCACGGCGGTGGCCAGTTCCATCAGGCGGGTCTCGGCGGCCTGTTCCACGTGCGGTTCCAGGCGCGCCTGCGCCCATCCGGCGGCCGCGGACAGGGCTCCGCGCAGCACGGTCGCGGAGGCGACCAGCACCAGCGCGGGCACTGCGGCGTACACCCGGTCGGGGGTGGGGCCGGCGGCGAAGAGTTCGTCGAGCACCCCCGCGGTGGCGACCAGCGCGACCGCGGTGAAGACCCCGGCGGCGAGGTTGAGGGCGAGGGTGGCCGCGGTGTTGCCGGGTGAGGCCCGCCACGCCAGGGCCAGCGCTCTGCCCACGAGTCCGGGGAGCTGCCCGATCATGCGCGCCCACCCGGTGTGGAGGACCTGCCGGTCGTAGCGGTACCACTCGGGTTCGACCAGTTCGGGCAGTTCCAGCCCGGTCGCCGCCCCGGTGGCCGGGGTTGTCGGTTCTTTTGCGGATTGCGGGGATCGCACGCACCCTCCTGCGCTGCCGGCACCGCCTCGATGATGGCGACGCGCACGGTCGGGTGTGACCGGTTTCCCGGAACGGGCGGGATTAGGGGCGGCCCGAATCCCGCCGCGGCCTCACCGGGTTTCCAGGTCGGCCCGGTACCAGTCGGTTCCGCACAGGGCGTGCAGTTCGGCGCCGTGGCCGGTGAACCGGGTCTGTGCCGGGGCGGGGCTCCCGTCGGGGAGGCGGACCCGGCCGGTGCCGGTGGTGGCCGCCTTCCCGGCGGACCGTTCCAGGAACACGACCCGGTTGTGGTCGGTGTCGTAACCCCCGACCAGGGCGACGCGGTCGCCGTGCACCGCGAGGGCCTGCGCGGGCACGCCCGCGGGCCACGCCTCCGCCCGGCCGTCGCGGATCCGCACCACCGGGAAAGCGTCGTAGTAGCAGGTCCACGTCTCGGTGTCGGTGACGTTCAGCGCGTAGCAGTCGGCGATGAACCCCGCTTCCTCGGGGGGTTCGTACCGCCAGGTCTGCCGCAGGTCGGCGTCGAAGCGGACCAGGCCGGGCGCGCCGATCGGGTCGTCCCATCCCAGGTTGCCGAACACGCCCTCGTCGAAGTAGCCGACCCAGACGTCCCCCGCGGTGGTGGTGCGCACGTGTTCGATGCCGTCGCCCAGGACACCGGTGCGGACCGGGGTGCCGTCGGGGTCGTGGACGGCGGCGTTGTGCTCGGGGTCGCCGCCGCGTCTGCGGCACCGTGCCCCCACGACCAGGAGGCGGCCGTCGGGCAGCGGCTGCACGCTCGGGAAGCCGATCCGCAGCTCCCGCAGCGTCACGACCCGCTGCATCCGGGGCGCGTACTCGGCGACACGCACTTCGACCGGCCGTGCCGTCCGGGGGTCGGGGAAGGAGGCCCCGCCGCTGCCGCGGGTCCGGCCGAACAGCGCCTCCCGGTCCTCGGGGCGGGCCCACAGCGCGACCATCGTCCCCTGCGGTCCGAGGTCGGCGGAGACCAGCACGTCGCCTTCGACGGGGGGTGCCAGCCGTCCGTGCCGTCGCAGCACCAGGGAAGTGTCGCGTTCCGTTTCGTTGCTCACCCGGTGAGCGTTCCAGAACCGCGGTTGGCGGCTCAACGGGATTTCCGGGCGGATCGGGGGTGCGGGACGGGGGCCGCTGTCCCCACCGCCCCGGTTCTTCTCCGGCTCCCGGTGCGCGGGCTTCCGTTCGGCTGTCGCCGGCTACCGCTCCAGTGCCGCCGCCGTTCGCCCCGCGTCCCAGGAGCGAACCGCATGCACTCCCCCTCTTCTCGCAGGTCGCCTACTGCGCGGGCTGGTCCGCGTCGACCGCCTCGATCGTCGGCCCGATCAGTCCGGCCACGGCCCGGGAGCGCGACTCGCGCGGCGAGCCGTACGCCGTCGTGCTCGGCGACGCGGCGGGCACACCGCTGGTCCTGCTGGAGATCTCCTGGCGGGACGCCCACTGCGGGGTGTGGACGCTGGACGGGCGCCGCCGCACCGCCCACCACCGGTTCGTCCGCGACGGCGACCGGTTGCTGCTGATCCGCAGCCGCGAGTGGCGCTACGCCGAGGAGGACCCCGAGTTCCACGACGGGGCGTGGTACCGGGAGCGGGAGTACGAGGTGGACGGCTCCCACACCCAACTGCTCCGCCCGCACGGTGAGCGGGGCAGCTTCCGGCAGGACCGGGACCGCAACCCCGACAGCACGGTCCACCGTCGCACCCCGGCCTTCGGGGACTGGGCGGACCTGGCGATGCTGCACCCCGCCGTGGTATCCCCGCCCGCCCTGACGGAGGCGGCGGCGGAGGACGCCCCGGTCGAGGCGCCCTGGTCTCCCCCGCGGCCGCTGCGGTTCGAGCACGCCGACGCCCTGTTCCGACCGGGGGCGGTGTTCCGGTCCGGCCACTGGACGGGGCGGACCGCGCGCGTCGAGGTGCACGACGCGGGCGTGCTGCGGCTTCCCACCGGCCGCGTCGTCGCCTGCGACCCGACGAGCGTCTGGGAGAGGACCGAGCCCTACACCGTGCCCGTCCCGGTCGGCGACCACCCGGTGGCGCTGTCGGCGGTCCGGTTCGACGACGATCCCACGCACGTGCGCGCCGCCGCCGCGCGGGTGGTGTTCGCCGACGTCCCCGTGGCCTCGTGGGAGCCGGCGACGCTGCCGGGGCAGGACCCGAGGCGGCTCGACGACGGCGAGTTCTTCGGGTTCGGTGTGGACGGCGGCATCGGCTGCTTCTTCGACGCCGCCGCCCTGCCCCACTTCCTGAAGCTGATGGAGGACTTCGACCGGTACACGGACGTCTTCCTCGGAGACAACCCCGAGGGAATCGAGGTGCAGGGCGAGCGGACGCTCAGCATCACCGACCCGGACAGCGGCGCGAACCTCGTCGCGTTCTCCTCGGGATGGGGGGGACGGCAGCTACCCGGTGTGGGCGGGCCGGGACGCCGACGGGCGGGTGTGCCGCCTGGTCGCCGACCTGCTCGTGGTCAACGGCGCCACCCTCCTGGGGTGAGGGCCGCGCGGCCCCGTTCGCCGTGGGGAAAGACCCGAACGGGGGCCGCGCGGCGGCTTGCCCGGGGATCAGCCGGGGAAGACCACGTCACTGCAGGCGTAGAACGTCTGGTCGTAGTGGCTGGCCTTCCAGATCATGTAGACGACGTGGCGGCCGGTGCGTCCGGGGGCGTGTACGTCGATGTCGATGGACACCCCGTTGAGGGGGTAGCTGTTCTCGGGGCGTCCCTCGCCGGGCGCGAGGAGGCCGGTGTCGGCGACGAGTTCCAGGTCGTCCCAGCCGAGCGGTTCGGTGACGGGGTCGTAGCCCTGCTCGGTGACGTAGATCCGGATGTAGTCGGCGCCGTGGTGGGCCTGGTCGTGCACGGTGACGGTGAAGTCGTTGTCGACCTCGGTGGCGTGCCACTCACCGGGCACGTCGAGTGCGGCGTAGCGGTCGCCGCCGGTGCGGCCCGCGCTGCACAGTTGTCCGTCGGGGATGGCGGCCTGGTGGTTGCCCGCGACGTGCTCGCGGTACAGGCCGTTCCAGTTCCACATGGCGGTGGTGTCGGCCTGCCAGGCCTGCCAGCACATGGGGTCCTCGGTGGCCATGTCGGGCGACTGGAAGTCGCTGCCCCACCGCTCCCAGCAGCCGTAGTTGCGGGACGGCGGGTCGATGGTGGAGCCGTGCGCGGACGCGGTGCCGACCATGACGGTGGAGAGCAGCAGCGTGGCCGCCGAGGCCACGACGAGTGCGCGCCGCCCGAGGCGGCGTCGGATCTGTCCTGCGGAAGGCAAGGGACCTCCTCCGAAGCGGGGTTTTCGGTGGTGTGCTCCCGCTGGGATAGTAGGACCGTAAGCTCTGCGTAATCAAGACATAACAGTACGGAAAACTCTTTTCCGTGACGGGACCGTCACACCCGACCGTCCTCCCGCAGGTGGCGCCACTCGACAGGACCGCCGCGGGCGGGAGTCCTCGGCGGAGGACTCCCGCCGCCGTCACCCCGTGGCGGACGAGAAGCCCCCGACCGTGCCCGTTTGCGGCGGCGTCGGCGCGTCCGGCACCGGGGGCAGGAACCGAACGGAGGGCCTGCCGTCCGGCCCGTCGCGGGTCACCACGGTCCGGACGCCGTAGACGTCGGCGATCAGCTCCTCGGTGAGCACCTGCCCGGGCGTGCCCGCCGCGACGGCGCGGCCGTGCTTGAGGACCAGCAGGTGGTCGCAGAACATCGCCGCGAGGTTGAGGTCGTGCAGCGCGACCACGCTGGTGAGCGGCAGCCGCGCGACGAGCGCGAGCAACTCCAGTTGGTGCTGGATGTCCAGGTGGTTGGTCGGCTCGTCCAGCAGCAGTTCGCGCGGCTGCTGGGCGAGGGCCCGGGCGATCTGCACCCGCTGGCGCTCTCCGCCGGAGAGCGTGTGCCAGGACTGTTCGGCCCGCTCCTCCAGACGGGTCCGCCGGATGGCCTCGCGCACCGCCTCCTCGTCCCTGGCGGAAGGGACCCCCCAGGGGCGCCGGTGGGGAGTCCGCCCCAGGCGCACCACGTCGAGGACGGTCATGTGGACCTGGGTGGTGGCGTGCTGTTCGACGACGGCGACGCGCCGCGCGACAGCCCTGCGGCCCAGTTCCCTCAGGGGGTTCCCGTCGAGCCGGACGACCCCTGACGACGTCGGCCGCACTCCGGCGAGCAGGCGCAGCAGCGTCGACTTGCCCGAACCGTTGGGGCCGAGCAGCCCCAGGGTCTCACCCGGGCGGGGTTCGAGGCTGACCCCGTCGACGATGATCCTGCCGCCTGCCGTCCACGAGACGTTCTCGGCGCTCAGTCCCACGCCGTCACCTCCTTCGGCACGTTCACGTTCCCCTCCGCACCCGGTAGAGGACGACCGCGAAGGCGGGCACCCCGACCAGTGAGGTCACCACCCCCACGGGGATCTCCTGCGGGTCCATCGCGGTACGGGCGACGGTGTCGACCCACACCAGGAAGACCGCTCCCGCCAGGGCGGTGGTGGGCAGCAGGCGCCGGTGCCCGGAACCGACGACGGCGCGCACGGCGTGCGGCAGCACCAGCCCCACGAACCCGATCGCTCCGGCCACGCTCACCAGCACCGCGGTCAGCAGGGCGGTGGCGGTGAGCAGCAGCAGCCGGACGCGGGTGACGGAGACCCCGAGGGAGGCCGCCGCGTCGCTGCCGAAGGCGAACGCGTCCAGCGCGGTGGCGGTGTAGACGGCCACGGCCAGCACCGCGCCCAGGACGGCGGCGCCCGTGATGACGTCGTTCCAGTTCGCGCCGCTGAGCGAGCCCAGCAGCCAGAACAGCACGCCGCGGGTCTGCTCGGCGTCGGCGGAGGAGATCACGATGAACGACGTCAACGCCGAGAACAACTGCATGGCGGCGACCCCGGAGAGGACGAGGCGGTCGGTGGTGCCGCCGGAGGCGTAGCCGAGCAGCAGCACGCAGGCGAAGGAGCACAGCGCTCCCGCGAAGGCGCCCACGGACAGCGACACCGCCCCGCCGCCCACTCCGAGGACCACCACCAGGACCGCCCCTGTCGAGGCGCCCGAGGAGACACCGAGCAGGAAGGGGTCGGCGAGCGGGTTGCGCAGCAGGGACTGCAGGACGGCTCCGCACAGTCCCAGCCCCGCCCCGCACACCGCGGCGAGCAGGGTGCGGGGCAGCCGCAGGTCCCAGATGATCCCCTCGCGGATGGGGGTGAGGGAGGACTCGCCCCCGCCGAGCCGGGAGACGACGACCGCCCAGACGTCGCGGACGGCGATGTCGGCGGGGCCGATCGTGATCGCCGCGGCGACGGAGAGCGCGAGCAGGGCGAGACCGCCCGCCCACAGCAGCAGAACCCCCCGGGGTCCGAGCCTGGCCACCGGGTCAGTCCGCGAGGCCGAGGTCGCGCAGGCCCTGGGCGACCTTCTCGATTCCCTCGACGGTGCGGATCGACGGGTTCATGGCGGCGCCGCTGAGCAGGATGTAGCGCTCGTTGCGGACCGCGTCCATGTGCCGGGTGACCGGGTTGCCCTCCAGGAAGCGGATCTTGGCCTCCGCCGTCTCTGCGGTCTGGCTCTCGCGGGTGAGGTCGCCGATGACGAGGACGTCCGGGTTGCGGTCGGCGACGGTCTCCCAGTTGATCTGGGGCCACTCGGCGTGGGTGTCGTCGAAGACGTTCTCGGCGCCGACCGCCTCGGTGATGATGCCGGGGGCGCCGCAGCAGCCCGCCATGTAGGGGGATTCGGAGTTGGCGAACCAGTAGAGGACGGTGACCCCGGAGGCGTCGATGCCGGAGGTGGCGGTGTCGACGCGTTCTTGGAGTTCGGCGACGAGTTCCTCCCCGCGTTCCTCGACCCCGAAGACCGTCGCGAGGTCGCGCACCTCCCCGTAGACGGTGTCCAGCGCCAGCGGTTCCTCGCGGACGCCGTCACCGGCGCCCTCGTTGGACTTGACGCAGTCGGCCGGGGACAGGTAGGTGGGCACCCCGAGGTTCTCGAAGTCCTCGCGCGTGGCGACCCCGCCCTCGCTGAGGGTGGAGACGAACGACGCGGAGACGAAGTCGGGCTCCTCCGCCAGGACCCGCTCGAACGACGGCGCGTTGTCCGCCAGTCGGGGGACGGTGGTGTTGGCCTCCTCCAGTCCCTCGGCGACCGGGTCGGTCCAGGTCGCGGTCCCCACCATGCGGTCGGCCAGGCCGAGGGAGAGCAGGATCTCGGTGGAGCCCTGGTTGAGGGAGACCGCCCGCTCGGGCGGGGCTTCGACGGTGACTTCCCGACCGCAGTTCTCGATGGTCCTGGGGTAGCCCTCGGCGGTGCCGGCGGGGGCTTCGGTCGCTTCCGTGCCGCACGCGGCGAGCAGGAGCAGGGGAGGCAGGGCGAGCGCGGACAGGACACGTCGCGGTGAGGGCATGGCTGTTCCTCTGTGCGTGAGGCTCGTGCGCGGAGCCTGGCGGCTGTTCGGTCTCCGTCCGCCGCGCGGGCGGCCGGAGGGTGCCAGCAGGTCTTCGGGCTCGGGTTCATCCGAGCGGGACGCCTTCCCAGAGACCGCTCCAGTGGCCGATGTCCCGCCCGTCCCCCACACCGCTGCGCGTCAGCTCCGGATTCGCACCGGATTCCCTGGCCCAACCGTGGGTTGACTGGCAGTGGCAAGCTATCACGGGGGCCGTCCGGCTCCGCCGGGGCCTTCCCCTTGCCCATCCCGTCGGGGCCGAGCGGCCCCCCGGCGGCTCGGGCAGGCCCCTCGCGGCCGGTCCGCGGTTGCCCCTGTCCTGTCCACCGTGCTCGCGGCCCCGGGCCTCCCTCCCCCACCGGGCGCCTGCTTCCCCGCGATCGGCACCGTCTCCGGACCACTCCCGGCAGTGTGGTCGCGGGGCGACGGGTCAGGGGCGGGTCCGCCCGGAGCGGTCTCCCGCCGCACCGCGGCCGCTCACTCCGACGGTTCGGGCAGGTCTCCGCAGTCGACCTGGGGGTTGGCCCCCATGTAGTTGAGCGGGCCCGCGACGACGGTGACGAAGGTGGTGCCGATCGACGCGCAGTTCTGCTCGGAGGTGCTGAAGTAGCCGCGCTGCCAGGCCGCCAGGGCTCCGATGGCCAGCCACACGAGGACGATGAGTGTTGCCAGACCGCGCACTGTTCCTCCTGGGGGGTCGACGGTTGTGGTGGACGCGCCACTACCCGGGGGACACGGGAGCATCCGCGGAAGGGGCGGAAGAGGATGGTCCGTTCACCGGACAATCCGGAAAAGACCTGGTTGCTAGGCTCGTCGTATGACCATGAGCGTGCCCACCCGGACCGTCGCGGACCTGTCCTACCTGCTCTCCCACACCGGTCGCGTGCTGGCGACCCGGATGGCGGCGGCCTTCGCCGAGATCGGGATCACGCCGCGCGCCTACTGCGTGCTGTTCCACGCCATGGAGGCCGAGCGCACCCAGATCGAACTGGCCGAGATCTCCGATCTGGACAAGACCACGATGGTGGTCACCGTCGACGAACTGGAGAAGGCGGGGCTCGCCGAGCGCCGCCCGTCGAGCCGGGACCGGCGGGCGCGGATCATCCACGTCACTCCCGAGGGGGAGCGGTTGGCCGCCCTGGGCACCGAGATCGCCGACCGGGTGCACCGCGAGGTCCTCGACGCGCTGCCCGAGGAGCAGCGGGGTGTGTTCCTGGCCGCGCTCACCGGTCTGGCCGAGGGGCACCTGGCCACGCCGGTGGAGTCACCGAAACCGGTACGGCGGAGCCGCCAGCGCCGAACTTAGATCCAAAGCATATCGTCTACAAAAAAACAATCTGCTATGGCCTCTCTCTGTCGTCCACCGACAGAGAGAGACCGCCATGTCCCACCCCTCCTCCCCGCCCCGTTCCCGCCGGCTGGCACTGGCCGTACTGTGCGCGGGAACGCTGATGATCATCCTCGACGGCAGCATCGTCACCGTGGCGCTGCCGCAGATCCAGCACGGCCTGGGCTTCTCCCCCGCCGACCTCACCTGGACCGTCAACGCCTACCTGATCGCGTTCGGCGGCCTGCTGCTGCTCGCCGGACGCCTCGGCGACCTGCTCGGCCGCAGACGCGTGCTCGTGGCGGGCCTGCTGGTGTTCACCGCCGCGTCGCTGCTGTGCGGCCTCGCCACCGGCCAGGAGATGCTGATCGCCGCGCGCTTCCTGCAGGGTGTCGGCGGCGCCGCGGTCTCGGCGGTGAGTCTGGGCATGATCGCCACGCTCTTCCCCGAACCGGGTGAGCGCGCGAAGGCGCTCGGCGTCTTCAGTTTCGTCGGAGCCGCCGGAGCCTCCCTCGGCCAGGTCCTCGGCGGTGTCCTCACCGACGCGTTCGGCTGGCCCTGGATCTTCCTCGTCAACCTGCCGTTCGGCCTGGCGGCCGCGTTCGCGGCCGTGCGGGTGCTCGCCGACGACCGCGGGCCGGGCCTGCGGACGGGAGCCGACGCGCTCGGCGCGGTCCTGGCCACCGCCGGCCTGATGCTCGGCGTCGCCACGATCGTCGCCACCGACCAGCACGGCTGGGCCTCGGCGCGCACGGTCGGCGGCGGCGTCCTCGCGGCCGCGCTGCTCGCCGCGTTCGTCGTCCGCCAGACGCGGGCGGCCACCCCGCTGCTGCCGCCGCGCGTGCTCGCGGTGCGCGCGGTCCTCGCCGCCAACCTCGTGCAGGTGCTGCTGGTCTCCGCGACGTTCGGATTCCAGATCCTCATCGCCCTGTACCTGCAGAACGTGCTCGGCTACGGGGCGCTGGCCACCGGAGCGGCGATGCTCCCGGCCGCCGTGGTGATCGCGGTCGTCTCGCTGGGCCTGTCCTCCCGCCTCGTCGCGCGTCTCGGCGAGCGGACCGTACTGCTCACCGGTCTGGGGCTGCTGGCCGTGGCGGTCGGACTGCTCACCCGCCTGACCGCGGACGCCGGATACGTCACGCACGTGCTGCCGACGATGCTGCTCGCGGGCGGCTTCGGCCTGGCTCTTCCCGCACTCACCGCCCTGGGCATGTCCGGGGCCACCCCCGAGGACGCGGGAGCGGTCTCCGGGCTGTTCACCACTACCCAGCAGGTCGGCGGCGCGCTCGGCGTCGCGGTGCTGTCCACGCTGGCCGCCGCGCGCGCCGATGCCCTGCTCGCCACTGGACAGCCCGAGGCGCAGGCGCTGACCGGCGGCTACACGCTCGCCTTCGGGGTCGGCTCGGGCCTGCTGGCCGCGGCGTTCGCGCTCGTCGCGGTTCTGCTGCGGCGACCGGGACGTGTGCCGGTCCCCGAGGCCGCAGCAGCCGAGGCGCCCTGCCCGGCGACCTGACCCCCGCGTCCTCGCCGCGGGCACCGCGCCGAGGACGCGCCGTCCTGTTCAGCGGTGGAGCGTACGCGCGACGATGTCGGCGACCAGGGCGGCCTGGGCACCGTCCGGGTCGAGGTCGGGGTCGAACACGGTCAGCTCGAAACCCGCCGCGCCGGGCAGGGACAGCAGGTCGCGCAGGATCTCCACGAGGGTGTCGGCGTCGAGTCCCTCCGGGTCGGGGCTGTCCACGGCCGACACGACGGACGGGTCGAGCACGTCGATGTCGACGTGCACCCAGAACCCGTCCAGGTCGGGGCGGTCGAGCACCTGGCGGGCCGGGTCGCACGCCGCGGCGGGGCCGTCCCGCAGGATCTGCCGGCTGCTGACCGCCCGGATGCCCTCCGCGAGGACGTTGACCGTCTCGTGCTCGCGGGCGCCGAGCACCACCACGTCCTCGTCGCGCACGTAGGGCCGCAGCCCGTCGATGTCGGCCAACTCGTCGGCGCCGCGTCCGGTGGCCAGCGCGACGGCCTCGCCCCCCGCGGAGCCCACGTGCGGGGCGTTGCCCAGGTGGCGGAAGTCGTCGTGCGCGTCGAGGTAGGCCAGCCCGTAGCGGCCGGTCCGGCGCAGCGCCAGCGCGCCGCCGAGCACGATCGAGCACTCGCCGCCGAGGACCACGGGGAAGCCGCCGCGCTCGCGGACCGCGCCGATCCGCTCTGCGAGCGCACGGGTGTAGGCGGCGATGGCCGCGGCGTTGCGGACCCCGTCGCCGGGCTGCCACGTCGCGACATAGCGCGGCGGGGTGACCACGCCGCCCTCCTCCGCGCCCAACCTGGCGAGCAGGCCGGTGTCGCGCAGCGCCCCCGGCGCCTTGTAGCACCCGGGGACCGCGCCCTCGACCGGCGGCCGCAGGCCCAGGTTGGAGGGGGCGTCCAGCAGGACGAGTCGCCGTGTGTCGGTGTTGGTCATGGGGCGACACTACGCCGGGGGTCTGACACTTCATGATCTTGACGGGAGCGGGGTGTTACCGGCGCTTGGTGTCAACTGGTGCGTGCACGCGGGTCAGCGGGTGGCCACGGACCGGAGTCCGGGTCGCGGCCGAACCAGTAGGTCTGCTTCGGCCGGGAGGCCCGGCAGCCCTACCCCAGCCCTCGGGTGCCGGAGGGACGGCCAAGCGACGGGCACCCGGGGGCGAAGCCTCGCGGGGCTGGGAACGTAAAGCGCTGCGGGAGGACGACAACCCCTCCAGGACCGGAGCGGCGCTCAAGGCTGCCGCGCCTCGCGGCCGAAGCAGACCGGTCACCCGACCGCCCTCCCCGACATGACCATGATCTTGACAGAAATGACCCATAATCTGCGCTTGTGACCCCGCTGGTGTCAAGATCATCGTCTTGGTGGTGCCGCTCGGACCTCAGTCCGGTTGCTCCGACCGCGGCGCCGGGCAGCGCCCCGGACGGCTCCCTCTTTTTTCCGTCCTCGAACAAAAACTATTGACGGAACTCCTCGGAAAAGCGTCTCCTGGAATTGTCGGAACGGTCCTGAACCTCGGAGACGTGATGACCGCTCTCACCCACGGAGCACCCCAGGCCCACGGACAGCCGCCGAGGAACCGAAAATTCACCGAACGGATCGTCACCAATTTCCTTCTGGACACTTCCGAATCCCCGGGGTTCGCCTTCCGCGGCGAGGGTCTGCTGCGTGAGCCGCTGCGGACGCTCCTGCGGAGCATGGGCGCACTGCTGGGGGTTCCCGTCGTCCTGCACGAGGAGGTCCGCCCCGCCCAGTCGGGAACACGACCGGTTTTCGGGGTGTACGCCGACGGTGTTTCCAGCGGTCCGGAGCACCGCATCGGGTACGTGGAAATCCGCTCTCCCGGAAGTCCCGTTCCACCTGACGCTCCCGCGAACGAGAACGGCCGGGACGGGTGGGAGGCATTCCGGGATCTGCCCAATGTTCTCTGCACCAGCGGCTCCGAATGGTCACTTTTCCACCACGGAACGCAACGGGGGCGGACGGTGCTCCTCCCGCAATTCCTCGGTGCGTCGGCGGAGCGGATTCCCGGTGCGGAACTCGAACTGCTGTTCCGGGAATTCCTGTCGTGGCGGCCGGACGACGGGCGCGGCGGTGACCGCACCGCGTCCGTCCTGCTGCGGCGTCCCCGCGGCGGGACGGACTCCGAGCCCTCCGACCGGGGGCAACCGCGCGTTCCCCGACCGGCCGTCCCCCCGGACGAGACCACCGGCCGGACCCCGGGGGAGCGGCCGTCGGCCCGGCCCGCCCCGAAGCCGCCGGAATGGCGGTCGCTGCCGACCTTGGACGACCTGCTGCCGTGGCACCAGCCCGGTGTGGCGGCACGCCGGGCGTGGGTGTGCGCGCCGGAGGAGCGGACGCTGCGGCGCCGGTGGCAGCGGCTGGCCTCGGCCCCGCCCGGGCAGCGGGACCTGCTGCTGCGGACGGACGAGGCGCCGCCCCGCCCCGGCGCACCGAGGCGACCGGCGGACTCCCCGGCCATCAGCCCGGTCCTGCACCGGGCCTTCGACCGCCGGTACCTGCTCACCGAAGAGCACTGCCTGGACCGGCCGCGCCCCCACCTGTGGCAGGTCGCCGGTCCCCGGCAGGTCTACGTGGTGGAGCAGCACGCCCACCCGTGCACCACCGGCCCGGGCCTGCTCTTCAGTTCCCTGGTTCCGGACGCGGACTGCTTCAACGGCCGGGGCGGCCGGGTACTGCCGCTGTACCGCGACCCCGAGGGCGGCGTCCCCAACCTGACGCCGGGCCTGCTGCCGTACCTGGCCGACCGGCTGGGGCTCCCGGTCTCCCCGGCGGACCTGGTCGCCTACCTCGCGGCGGTGGTCGCCCACCCCGGTTACTCCGCCGCGTTCCGCGACCGGCTGGCGGTGTCCGGCGTCCGGGTGCCGCTGACCGCCGACGCGCGGCTGTGGGCGGAGGCCGTCGCGCTCGGCCGCGAGGTGGTGTGGCTGCACACCTTCGGGCAGCGGTTCACCGACCCGGAGGCGGGACGCCCGCCGGGCCCGCCCGTCCTGCCGGAGGGCGAACGCCCGGAGGTGGCCGTGGCGGTCCCCGACTCCCCCGCCGCCTTCCCCGACCGGGTCCGGTACGACGGCGACACCGGGGTGGGAGGGCACCGGCTGCGCGTGGGCGGCGGCGTCATCGCCCGGGTCCGCCCCGAGGTGTGGCGTTACGACGTGGGCGGTGTGCCTGTGGTCCGCAGCTGGTTCGGCGCCCGCCGCCGCTTCCCGCACGGCGGGCGCCTCTCCCCGCTGGACCGCGTCCGCCCCGACCGCTGGAGCCCGCGCCGCACCGGGGAGTTGCTGGAGCTGCTGACCGTGCTGACCCGCCTGGTCCGCCTCGAACCCCGCCAGGCGGACCTGCTGGGCCGTGTCCGGGGCGGACCGCTGGTCACGGTCGCCGACCTGACCGCGGCGGGCGTCCTCCCGGTCCCCGAGGGCGCCCGCACACCACCACCGCTGGACGGGCAGTTGGAGCTGCCGCTGGACTGAGGCGGTGGTGGCGGCCGCCTTCGCACAGATAACGGCCGGGGGGCGGGGCCGCTGCATCGGGCGACCGGTCCCGCACCGTCGGCGCCCTCCCACACCGGCCTGGCCGACATCGGCCAACCTCGTCCTCCTCCCTTGGAGGGGAAGCCCGCATGGCCCATGCTGTGTTTCCCCGCCCGACCGGAGGAACCCCCATGCACGTCTCGGCCCTGTTGGAATTCGACGCCGTCCCGGTGGACTCCGCCGACACGGTGCACGTCCTGCTCGACGTCACCGCGCCGGAGCAGCCCGGCGCGAACCGCCCGCCCGCGACCCTGCAGGTCGTGCTGGACCGCAGCGGCTCGATGGCCGGGGAGCGCCTGGAGGGGGCGATCCGCGCGCTGCTGAGCCTGGTGGACCGGCTCGACCCGACCGACCACTTCGGGCTGGTCACCTTCGACAACACCGCGCGGGTGGAGGTCGCGGCCGCCCCGCTGACCGACAAGGCCGCGGTCCGGGAACGCATCCGCGGCCTGCGGCCGGGCGGGCTGACCGACCTGTCCAGCGGTCTGCTGCGCGGCATCCAGGAGGCGCGGCGGGTCTCCGGGGACCAGGGCGCCACGCTGCTGCTCGTCTCCGACGGGCACGCCAACCAGGGCGTCACCGACCACCAGCGGCTCGCCGGGATCGCCCGGTCGGCCCACGGCCACGGGGTGGCGACCACCACGCTCGGCTACGGCCTGGGCTACGACGAGGAGCTGCTGGGCGCGATCTCCGACGGCGGGACCGGCAGCGCGCTGTTCGCCGAGGACCCCGACACCGCGGGCGCGCTCATCGCGGGCGAGGTGGAGAACCTGCTCGCCAAGACCGTGCAGGCGGCGTCGCTGCGGGTGCGTCCGGTGGGCGCGGCGCGGGCGGTGTCCGTGGTCGGTGAACTGCCGTCGACGCGCCTGTCCGACGGGACGGTCATGGTGGAGCTCGGCGACTTCTACTCCGGAGAGCAGCGCAAGCTGCTGCTGCGCGTGGACGTTCCCCGGGTGGCCGCGCTCGGCCCCGCGCAGGTGGCGGAGGTGGAGGTCGGCTACGTGGAGCCGGTGTCGCTGACCACGTACACGGTGTCGCTGCCGGTGTCGGTGAACGTGGTTCCCGGCGACGACGCCGCGGGCCGGGTGCCCCGTCCGGAGGTGCGCACCGAGCTGGCCTACCAGGAGGCGCAGACCGCCAAGCGCCGCGCCGCCGAGGCGATGCGCCGCGGCGACCGCGAGACCGCCACCGGCATCCTGTCCGCGGCCAGCGGTTCGCTCGCCGCCGCCCTCCCCCTGGACCCGTCGGGGGAGCTGCGTGCCCAGGTCGCGGACCTGGACGCGCTGGCCGCGCAGGCCGGTACCGACGACGTGAACCGCACCGCCAAGAACCTCTACGCCAACCAGTACCAGGCCAGCCGCAAACGCGGCAGGCCGCAGAGCGCCCCGCCGCAGCCGCCGCGGGACACGGACCGGCAGGCGCCGCCGGACGCCCCGGACGACCGCCGGCGGCGCTGACTCCCGTGCCCGGCTTCCTGGCCTCCGGGGCGCGGGGGTGCGACCATCCCCGTGTGTACTCGAACTCCGGGACCTGAGAAGGGGATGCGCCGTGGACCGTTCGCCGTGGATCTGCCTGACCTGCGGGGGCCACTACCCCGCCGCCGAGGAGCCGCCCGCCTCCTGCCGGTTCTGCACGGACGAACGCCAGTGGGTGCCGCCGACCGGCCAGCGGTGGGCGACCCTCGCCGGTCTGGCCGCGGACGGGTATGCGACCGAGGTCCGCGAGGTGGAGCCCGGCCTGCTCGGCATCGGGGTGCGCCAGCACATCGGCGTCGGCCAGCGCGGTCTGCTGGTGCGCACCGCGGAGGGCAACCTGCTGTGGGACCCGCCCGCCTTCCTCGACGAGGAGGCGGTCCGGGCGGTGCGGGACGCGGGCGGGCTGCGGGCCGTCACCGCCAGCCACCCCCACATGTACGGGGCGATCGTCGACTGGAGTGACGCCTTCGACGCCGAGATCCTGCTGCCCGAGGCGGACGCGCACTGGCTCCAGCGGCCGTCGTCGGCCGTGCGCACCTGGTCGGGCACGCTGCCGGTGCTGCCCGGTGTGACGCTGGTGCAGTGCGGCGGGCACTTTCCCGGCAGCGCCGCCCTGCACTGGGCCGACGGCGCGGACGGCGCCGGGGTGCTGCTGGTCGGCGACACGGTCATGGTCACCCCCGGGGAGGACCGCGTCACCTTCATGTGGAGCGCGCCGAACCGGCTGCCGCTGCCGGAACGCTGGGTGCGCGGCATCGTGGCGGCGCTGCGCCCGTACCGGTTCGACCGGATCTACGGCGGCTGGTGGCTGCCGGTGCTGCGCCGCGACGCCAAGCGGGTCCTGGAGTCCTGCGCCGACCGGTACGTCCAGTTCCTGCGCGGCGAGGTGGACCTGGGGTGAGCCCATGCGGGCACGGCTGCCCGGCAGGGCCTCCGGACAGCGGATTCATCCGGTGGCGGTCCGGAGCCGTCGACGGCGTCGATGCCGGGCGGTGCTCTCCCCGGTCCCGCTTCTCGGGGTCACGACCGCCCCGGCCGGTCCGCGACCGCGACCGACGGGCCTCCTGCCGCGTCCTCTTCGTGGACGGCGCAGGTGGTGGGGTCGAACGGGTCGCGGGTGATGCGGTTGACCAGTGGCTGTGCCGGCGGGAAGCTCGGTTCGAGTTGTCGGGCGAGCACCACCGTGACGACCTTGTGGGCTCCGGCCTGTTTGAGCCTGTGGGCCGCTGACTGGGCCCGGGCGCCGCTCACCCACGTGTCGTCGACGAGGAGGACGGCGGTCTGCGGCCGGGGTCCGGGATCTCGTCGAGGAGGAACCATTCCTGGTGGAACTCCCGTGCTCCGGGCGAGACGTCGCGATTGACTCCGAGATCGATTCTTCGGAGGCTCCGGACCGTCGGCGCGAGCAGGGTCTGCAGCGGATGGGCCTGGCCGGGGTTCTTGGTGCTGGGCACGAAGGCCACGTGGGTGAACGACGCGACTCCGGCCGTCTTCTTGACGCAGCGGATGTGTCGCACGCAGAAGTCCCGGAACAGCACGGCGAGGTTCTTGCGGGCCGCTTCGCTCGCCGGATTCTTCTTGTACATCCGCAGGTCGCGGCTGTGCTGTCCTTCGTGCCCGTTGCGGTAGGTGATCGGGACGACCAGGTCGGCGAGGAGTCCGTGCGCCCTGCGCTGGATCTTCTCGCACTGGTAGCAGTGCTGGTACCAGGGGCTCGTGGTCGCGCCGAAGCAGGTCCGGCAGACGCCCTCTCCGTGGCGGGGTCCGGCGTTCAGGTAGTTGAGCTGGACTGCTACCCGGTTGGCTATCTGGTGGCGGCGTACCTCACCAGCCAAGTTCTGCTGCTTCCAGGGAAGCGACGAGTTCGTCGACCGTCATGGTGGACTCGGCGAGGATGTCGTCCACGATCTCCATCAGGTCCGCCATCCCCGCCACGACGTACACTCCGGGGCGTTCGGCGTAGTCGCGCGCCCACTGGTTGGCCAGGAGTTCCCGGGGGAAGATCACCGGCCGTCCGTGTTTGAGGGCGTACCGCGCCTGGATGCGCGCACCGCTGTGCTCTCCGGCCTCGACGACGATGGTGGCGGCGGCGTAGCCGCTCATCACCGCGTTGCGCATCGGGAAGCTCTGCCGGGTGGGCGGCGCGTCGGGCAGGAACTGGCTGAGCACCATTCCCCGTGCGGCGATCTCGTCTTGGAGTTCCCGGTTCTCCCAGGGGTAGTAGCGGTTGATCCCGGTCCCGATGACGGCCACGGTCCGTCCGCGCTGTCGCAGTGCCGCGGTGTGCGCGGCCGTGTCGATCCCCGCCGCGAGGCCGCTGACGACCGTCACTTCCCGGTCCACGAGCGCTTCGGCGATGTTGCCCGCGATCTCCAGGCCGCGCGGGGAGGCCCTGCGCGAGCCGACGACGGCGATGGCGCGTCGGTCGTCAGCCTGCTCGCCTCTGGTGAACACCACCGGGGGCATTTCGTGGATCTCGCGGAGTGCGGCGGGGTAGTCGTCCTCCCAGAAGGCACGGACGCCGATGCCGCGGGACTCGCAGTGTTCCAGGAGGGCGCGGGCCCGGGACATCGCCTGCTCGACGGGATCGTCTGCGACGTCGAAGAGGACATCCCGGGAGCCGAGGGTTTTCTCCAGGACCGTCCAGACGCTGTCGGTGTCGAGGATGTCCTCGACGATTCCCGACCACCCGCTGCCCCTGCCCAGCAGAAGGGCGAGCAGGGCGACCCGTTCTTCACTGCGCCGCATATCCCCCAGGTTAGAGCGTTTCCCCTGGACAGCGAATTCCGCCATCGGAGCCACTCCTTCCCTGGTCGCACTCCACCAACGGAACCAGTCTAGAACACATGTTCTAACACAGGAGGGGTCGATGTCGAGAGCGGACTTCCGTGGCGAGAGGCCGCTCCCGCCTCTCGAACAGCCCGATTCCGCGAAGTTTCGGACACTCCGCCCGTAAGCTAGGAGACACGTTCCGCTCCTTTCCCGCCGAAGGCGGCGTTTTCATCCCCCGACGTCTGGAGAAGATCCCCGCCATGCCGCAGCTCGCCATCGACAAGGACTTCCTGCAGCGGTACGCGAAGCTCGACAAGCGCGTGCAGAAGGCCGTGGACGAGGCCCTCGCCAAGTTCGCCACCAACTACTACGCCGGCGGGCACCTGGAGAAGATCGCCGACGCCCGCGACCCCCGCGTCCGCACGCTGCGCGTCACCCGGGGCTACCGGGGCGTGGTGCTCGCCCCGGAGAGGGGCGACACCTACCTGCTGGTGACGGTGCTGCCGCACGACGACGCCTACGCCTACATCCGCACCAAGCGCTTCTCCGTCAACCAGGCGCTGGGCGTGCTGGAGGTCCGCGACGAGGCCGGGCTGGAGACGATGAGCGACGTGCTCGCCTCGGTCGCCGAGACCACCGAGACCCGCCTGTTCGACCACGTGCCCGACAAGCACCTGCTGCAGTTGGGCATCGACGACCAGGTCCTGTCGATCGTGCGGCTGCTCACCGACGAGGCCCACCTGGACGCGTTGGAGGCCCTGCTGCCCCCGGCCCAGCACAACGCCCTGGTGGCGCTGGCCTCCGGGATGACCGTGGAGGAGGCGTGGGAGCAGCTCAGCCGGGACCTGGTGGAGGAGGCCGCGCCCGAGCACGTCGACCCCGACGACCTCACCGCGGCGATCCGCCGCTCCCCCGACCGGGCGGTGTTCGTGGAGGGCCCGGAGAGCCTGCGCGACCTGCTGGACGCCCCGTTCGACCTGTGGCGGGTGTTCCTGCACCCGCAGCAGCGCCGGATCGCCCACCGCGACTACAGCGGCCCGGCGATGGTCACCGGCGGCGCGGGCACCGGCAAGACGGTGACGGCGCTGCACCGCGTCGCGCACCTGGCGGCCCGCTACGACTCGGGGCGGCCGATCCTGCTGACCACGTTCACCAAGACCCTGGACGCGGCGCTGCGCACGCAACTGGAGCTGCTGGTCAAGGACCCCGCGCAGCGGGAGCGGGTGGACGTGCGCAACCTCGACCGGGTCGCCTACCAGGTAGTGGCGGAGGACCGCGGCTCCGCCCCGACCCCCTGCCGGGACGCGGACCTGGAGCAGCTGTGGGACGAGGCGGGCGCGGACAGCGGGTTCCCCGGCGCGTTCCTGCTCGGCGAGTGGGACCAGGTGATCCTCGCGCAGAACCTGCGCACCGAACGCGACTACCTGGAGGCGCGGCGGCGCGGCCGGGGCGGCAGGCTCGGCCCCGAGCAGCGGCGCCGGGTGTGGCGCGCGGTGCTGGCCGCCACCGCCCGGATGGCCGAGGCCGACCTGTGGACGTTCACGCAGATCGCCGCGGAGGCCGCCGACATCCTGGACCGCACCGGGCAGCGGCGCTACTCGCACGTGGTGGTGGACGAGGCCCAGGACCTGCATCCGGCGAAGTGGCGGCTGGTGCGGGCGCTGGCCGCCGAGGGCCCCGACGACCTGTTCCTCGCGGGCGACCCGCACCAGCGCATCTACGACCACCGGGTGTCGTTGAGCGCGCTCGGCATCAACGTGCGGGGCCGCAGCCGCCGGCTGACGGTCAGCTACCGCAGTACCCAGGAGATCCTGTCGTGGGCGGTGCGGGTGCTGGGGGCGGCGCCCGTCACCGGGCTGGACGACCTGGCGGACAGCCTGGACACCTACACGTCCCCGCTGCACGGGCGGCGGCCGGTGGTGCGCGGCTTCGCCGACCGGGCGGCCGAACTGGACGCGCTGGTCGCCCAGGTGGAGGAGTGGCTGTCCCAGGGCGTGGAGGCCGACTCCGTCGGGGTCGCCGCGCGCACCCGGTCGCTCGCCGGGGAGGTCACGGAGCGGCTGCGGGACGCGGACATCGACAGCGGGTCCCTGACGCACGGCCCGGGGGTGCGGGTGGGCACCATGCACGGCATGAAGGGCCTGGAGTTCCGGTGCGTGGCGGTCGTCGGGGTGGACGCCGACCTGGTGCCGTACGCGGAGCAGGTCGCCGACCGCGCCGAGGACCCCGTCGCGCACGGCCACGACCTGCAGCGGGAGCGGAACCTGCTGTTCGTGTCGTGCACCCGGGCCCGGGACGCGCTGTACGTGTCGCACAGCGGTGAGCCGAGCCCGTTCCTGCCGTAGCCGCGTGGGGCGGGCCGGGACCGCGGCCCGCCCCACGCGGCCGGTCACATGCGGTCGCCGACGCGGCTGCGGGCGGTCTCCAGTTCCTCGGGGGTGAACAGTTTCGCGTAGGCGGGGTGGCTGAGCACGACCGCCTCGACGGTCAGGTCGAGCCGGCCCAGTTCCCACAGCCGGACGAAGCCGTCGGAGATGGTCGGCTTGGACAGCAGCAGTCTGGCGGTGGCCAGGGCGCCGCGCTCGTTGAGCATCTTCCGGAAGTAGGTGGGCCGGTACCCGGTCTCCGTCCAGGTCCGGTCGCACGCGGAGTTGAGGGCCTCGTCGAACGCGGCGAGGATCTCCGGGTCCACCCGGCCGTCGGCGGTCTCCGGTGCGGCGGGCGGGCCGCTACGGGTCAGAAGATCTCCAGCTGTCCGGGGGTGGGCCGCACGACGGCCCTGATGTGGCTGAGGGTTTCGGGGGACACCTCGTAGAGCCGGTCGACGTCGTCGGTCCACAGGGCGAAGGCCGACCGCAGCTCCTCGGGGAGCCGCTTGAGTTTGGCGATTTCGAAGGTGAGCGCGGAGTCGTCGCCGATCTCCGCCGCAGAGCGGACCGCGGTCCAGATCTCGGCGAAGCTGCCGAACAGCGCCCGGAGGTGGGCGGCGCAGCGGTCGATCCGGTCGAGGAGTTCGGCCGCGCTCTCCTCCCGGTCCGCGTCCCCCTCGGCGGAGGCCGCCGGTTCGGGCAGGTCCTCGTCGGCGAAGAGGTCGTCCTGCTCCTCCTCGGCCGTCCACCGGGGGATCTCCCCGCTGGGCGTGTAGCCGACCTTGCCGGGCACGGCCCAGAAGTCGGTGCCCCAGTCGTCGAGCAGCACGTCCTTGGCGACCCGCGCCAGGGCCGCGTAGACCCGCAGCGGCGCCTCGTCGAGCTGGTCGACGGTCGCGCAGAGGTCGTCGACGCACCGCCTGATCCTGGGGTGGCGGAAGTCGGCCAGGTCGTCGTCGATCCGCGCCGCGTACGCCCCGATGCGCCGGGAGGTCTCGGCGAGCCGCTGGTCGAGGGCGGCGAATTCGACGTTCAGCCGCTTCTTGAGTTCTTTGAACTCCTCAAGCGCTTCCTTGTCCCTCAGCACGGGGCCCGCTCCCTCACCACCGGTTTCCAGACGTGGGGAACCGTAGCAGGCGGATATGACATCCCCGCGGGTTTTCCACCACCCGGCCATTTCTCGAACATTTGTTCGCATTTCTATCAGCGAAAAGGGATCCTCTCCCATTCGCTAGCTCTGTCCCAGATCTGTTT
This sequence comes from Thermobifida alba, assembly GCF_023208015.1. Classification (NCBI taxonomy): domain Bacteria; kingdom Bacillati; phylum Actinomycetota; class Actinomycetes; order Streptosporangiales; family Nocardiopsidaceae; genus Thermobifida; species Thermobifida alba. The sequence goes on along the minus strand of NZ_CP051627.1, from coordinate 16,945 downwards.
TCAACAGTTTCAGCGGACCGTCTTCCCCCATCAATGCCCGAAAGTGTCCGACGATCCGCCTCACCGTTCGAGGATCGCGTAGGAACACCCCCACCTCGATGTTCTCGTTCAGTGCCCGTCCGGTCAGGTTGGCGCTTCCCACGAGCGCGCTGCTGCAGTCCGCGGCGATCACTTTGGCGTGCAGGGCAGCTCTCCCGTTGGCCCCCCGTTCCGCCGACGGCCAGTGCCAGAACCGGACCCTGCCCTGGAGAGCGGAGAACGCGTCGGCCGCCCCCGTGGAGTCCTCCAGGACAAGGTCGATCCGCACCCCCCGGTCGGTGGCTGCCGCCAGCGCACCGACCAGCCCCGCCGACCGGTAGGCGGCGAAGCTGACCACGAGGAGTTCTCGCCGGGCAGAGGCCACGAGCTGGAAGACCGCAGCGGAGGTGAGCCTGGTGGGCTGTTCCAGGCTCGACGGACCGGTGACGACCACCTGCGCCCGGAGCCGTTCCGCACGTTCGCTTGTCTCCGACGCGGTGAGGAGGGCCAGCGCCAACGCCGTTCCGGGAACCTTCGGTTCCCGACGCCACTGGGCGGCCAGCGTCGAGGCCAGTGACGCCGAACCGCCACCGGGGGCGGCTGCGATCAGTTCGGCTTCCAGCGCCTGGTCTGGTCCGGGATGCCGCCGGAGGATCGCCGCCCATGCGTGAGCCTGCCGCGCGGGCAACTGGGCGGCGATGCGAACGACCGTGTCGACGAGTCCCCGCCGGAACCCGGATTCTTTCGTCACCCGAAGAACCCGGCGCCTCGGGTGGCCTGGGACATGGTGTCGACGACCAGTGCCCGGTCCAGGTAGTGGTTCCCGCGTACGCAGGAGGTCTCGGCGGCGAACAGGCAGGCGTGGCAGGCCGCCCCGTAGAGCCTGGCATGGTCTACGGGATCGTGTTCGGCGCACAGGGGGTCGGAACTGCACAGCCGGGCCGCGTCGAGTGCCTGCTCGATGATGGCTCCCAGCCTCTCGGGTTCCTTGCCGAGGGAGACCAGTCCGCCGAGGGTTCCCTCGCTGTCGGCGGCGGCGGTGTAGAGGAGAATGCCCGCCATGGGCTGGGATCCTCCGCGGGCGTAGATGCGTTCGGCGATCCCGGAGGCTCCGTACCCGGATTCGAGGGCGAGTTCGCGGATGAGCACGTGGGCCAGTGAGTGCAACAGCACGTAGCGGGCTCCGGGCCACTCCCCCGGTTTCATCTGGCGGGCGGCGCGCCACCGCTCGTGCCCCTCGACGAGGCTCCTCTCTCGCTCTTGGACGGCCGGTGATGTCTCCCAACGGGCGATCCGCTCCTCGGAGAACTTCAGGAAGATGCCCTCGCCGCGTTGTTCCGCACACGGCACCCAGGTCGGTTTCTCGATACTCAGGGATGCCACTCGGGCGTGGTCGGTGGAGAGGACGTCGAACTCGGGGGCGTCGACCCGGGTGAAACCGTAGAGCGCGCCAACCTCGCGCAGTCGGGGCACCAGGACGACCCGGTCCAGAAACGACGTCGCGGTGCGGGGGGTGGCGACGCGCTGGGTGGTGAAGTCGGGCAGGGTGACCGGTTCGGGGCGGGTGAACGCCTCCCATTCGGGTTCCAGGATATCGATCTCGCCGTCCTCGTCGGAGGTGTCGACGGTCTCCTGCTTCGCAACGGCCCGTTTCTGAATCGCGGCCCAGACCTTGTCGAAGCCGTGGCGTTCCAGTTGCGGCCAGAAGTTCATCTGGGTGATCAGGGGTTGCGCCTGCTCCTTGGAAAGGGCGGTCATCATCTGGAGGGTCGACCAGTTCTCCGCGATGTCGTTGTCGAGTTCGTCGTCCTCCTGGGGGAGGCTGAACACCCTGATCTGCATCGGGAACCAACTGTTGGTGGCGCCCAGGGACATGGCACGGGCCGGCTTGCCACACCCCTCGAAGGTTCCGAGATGCGGGTGCCGGCCCCGGCAGGCCGGAAGGTGGCGGAAGGCGTTGTCCGTCCCGAAGGCCACGGCCATCGAACGGCCGGCGCCGCAGGAGCAGCGGACGAAGAGGTTTGCGGCCTCTCCTGAGGTGCCCCGTTCACTGAGGGTCAGTGAGTGGCCGCCGTCACCCGGCGCGGGTTCGGCTCCCTGATGCGCGTAGTACATCCACGGGAAGTCGTCGAGGTGGCCGTCCGCACAGGCGAGCACGAACCGGGCGGGTACAGCGGTGGGGCGTTTGCGTCCCTGTCCGGAGCAGCCGTGCACGTAGCGGGTCTTGTCCGGCCGGTAGGGGTCGGGCAGCAGGGTGAACAGACCGGAGTCGACCGGTGCGATCTTGTTGCACACGGGGGAGGTGCAGCGCAGCCAGCGGGGGAAGATTCCCACGGGGACGCCGATCCTGACCCATTCGTCGAAGACGTTCCTGGTCGGCGGGGTGTAGGGCGGGGTCCGCAGGTCGGTCACCTGATCGCCGAGTTTGCGGCGGACCGTGGCCAGCAGCCGGTCCTCCTTGACGGGGGTGCTCTTGGCCTGTTTCCACTCGTCGAGGCCGAGGACGATGACGGAGAGGTTGGGCAGGTCCACGATCGAACCGACCCCGTAGGTGTGCAGCAGCTGGTTGGCGCGTACCTCTCCCACGCGCTGCGGCTCGCCGGTCATTCGTTCTTCTCCTGGTTGGGCAGGAACGGCGGTTCGTTGTCGGTTCCGACGCCGTGGTCGGGGTTGAGGACGAGTCGGATTCCCGGTTCCACCTCTCTCAGTGAGGTGGGGCAGGTGGTGGGCCGCCAGCGTCCTTCGCCGGGGTCGGTGAGCAGGCCGACGACGTCCTTGGACTTGTAGGGGGGCTTGTAGGCGAGGGTGATGCCGTCCCTGCCCTGCCTGTTGCGGCGCTGGTGCCATACGTCGAGGCGGTGGTTGGCCTGTTCGGCGACCGCGAGCGCCTCGCTCCTGTTGTCGGTGACCTGTTCGGCGCGCCGTTCGATCTCGTTGACGATGTGATCGGCGAGTTGCCCGGTGCGGTCGAACCGTCCTGCGCCGAGGTTCGGGTTGAGGGTGTCGGAGAGGTTGCGGGCCAGGGAGACGATCAGACCCATCAGGCCGCGGTCCACGGCTCGGGCGGCGAACGGGGTCACCGAGAGCGCTTCGACGTGCCGGTAAAGAGTGGCGTGGTAGTTGCCGAACCGTTCGTAGTGGGACAGGTCGCGGGGGCGCGACCAGCCGTAGACAGTGAACACCAGTCCGGGGCTGCTGCGGCCGACGCGGCTGGTGGCCTGGATGTACTCGGCGGTGGACTTGGGTTGGCCGTTGACGATCATCACGCCGAGACGGGAGACGTCGACGCCGACGGCGATCATGTTGGTGGCCAGCAGCACGTCGATGGGGTGGCGTGTGTCTTCGGTCTTCGGGAACGGCACCTGGAGTCGGGAGAGGACCTGCGGGATCGCTTCGGATCCGAGGCGGGAGGTGAGTTCCTCCACGAGGGGACGGCCGCGGCGGGCGAGTCCCCGTTCGTCGGCGCGGCCGAGCCGGGTGGCCACGTCGTCCTCGACGACGCGGCGTACGCCGCCCAGGTCGCGCAGGCTGTTGAAGTAGCCGACCAGGGTCATGTACGGGTCGGTGATCTCGTTGCCGCCGTACTTGTCGTGGAGTTTCTGGGCGGCGGCGAGCACGGCCACGTAGAGGCGGATCTGGGTGGAGCGGAGCCGGACGCCGTGCGCGCAGATCCCCACGTAGCGGCGGCCGTCGCGGACGGCGGGGTCACGTTGGCGAGCGAAGAAGTTGTCCGCGGCGTCCAAGCCCGGTGGTGGGAAGACTCTGGTCTCACGTCCCGCGAACAGCGAGCTGATCTGTCGGGAGGCGCGTCGCACTGTCGCTGTGGAGGCGATGACCTTGGGGCGGACGTTCACGGTCATCTCCCTGCCGGGGACGGGATACTCCCAGGTGGCGAGGCGGTCCACAGCGGTCTCGTAGAGGCCGACCAGTGAGCCCAGGGGGCCGGAGATGAGGTGGAGTTCGTCCTGGATGATGAGGTCCGGCGGGCGGAGCCGCTCCGCTGGTCGGACGGACGCCGCAGGGTGGCTCCGCCCTCTGTGTTCCGCCTTGTGGCTCCGGGCGTCTCCGCAGACGGTGGCGTGGAGTTCACCGGTGAGATAGCCGTGTCGCTCGCAGACCTGGCGCACCCCGCCGAACAGGGCTCGTGTCTCGCCCTGCCAGGCGAGTTGGGCGAACTTGTCGACGGTGGCGATGACCAGGGAGGGCACCAGGCGGTAGATCTCCTGGTCGACGACGAGAACCGGGAGGCCCTCTCCTTGACTGTTGTAGGAACTGAACGGGCAGTCGAGGTCGGGGCAGTGCACGAGGGTGCGCTGCCGCACGGTGTCGACGTCGATGTCGGTCCCGGGGTCGATGGCGCTGCCACACCAGGCGCAGGCCATGAGCTGGTGAGGGGAGCCGTCGGCCCGGTTGCCGCCGCGACCGGTGCGTTTGGCCTTGACCCAGTCCGCGGCGGCGTCGGTGCGGTTGGGGGTAACTTTGCCGCCCACCCACAGGCCGATGCGGAAGGGCACTGCTCCCCATGTCTGTTCGTCCTGGCGGCGGAGTACCTCGCAGGCGCAGATGAGGGTGGCGGCGCGTTGGAACTGCTGGATGGTGAGCAGCCGCAGTGTGTAGCGCATGAGGACGGCCACCCCGGAGTGTCCGCGGAACGCACCGACCGTGCCCTGAAGGCGGCGGATGGCGAGCGTGTAGGCGGTGAGGCCAAGGTAGGCCTCGGTTTTGCCGCCACCGGTCGGGAACCACAGCAGGTCAGCGATGCGGCCTTCGTCGTCGGCCCGTTCGGGGTGGGCCGGGTCGGTGAGTGAGGGCAGGTTGAGCAGCAGGAAGGCGAGCTGGAAGGGGCGCCAGCTGCGGTTGCGCGGCACGTCCAGGGACTCCACCAGGTCGTCGATGGCCTGGTCTTCGTCGCCGTCGCGTTTCTGCGCAGCGATGGAGTGGACGCGTTGCAGGTACATGGCGCGGTTGGCGAACCGGAACGCGGCGAACGCCCGGGGGTCGTTCTCCAGCAGGTCGATGGCCTGGCCGATACGTTCTGCGGCGACTTCGGCGTCCACAAGGTTGCGTTCGGCTTCGGCGCGGTAGTCGCCGAGGTGGGTTCCGGGGTCATCGATCCGCGATCTCTGGCGTTCGATCCACCGCCGGTAGCCGGTGACCAGCGGGTCAAGGGCGGTGCGTGCGGACACGGCGTCCATCTCGGAGAGCGCCTTCATGTCCACGACGAGGTCGGCGAGTTCGGGCAGGTCGGGATCGTCTGCGGCGTTGGGCACGTCGGTCGCGGGAAGTTCGTGTCCGGGGACCGCCGAGGTGCGCACCCGGACCGCCCGCATCGGGTCTCCGGGGGCTGTCTCGACGTCCACTGCGACGCTGTGGCCGACCGCGAACTCGGCGGCGAACCGGTGGGTCATGGCCAGTCGCCGCTGTTCCTCGATGTCGAGCCGGTCCCCGCCGGCGAAGCTCTCGGGACGGGGCACGAAGACCGGGGAAACTCCGTCAGCGGCGGTGAGGCTCAGTTCGGCCTGGAACAGCCAGAGTTCCTGGCTCTTGGCGTCGCCGTGCTGGGCGTTGACAAGGAAGACGGTGACCAGTCGGAGCCCGCCGTAGGTGCGTACCCGGCCGCGCACGCACACCCCCGGCTGGTCGGGGTCGAGGTCGAATGGTCCGAACTCCCCATCCCGGTCGACGGGGATCTCTGTCTCGCCCCGGTGGGGCTCTCGACGGTAGATCTTTCCCTGCTTCTCCGGGTCCGGGTTGTCCACTGAGATGTAGCGCGCCCAGGAGGCGCGGGCGTGCAGCTGCGTGGTCTGCGGTTCCACACACACGGTGAATCCGTGCGCGGAGCAGAACATGCTGGGTGCCGCGGGGGCGTCGGGGCCGGTGGAGCCGGTGTCGTCCACGTCGGGCTCGTCGCTGTCGAAGACTCCGGAGTCGGCGAGCCCGTCTTGTTCCTCGGGTTGGATGAGCGCGCCGTTGGGGGCGAGGCGGCCGAGGATGTAGCGGTCGACGGGACGTTCCCCGCTGGGCAGTTCCTCGTGTTCGTCTCCGTCGACCGGCCCGTACAGGTCCTCGACGACGAGCCGTTCGAGTTCGGCTCGGATCTGACGCGCGGTGGGGGGCGTGAGCACCGGCTTGTCACTCATGCAGGCCACTGTAGGGCGATACGGTGACAGACCGCGAGGGATTGGGAAAAGCCTCAACCGGTCCGCAGGGAGCCGAGCTTCTCACGGGTGGCGGAGACCTTCCAGAACTCGTATCCGTTGCGGCTGGCTGTTCCCGCTCCCGGTTTGAAGTGGCGGATGACGGCCTTCGCCGCCCCGCTGGGGGCGGGGAACAGTTCCCCCGACCACGGCGGCGTGTCGATGGTGAGGGTTCCCGCTCCCGGGTCGTACCGCCCGTCGACGCGTTCACCCGCGTAGAGGGCGAACACCGGGACCTCCCGCGGCTCGGTGGAGCCGTTCTGCTTCGGGGACCGGACGTTTCTCGGGGACTCCGCCGGGGCGGATTCCCCGCTCCAGGAGTCGATGAGGCGGATGACGACCCCGCTCTCGCTCACTCCCATCAGGCGGGCAGCAAAACGGAGTTTCTCGATGGCTTCTTCGGGGAGGTCCAGGAGGATTTCGGGCATCGGTGGCTCCGGCAGTTCCAGAGATCATCGGGCACGATCACTGTGCCACGGTAACCGCGCTCTCGCCCCTTGTCGTCCACTTGTTCCGGTCAGGCGCTCCCCAGAGACCGGCCGGGAGCGGGCAACGTCCCCTGGAGGGCTGTTCCGGTCGTCCTTCAGAACCGGAAGCCGAAGAGCCCTCCGTCGGGGGTGTCGTCGAGGCGGGGCTCGATGACGTAGGGGGCCGGATCGAATCCGAGGTTCTCGGCCTTGGCGAGGTCGTCGGAGTTGATGGTGACGACGTACTGCATGCCTTCGTCTTCCATGAGCCGGGCGGCCAGCGTCAACGCCCGGTGGACCTGGCGTTCGTCCACACCGTCGTAGAGCTTGCTGTCGTGGACCAGGAAGTCGGGGCCGCGTCCCGCACGGTGCGCGATGATCGCGCAGGTCAGGTCGAAGCAGAAGGTCTTCATGTTGGAAATCCCGCTGCTGTCGTCGCTGTCGAGCTGCAGGATGATGTCCAACGCGCTCTTGCGTGCCTTGAAGGCGAGATAGGGTGTGCGGTCGTTTCCGTAGAGCTCCTGGACGAACGAGCTGAACAGGGCGTTGGCCTGCTGTTCGACCTCGGCCCGCTCCTCGATGTCGGTCTGCATCTCCTCTTCGAGGCGGTCTTTCTCCCGGTCGATCTCCCGTTTGCTCTGTTCCAGGGCCTGTGCTGCGTTGAGCCGGTGTTGCAGCGCTTCGAGGTGGGCGAGTTCCCGGCCGAGGGCGTGCTGCATGACGGTGAGCGTGTCCAGTGCTCCGCCCTCGTTCAGGACGCGCATGAGTTCGGCCTGGCGGAGTCCCAGTTCCTCGCGTTCCCGTTCGCTGGCTCTGATGCGTTCCCGGAGCTGGGCGATCTCCTCGTCCAGGTAGTGCCGACGGTTGCGCACCACTGCCTGGTGGAACTCCCTGACCTGGTCGAAACGGGCCCGAACCTGGTCGCCGAGGACGACGTTGAGTTCGGCGTAGGCCTGTTCCAGGTAGCGGTCGTCGGGTTCGTGCACGTCGGTGACGGCCTGTTCCAGCTCTTCCAGGTTGCGGCGGTGGACGACCTCGTCGTTGCGGAGTTTGCGGATGCGGCTGTTGACCTCGTCGGCTTCCCGTTGGATCTCCTCGTACTCGGGGACCACCTGGAATTCGTCGATCTGCCGTTGCAGGTCGTCGACCCGCTGCTGGACCGTGCGAATCTGGCCGCGTAGTTCCGCCGACGAGCCGACGATCCGGCCCCACACGGGGTCCTTCTCCGCGGCGGCCAGTTTCCTCCTGGTCGACTCCCTCTCGGAGAGGTCGGCGTAGCGCCGGGCCAACGCCCAGTCCATGCCGAGCAGGTAGCACAGGTTGGTGGTGACCAGGTGGGCGGAGGCCCGTCCCGCGGGTTTGAGCGCGTCGTTGAACCCGTCCCTCTCCTCACGGCGCAGGTAGAGGCTGAGTAGGGTGCGTCCGCTGAGTCCCTTGTCCTCAGGGCGTATGCCGAACAGGTCGCGTTCGATGGCGGCACGCCACTCCTTGAGCGGAACGGGCCGCTCACCGTCGAAGAGAGTCTGCGGCCCCCGTGTAACGTCCGGATTCAGCAGGACCTCGCTCGGCCGACGGCCGGTCCGCCTGACCCTGATCGGTGTCTCCTGCCCCGGCCAGTCCATGTCGAGCTGGAAGATCGAGTCGACGGTGGCCTTGTGGGTGGTCAACTTCGTCTTGTCAGCCCCGAGCAGGAAGTGCAGCAGTTCCACCACGCTTGTCTTGCCGACGGCGTTGCGGCTCTGGTCATCGGTGGAGGTCTCGGTCCGGTCGGCGACGAGCAGGTTGAGCCCCGGCCGGAAGCGGACCGTGCGGAAACGGGGGTCGTCCGATCCGAGTTCACGCAGCATGGGGACGCTCCCTGAACACGAGGACGTCGTGGCGGAGTTCGACCACTCCCAGCGCGTAGAGGACGTCGAGAGCCAGGACGAACCACCAGAAGGGAATGGGGGAGGTGTGCCGGTGCTCGGCCCGCCACTCCTTGAGCCGCCGCCACGCCTGGGTGACGGTGACGGACTGGCGTTCGGTGGCCAGCAGGATCTGCGCACCGACCGCGAGCAGGGCGCGTTGCGGCGCGATGCCCTTCGTCGGGGTGATCACCCTGCCACCTCCGTGTAGTCGTCCGACGGCTGCCAGTCTTTGGGCGGGACCTTGAAAATCTCACACTCCCCGAAGAAGTACATCAGGATGACCTGCGCGTCGACGTATCTCTTCCGCGAGGGAGCCTTGTTGCCGAGAACGTACTGCTGAAGCTGGTAGAAGACCTCGTCGGGGTCCTCGTGTTCCTGGCTGATCCGCTGGTACTCGACGTGGAAGGCGGCAGCGGCCTCGTCGCGTTCGAACGGGTCGTTCCGCTGCTGGTAGTAGGCCTCGACCAGAGGGACGTACTTCATGCGCTGCACCAGTTCGTCCCGCAGGTCGACGGAGAATCCGTTGTATTCGAGCTTGTTGCGCGGCGGCGGAGAAATCGCTCCCGGCGGTCTGGCCTGTGCCCGCTTCTCCCTCAGTTCGTCGAGGAGCGGAGCGAGGTCCCTCAGCTCGACCCCGGAGACCGTCTCTTCCGCGGGGAACTCCTGTCCGAGCAGGTCCTCCGCATCCGGGACTTCAAGTCTGCACATCTCCTGGATGAAACGGGCCGCTCCGAACACTTCGAACGCGATGGAGGGGTGGGCCGTCCGGGCTTTGCTGAGCTCTGAGCTGACCACCGGCCCGACCCCCCGGAGGTCGTTGTGGACGAAGACGAAGGTGTCGAACTCGTCCCCGCGCTTCTCCAGGGCCCCGGCGAGGTCCTTCGTGAACTTTCTTCTGATCTCGGAGGCGTCGTAGGTCTCCGGCGCGTAGCACGCGTAGAGCTTCCGGTTGTTGATCGTGAGTCCGTCGGCGCTCAGATCCCCCAGACGGCCCTGGGTGCGAACCGGCACGAAGTCGGGGTAGCGAAGTTGCATCAAGCTGTGGAAAAAGGACTCGAACCCTTGGCTGTGCAGTTCACTGAGCTTCGCTCGCACCATCGGCCGCACGAGAAACCGCTGCCAGGACTTCACCGTTGCCCTCTACCTCTTCCTGCCGCACCGCTCCTTTCTTATCAAGTTTGCATGACCCCTGCTATAGATTTCTCCGATTTGAGCCCTCGCAGGAGGAACAAAAGCTTCCTAGCAAACCAACACGAGCAGCTGAGCCACTTCTTTCACATTTTCGATCAGCCGATGATTGCAATCAGCACTGGAAGTTACACAGAACTCACGTAGCTGCGAGAGTACGGTGGGTACGCGAAGAGTTTCCTACTGGTCTACGACCGCTCGCGAGGTGCGCTGCTCAGCGAGGCAGAGTTCAGCGACACCCGCGAGGCCATGCACGCCTGGTTCGCGACTGAGGACACCTACCGAGACCAGAACATCGAAGCCGTGTGCTCAGCGCCCGGGCCCGCAACGATCTGCTCCAGACCCACGGCCGCTACTTCCTGTCCATGCACGAACTCGCCGAGAGGTTCTCATCGTCAGTCCGAGCCGCCTCAGCCTGAACGGAGAACCCGTTCGTCGCGCTTCGAAGTCATCACTTAGAGTGATGACTTCGAAGCGCGACGAACGGCGCCGTTGTGGTTAGGATCGGGCGTACGCCCGATCCTAACCACAACGGTACTTGTTGATCAATTTGATTCTTGAGACACTCATGCAAAACTAAAAGCCGAGCTCGATCAGCCTTTTCCCACTCTGAGGTGGCTGCTACCGCACTCGCGGGCGTCCGAACAGAATCGGTCCCAGGAGCGGTTGGAGCCTTTCGGCGAGGCGAGGTGGCCGCCGTCGACGATCGTGCGGAACACGTCCGAGGCGTCCGATTCCCGGTAGCGCCGTTTTCCTTTTCCAAGCTCGCCCATCAGGATTTTCTTCGGGTCGGTGATCCGCCCGGTGTCTCTGCCCTGATGTTTGGCGGGGAGTTTCCATGTGGACACCATGGCGGTGAGCGCCTGGGGGAAGAGCAGCATCCACGCCTCCATCTCCGCTACAGCCAGCACGTAGTGGGCGCTGTCGAGTTGAGTGCGGAGTTCGCGTTCCACTTTCTGGTGGACTTCCGAGTACCCCCGACTCTCCGGGGCGTCGAGGTCCTCATGGATGAAGACACAGGCTACTTCTGCCTGTTCCAGCTTTGCCCGCGCCCGGACCTTGCGTGCCAGCGTGTCAACCCGGTCTCTGAGGTTGCTCCCCGTCGCTTCCCGTAAGCGCACTTTGTCCTTGATCTCGACGATCCGGCCACGCATCTCCGGACAGATCTCTTCAAGCAGGATGCGCAGACTCGCACGGTCATTGCGGTCCTCCCCCGCAACGACGACCACCGGTTTGCGCGTCGCCCTGGTGCTGGTGCCCCCTCTCCGGCTCAAAGGTCCCCTCCCAGACTGCCCGAGAACCACAGTTCTCCCAGCGGCAGCCCTTCGCTGGCCTCCACGATCTCCTCGATCTGTCTGGTGGACAGCGCCGGAACCTGTGAAGCTCCCTGCTCGTCACGCTGGCAGACGATCAATTCGTGGGGTTTCAACCGGTCGGCGAGGGCAGGTGAGTGAGTCGCGATGAGGAACTGAGTGCGTTCACTCGCGTCCCGGAGGCGTTCGACCAGCAACTCCAACGCCTGCGGGTGAAGACCGTGGTCGATCTCCTCAATACAGGTGAGTGCGGGCGGATACGGATCGTAGAGCAGTGCGAGAAGTCCCAGCAGCCGGATGGTCCCATAGGAAGCGTCAATGAGCTGTATAGGACCGTTCAGCCCTTTTTCGTGCAGCACAATGACGACCTCGCGCCCCGCCCCCGAAGGAAAGTCAAAATCGATCCGGTTCAGCTGCGGCAGGACTTCCCGAGCGTCCTCCTCAAGCTGCCCCCACGCCTCTTCCTCCTCCTCTCGCAGCCACAGCAGGAACGCGGCGAGATTGGAAGCGTCGGGGGCCAGCGTGAAAGCCCCGTCAGCCAGTGAGAGGTGATTCATGGCAACCGGGTAGCGCGTAGGGTTACAGGCCGCGGAAACGTTCACGTCAAACACCCGAAACGAAGCGAGCCGTTCTGCAAGCGCGGCCACCTCGGTCCCGCCGGACTCGTCGGTCAGCCGAGGGAGGACGGACAGCCCACTGCTGAGACGGCGCAGACCGATCGAGTGTCTCGTCTCCTCCTTGGTCTCCTGCTTCACGTCGACCACTTGGGCCCTCTGCCCACTGATGGTGATCCGCCGTCCGCGCCCCTGAGTGCGTTTGAACCTAAAGCTCTCCCGGCGTGACAGCGAAACGGATTCTCCTTTCGAACGTTGGGTGATACGCAGCTCGTACTCGTCGGGGGCGTTGTGACTACTGTTCCTGGTCCAAGTGGCCTTCAGGTTGATCCGGATGTGGGACGGCGTTCCTTCCATCCCCCGAAACGCAGTTGCCGAGAAACCGCCTCTGGCGTTCAGTGCGGGCTCGATGTCGTACCGGATGATGTCGGCAAGGAATCCGAACACGTCGAGTACATTCGTCTTTCCCACGCCATTGGGTCCGACCAGCACATTGAGCGGTCCGAGCGGAATCTTGACTCGACGCAGGCTGCGGAAGTTCTCGACGCTCAGCTCAAGCAGCCGTCTCTCCACAAGATCAGCTTCCTTCCCGTCTCTCTTCAGAGACTCCCCGGAGGGCTTGTCGGCTTGGACTCAGGGCCCTAGAACAGTGCGTTGTCCGGGGGGAACATCGCGCCGTCGATCGAGGGCTGGGGAGTGGCCGCAGGCTTCCGCTTCTTCTTGGCCGCACCCTTGCGCTTCCTGCTCGGGTACAGGCCCTTCCGCACCTCTTCGTCGTGCCGGGCGAAGTTCAACTCCAGCAACCGGTCCAGCACCTCCACCCGGGCGGCGGGGCTGATCGTCCAGCGCGTCCCCTGCGGGGTCTCGTGGTGGCCGTGCCCGAGGTCGAGGTCGTGCCAGCCGTAAGCTTCCTTGACGGCTTCGTCGATCTCCACGTGGATCTCACGGAGGCGGTCGATGTCGGAGTCGGAGTAGTCGGGATCGTGAACGAGGTTGTAGAGCTTGGTGAGACCGAGTTGCCGGGAGAGCATCAGGGGACGGCGGAAGGAGTCGAGGAGTTCGCCGGTCTCGGTCACCTTGGTTGTAAGTTTTGGATGCGGAAAGGTCTCATAGACATCCGAAGGGGAATAATTAAGATCCGCCTTCATAGTAGAAGAACGAGCCCACGCCCAGTGATAATGAAAGGCACTTGACAAAACAGAGAAGTGAGAAGTTTTGCTAGTAGCGAAAACCGCAAGTTTATGGGCAAAAACTTGTCCAGCAAGAACAAAGGCTGGCATGACCAACGGACTCACAAGGGTGATAACCAGAACTCGATCCAAGCCCGAGATCGCCTCTTGCATCTCTGGCCGGGTTCTCAAGAACTGCCACCAGTACTTACGCCCGTAGTCATCTTTCTGCGCCATCCTCTGAGGCTTCACGTCTCGCTCTACGATGGCGAATGGCTCAGGGTATTCTCGGGCCTCGTCTTCGGTCATCGTGCCAAAGTTGATGACCCAGCGACTGGGAGAGCAGTCCGGACGGGTGTTGAGGTCTTTACCGTTGAGGTAGGGGAACAGCACGTCCCGGTTGCGGGGATCTCGTTCGATGAGGGCCTCTGCCTCCTCGGGTTCCAGGATGAACCCCTCACCGAGGACATACGTTCCGATGAACGCCTGGTCTTCGTTCGCCACCAGCCTCCACGGCTGCCACCGCTTCTTTTGCTTCTTTCTTTCCTCGACCACCCGTGATGCCGGGTCCAGGGACGAGGTAATGGCCCGGACGGGATCGTCGTTCAGGACAGCCTTCTCCTGCTCCCCGGCGTGTCCTGCCCATACCAGCGAGACGTGTACGTTTGCGCTTCCTTGCCACTTCTGGCTTTTGACAGCCCGGTAGATGGTCCATCCTTGTTCGACTACCTGGTCCAGGCCTACTTCCCGGGTGTCCCCCTGGGCGATGGTGTTGGTGGCGATGATCCCGGTACGGCCCTTCGGGGCGAGCTTCAGGTTGCGCAGCAGGAAGTAGGAGCACAGGTCGGCGCTGCCCCGCTTGCCTCCGGCGATGTCCACCACCAGGTACTCGCGCACGTCAGTGCCGAGGATGCCGGTGAGCCGCTGCCCGCCGATGAACGGCGGGTTGCCCACTACCGCGTCGAACCCGCCGTTGCCCATCACCTCGGGGAACTCCAGCACCCAGTGCAACGGCTTGATCGGGGCTTCCCGCTCTCCGGTCAGCCAGTCCTCGATACGTTCCCTGAATCGTTCCTCCACGAGGGAGTCGTGGGTTCTCTCATCCAGCAGCGCCCTCATGTCGGCGGAAATGTTGAGCAGCAGGTCGTCGTAGGCCGCCTGCCAGCCGAGTTTCTTGCTCTCCCTGTCTCCCTGCTCCCACCAGCGTTCCACCGTGGTGTAGCGGTCGGCCGCCAACGCGGCAGCGATCACCGCATCAGCGGCGAGACGGAACCGCTGGGAGTGTCGCCTCGCCTTGGCGAGCAGGTCTGTCTTCCTCTCGATGTCCGAGGGATCGTTGTCCGGGATCTCCTCGATCTGCTTCCTCAGGTCAGCAGTCTCAGCCAGCACGCTTTCGATCTCGTTCTGGATTTCGATCACGTTGGCGTGCAAGCTACGGCCCCGCTCCGGGTCAGTGTGGAATGCTCGGAGCTGTTCCTCGCTGACCAACCCCACCAGGGAGTCCCCGCAGCGCAGGGCGTGGTCGAGGAAGCTGAACGGCTTGTTCTTCTCCAGGGTCTCCAGCCACAGCGACAGCTTGGCCAGTTCCACCGCCATGTCGTCGCGGTCCACACCGTAGAGGCACGAGGCGGCAACCCGGCGCTTGGCGAACAGGGTCAAGTCGTCGAAGTTGGCGTCCCAGCCGAGGGCTTCTTCGATCTCTCTCGGCAGGCCGTCGCGCCGCCATGCCTCCACCACACGGTCGGCGAGATAGCGGCAGGCCGCCACGAGGAACGCCCCCGACCCCATAGCCGGATCCACGACCTTCAGCTTCAGCAATTCCTCAGCGGGTTTGACCCGCCATTCCGCGCGCTCTGCGCCCTCGGCCGGTCCCGGGCTGTGGACCAGCGGAGCAAGGGTGTGCTCGACGACCTTTTCTGCCAGGGAGCGCGGCGTGTAGTGGGTGCCGGTCTTGCGGCGCTCTCCCACCTGGGTGAACAGCACTGACCGGGCGGGGAAGACCGTCGGCTCGCTGCGTAGATCCGCGCGGAGCAGGCCCCAGAACGGCAGGACCCGGTCGGCAAGGTCGGCGTCGGAGTCCCCGGCTGCGTGCAGGGCGGCGCTCTGCTCGGCTGTGGGGACGGCGGCCAGCGCTTTCTCCAACTGCTTGGAGGTGGCGTCGGTCTGCTCCTTCAGCCAGGCGAGGAAGTGCTCTTCCCCTGCCGAGTACTGGGTTTCCAGTTCGCGAAGCGGCAGCTCCGGTTCACGTTTGCCGATGAGTCCCACGTACGGTTCGTCTACCCGGACGCAGGAGAACTCCAGCAGGCCCTCGTAGATGTGCCCGATGTCCTCGACTCCGAGTCCCTTGTAGGAGATTCGGGTGGGCGTGCCCTTCCTGCCGCGGGGACGCAGCATGAGCAGAGCGTCGAGGACTTGGAAGACGACCCGGTCGGTGACCCGCAGTCCGTCCAGCCATGGGAACCGGGTGGGGCTGAACATCTCACCCCCGTAGGCGGGCATGCGCAGGTCGGGGTGTTCCACCCCCTTGTAGATACCGGTGAACAGGGCGATCAGGCGCGGCCAGGCGGCGGCCCTGCGGTCGCCGATCTGCTCGCCGTGCCGGTCCTGGTCTCGCTTCAACTGGTCGTAGAGTCGGGTCACCGAGTAGTGCTCGACGTAGAGGTCGTCGCCGGGCAGCAGCCGCTGCTCCTCGGCGTAGAGCAGGAACACGATCCGCATGAGGACGGTGAGCGCACCTCGGTAGATGTCGCGTTCACTGACGGGAGCGAGCAGTGCGCCGTCCGCCTCCCGGTCGAGGCGGGCGATCTCGGCGACCAGCAGTTCCACGGCCTGGCGGACCTGTTCGCCGAGCTTTTCGGTGAGGCTGCCCTGCGCGGCGAAGGTGCGGGCGAACAGCGCCGCCGTGGAGTCGGTGGGATTGGTGCCGTCACGCTCGATCTCGGGCAGGCGCACCCGGTTGCCGGCGAGCAGCGTGACGAAGGCCGCTAGGAGGACCGGTTCCTCCAGCCACAGGTCAGCGTCGAAAACGGCTGTGGAGGTGGGTTCTCCGGGGCGGGCGTGGACCAGTGCCCACAGGCGTCCGTTGGTGAGCAGCGCCAGGGGGACGCCTTCGCTACGGCAGCGTGCCGCGGCCCGTTCGACCGGAGCAGGGCTGTCGCGCCGGGCGCTGGTGAGGTCGGTTTCCCAGGGAAGGCGATACAGGTGCAGGCGTGGTTCGGGCTGCCCGCTGGGACCGGGGCCGGTGAGCACACGGTCGGGGTGCGGTCCGGGTCCGCTCCGGGTTGGTTCAGTGAAGAAGCGCGGTTTCCAGCCGAGCAGCTTCTCGGTGACGAAGTCGATCCAGGAGGGCAGCAGCAGGTCGGGGTCGGCCTGGACCTCGCCCCACGCCTGGCGTACTCGGCTCCGAGTGTCGGTGTCCACGCTGTCGAGGCCGTGCGGAAAAACCTGGGTGAGGACGTCCACCGACAGGAACGGCCCGTCGGGAGCGACGAGCCGCAGCCACTCGGCGTGCTGGTCGGCGGGCGTCTGCTGGGGGATGCGCGTACCGCGCCGCTTCGGAGGCATGCTCCGAGATTATCGACGCCGGTCCCCGGAGGAAACCGGAACTCCACGATCCGTGGTGTGGCCGTTCCGCCTGGCAAGAACACTGGAAGCATCCTCCCAGCCTCTTTCGGTGACCACTGGCCCCTCACAGCATCACCCATTTAGGGGATGTCCGGACATCATTCCCATATTCCGGACACGATCATTGTCAATCCCGAAGCCTCCCCTGATACTGGCTCGTCATTACGCCTCAGGAGACTGTCAGGGTCACCGCCACACCTCTTGATGTGGAGCGGGTCCTCCGCCCTCAGCTCGCCCCCCGGTGCGGGATTCCAGGGAATCCGCTGATCTCGGCACCCGAATCCAGAACCTGGCCGATTATTTCAATTCTCGTCGTTCCTGACCACCCTCTGGCACGGCTCCACCGTAAGAATCCCTCACCTGGTGCCCTCCGAAGCCCGCCAAGCGAGCAGGGGAACTCCCCTGCACCGCTCGCACTCCTAGACCTGACTAATCGGAGGTGCAAAGA